>NZ_JBHVPG010000043.1:0-75163 GCF_042887545.1 Streptomyces sp. NPDC057939
CCGCACACCTGTGCGCGCGTCGGGCGCTAGCCGATGGTGGCGAGCTGCCGGGCGAGGACGTCGGGAGCGGGGAACGTGGCACCCACCGCGCCGACGCGCTTCCAGTGGAGGCGGCCGTCGGGCCCCACGATGAACACGGAACGTCGCAGCCCGATCAGCGGGGCGTCGATGCCGAACGCCCGGGCGACGGTCCGCCCCTCGTCGGCGAGCAGCGGAATGCGCAGGTCGCGGTCGCGGGCGAAGCTTTCGTGGCTGTCGACGCCCTGGGGGCTGATGCCCCAGACCGTGGCTCCGGACGTCCGGAGCGCGTCGAGGCCGTCGGAGTAGGAGCACAGCTGTCTCGTGCAGACGGGGGTGTTGTCCCCCGGGTAGAAGGCCAGGACCACGGGCTTGCCGCGCTGGTCGGCCAGTGCGTAATCGGAGCGTTCGAACCGGTCCTGGAGCAGGACTCCTCCGGGCAGGGAGAAGTCGCCCACGATGTCCCCCACTGCGGGAGTACGGCCCATGGTGGTGGTTCCTTCCGTAGTCGGTGACGCCCCGCGTCGCGGCGCGTCGGCAGCCATTGTGCGCCCCGTGCCGACCGTTCGGTACGGGGCCCCTGGGTGCGGGGCGACGGGTGTGCGTCGGGGCGCGCGCCGACTGGCCGGTTCTTGACTGTTTCCTCCCGACTGGGGTGGGTAGGCGAGGTTTCGACCGAGACACCGTGTTCGTCGACTCCGCCGCTCCCATGGGGGCGGACGCGCCGTCGGCGACATCGCGAAGTGGAGATTCCCAGTGGCCATCGTGAAGAGCTCCCTCAAGGACGCCGACCTGAAGATCGTGGGCGACGCCCTGCAAGGCGCCCTGGTGGACCTCGTCGACCTCTCCCTCGTCGCCAAGCAGGTGCACTGGAACGTGGTCGGCCCGCGTTTCCGGTCGGTCCACCTCCAGCTGGACGAGGTGGTCACCTCGGCCCGCACCCACTCCGACGTGGTCGCCGAACGCGCCTCCGCCCTCGGGGTCTCCCCCGACGGCCGGGCGGCGACGGTGGCGTCGACGAGCGGGATCGCCGGGGTTAAGGAGGGCTGGGTGAAGGACGTGGACGCCGTACAGGTCCTCGTGGACGCCCTGGGCGCGGTGATCACCCGCATGCGCGAGCGCATCCAGGCGACGGGCGACGCCGACCCGGTCACCGAGGACATCCTGATCGGCCTGACGGGCGACCTCGAAAAGCACCACTGGATGTTCCAGGCCGAGAGCGCCTGAGCAGGTCAGAGGTCTTCTACAGCGTTGACCTGCAACGGAACCTATTTCATGGCGCTCCAAGATGTTTCCTAAGGCTTCGTGAACGTACGGAATTTCGCCGGAATCCAGGGCCCGACCGGAACGATTCCGGAACGTCGCACCCGCCTGGAACAACAGCTCACGAGGCCTCAGGGAGCAGTGTTGCCCCGACCGTCTGTGGACGGTCGGGGCAACGACATGTCAGATGAGACCCCGGCCGGTGGCAGCCGGCCGGGGCTGGTCTCGTACCTAGCCCTCGGAGTGCGGAACGAGGAACCCCCGCACCGGGCGAGGCTCGTCCGGGTCACGCGAGTCCGGCCTCTGCGCCGCTTCCCACTCGGCCACCAGCTCCGCGTACCGCGGGTCGATCCATTCGGTCATCCGAACCTCCCTGTCAAAGGCGCCGGACTACGGCTGCGCCGGCCACTCCGGCTTCGGCATCGGCATCGGCATCGGCATCGGCATCGGCATCGGCCGGATCGTGCAGCTCGGCGCGTGCTGGCACTTCGCCGCCACGGACACCAGCTCGTCTTCCGGTCCCGCCCATAGCCGGAGGTCCGGCTCGTACCCGGCAGCCCGGATCGCGACCAAGGTCCGGTCGTGGATCTCCTGGTCGTAGCGGCCGGTGTCCGGGCGCTCCGGATAGTGATGGACGAAGGCACCGCCGAGCCGCCCACACAGGTCCTGGTACAGGGCCGTGTGCAGAATGAGCGCATGCCGGCCCTCGTCGACGACCCGGGACGGGGCGATGCCCACCGGTGTCCGGGCCCCGGCGGCCACGAACTTCAAGGCCTCGACGACGATGCGACCCCATGCTGATGTCCATGTCGGGGTTGTTGTCGAGCACCGTGGCGAGGACGCCGCTGAACTGGGCGTCGTTCAGCAGCGCGCGGGCGTTCAGCACGACAGGCGGCGGGACCGGGTTGCCGGGGCGGGTGGAGCAGGGCGGTACGGGCGGGGTGGACATGCTTCTCCTCGGTCGTGTGCAGGAACGTGTGCGCATCATGGCGATGCAGCAGCAGGCTCACGGCGCCGGGCTCATCGGCGACCGCACCGCCGTCGACCGGCTCATCGACACCGCGAGCGGCCTGCTCTCCCGGGTTGACGATGACCTGCCCTGGGGTAACGCCTGCCGCCGCACGCCGGGCTACTTGGAGGTGCAGCGAGCCACTTGCTACGGACGCCTCCGTCTCGGCCGCGAAGCCGCATCCTTGTGGTCGCAAGTCCTGGCCGAAGTCCCGGCGTCCGCCCGCCGGGACCGCGGGGTCTACCTGGCCCGGCACGCCATCGCAGCGGCCGGTGCCCGGGAACCGGAGCAGGCACTGGAGATCGCGGGGGAAGCGGCGGAGATCGCAGCCGCGACCCGCTCCGCCCGAATGGTCCGGGAACTGGCCACCCTGGAGCGGGTCATGCGCCCGTGGCAGGATGCGCCCGTGGGCCGGGACCTTGCCGAGCTCCTGGCGCCCGTGACCGAGGGGGTATGACATGGGTGAGTCGACGCCGATGACACACGAGGAGATCGCCGAGCATTTGGCCGGCCTGCCTGGTTGGGTACAGGAAGGCGACGCGATCACCCGAACGTACGCGATCCGCTACCACGCCGCGGTGGCTGCGATCGTGACGATCGCCGACCGGTCCCGGAGGATTCAGCATCACGCCGATCTCGACCTCCGTATCGATCACCTGCGTGCCTCGATCACCACGCACGACGCGGGGAACCGGCTGACGCGCGCGGACTTCGACTTGGCGCACCGGATCGACGCCATCGTGGCCGCGCACCAGGAACTCCCCCTGGACTGATCCCGCACGCACGAGAGCGCCCCCGCCCGCCGGGGAGGCGGGAGGGGGCTTGGGGTGGGGTCGGGTGAGTTGGTGGGGCGGGGGTCAGTCCTTCACCGCGCCGCCGAGGCCCGAGACCAGGCGGCGTTGGACGAGGACGAAGAAGACGAGGACCGGCAGGGTCATCACCGTGGAGGCGGCCATGATGCCGCCCCAGTCGTTCTCGTCCGGCTTGAAGAACACCAGCAGGGCCATGGGGAGGGTCGACTGGGAGGTGTCGCTGATGATGAACGACTTCGCGAAGAGGAAGTCGTTCCAGGTGGAGATGAAGGAGAAGACGCTCGTCGCCACGAGCCCCGGGAAGACCAGCGGGAAGAGGATCTGCCACAGGAAGCGGGTGCGGCTCGCGCCGTCGATGTACGCCGCCTCCTCCAGCGCCTCGGGGACCGCCTTCACGAAGCCGCGCAGCATCCAGATCGCGAACGGCAGGGAGAAGGCGATGTGGGGCAGGACCAGCGACCAGAGGGTGTTGAGCTGTCCCGTGTCCCGCATCAGGAAGAAGAGCGGGATCGTCAGGGCTTCGATCGGCACCATCTGCGCGACCAGGAACATGATGAGCAGCGTCGTGCGGAAGCGGAACCGGAATCGGGAGACGGCGGTCGCCGCGAGGAAGGCGATCAGCGCGGAGGCGAGGACCACCGAGCCCGCGACGAGGAGGCTGTTGAGGAAGTAGCGTCCGAATTCCTGCTGTTCGAAGACCCGGCGGAACGAGTCGAGGGACGGCGCGAGGGTCCACGGGCGGGCCTCGATCGACTGGATCTCCCCCGCCGGCTTGAGGGCGGAGAGCACCATCCAGTACAGGGGAAACGCGACGACCAGGGCTACGGCCAGCGCGGACGCCTCGGCCGCGAGCCGCCAGGGGCGACGGATCCCGAACCGGGCCCTCCCGGCGGTGCGGGGGGTCCGGGGAGTCCGGACCGTCCGGGTGGCTGGGAGCGTGGGGTGCGTGCCGGTGGGGCTCACAGTTCTTCTCCCTGCCGTCGCATGAGGCGTAGGTAGACGAGGGTGACGGCCAGCAGGATCAGCAGCATGACGACGCCGATCGCCGAGCCCAGGCTGTACTGGGAGGACGCGAAGGCCTTCTGGTAGGCGTAGACGTTGAGGACGAGGTTCTGGCCCGCGATGCCGCCGCCCGCCGTCATCACGTAGATCTGGGTGAAGACCTTGAAGTCCCAGATGATCGACTGGATGGTGACGACGATCAGGATGGGGCGCAGCATCGGCGCGATGACGGAGCGCCAGATCCGCCACTGGGAGGCGCCGTCCAGCGAGGCCGCCTCCAGCACCTCGGTGGGGATCGCCCTGATGCCCGCGTACACGGTGACCATGACGAACGGGAACGAGCACCAGACGACCTCGAAGAGGACGAGGGCGAAGGCGCTGAAGCGTCCGTACGTCCAGGAGAAGTCCCCGAGGCCGAGCAGCCGGTTGACCGGGCCGTAGTCCGGGTCGAAGAGGAAGACCCAGACGGTGGACCCGGTGACGGCCGGGGTGGCCCACGCACCGAGCGCGGCCAGCATCAGGGCGAGCCTGGGGAGCGCCCGGATCCGGGTCAGCAGGACGGCGAGCGCGCAGCCGACGGCGAGGGTGGTGACCACGCAGGCGGCGGCGAAGACGACGGTCGCGAGCAGGACCTGTCGGAACTGGGCGTCGGCGAAGAGCGTCCGGTAGTTGTCGAGGCCCTTGAACGTGGTGGGTTCACCGCCGCTGACCTGGGCCTGGGTGTATTCGAGGAAGGAGATCAGGCCGAGCTGGTAGATCGGGTAGACCAGCAGGGCGGCGAGGACGAGCAGGGCCGGGGCGAGGTACAGCCAGGGGGTCCAGCGGCTGCCGTGGCGCCCGCCGCGGGTGCGCGGCGGTCGGGGTGCCGGAGCCGGGGCGGTCTTGGGGGATGTGGTCGGCGGCGCGAGGGCCGGGGCTTCGTGCGTCATGTCCGCGGGGCCGGTCAGCCGGCGCTGGAGAAGGCCGCGTCCATCTTCTTCGCCGCGTCCCCGGCGGCGGCGGGTACGTCCTTCTTGCCGCTGACGATCTCCTGGAACATCGTCGGCAGGACGGTCGAGGCGTCGATCTGTCCCCAGCCCGGGGAGGCCGGTACGAACCTGGTGCCCGCCGCGAGGGTCCGCACGAACGGTTCCACGAACGGGTCCTTCTTCGCCACCTCGGCGCGGACGTCGGTGTAGGTGGGCAGGAAGCCCATGGCGTCGAAGAGCTGCCGTTGGGTGTCCTTGCCGGCGAACCGCTTCATCAGGTCGACGGCGAGCGTGCGGTGGGAACTGCTCTTGAGGACGCCGATGTTGTTGCCGCCTGCGAAGGCCGGGGCGATCTCGCCCTCCTTGACCCCGGGCAGCGGGACGACGGCGTACTTGCCCTTCACCGTGCCCGCCTCGACGGCCTGGTGGCTGAAGTCGCCGCCGATGGCCATGGCCGCGTTGCCGGAGGCGAAGGCGGTGACGGTGGCGTTGCCGCCCATGGCGGCGCACTTGGCGGCAGGACAGTTGTCGTCGCCGAAGAGGGAGGTGTACGTCTCGATGCCCTTGCGGGCGGCGTCGCTGTTGATCGTCGACCTGAACGTGCCGGCGCCCTCCTCGGCGAGTTCGCCGCCGTTGGCCCAGATGAAGGGCATCGCGCCGTAGGTGTAGGCGCCGCCGACGGCCAGGCCGTACAGCTCGGGCCGGGCCTTGCGGATCTGCTTGGCCGTGGCGACCAGTTCGTCCTGGGTCCGCGGCGGCGCCAGTCCCAGTTCCGTGAAGACGTCGGTGCGGTAGTACAGGGCCCGCACGCCGACGAAGAGCGGTGCGCCGTACACCTTGCCGCCGACGGTGACCGACCGGGCGGCCGTGCCATCGGTGTCCTTGGCCTCCGCCCAGGCGGCGAACTCCGCGCTGATGTCGGCGAGTCCGCCGTCCTTGACGTAGCCGGCGGTGTCGGTGTTGCCGTACTCGATCAGGTCGGGGGCGCTCTTGGGGTCGTTGAAGGCGGCCTTGATGCGCTGGGCCCGGGTCTCGACCGGGATGTACTCGACCTCGACCTTCACTCCGGCGTGCTGCCCGGTGAAGGCGGCGACGGCTCCGTCGACGACCTTCTTCTTGGGGTCGTTGTTGACCTCCTGGAAGAGCCAGACGCGCAGGGTCCCCGCCTTCTCGTCCTTCGACGAGGTGGCGCCGGAGGTCTGGGGCGCGCAGGCGGTGGACGTCAGGGCGGTCAGGCCGGTCAGGACGAGCGCGGCGAGGGGTACGGCTATGCGGGAGCGGAGCTTCATGGGCGGTTCCCCGGGAGAGAGTGCGAACGCGTTGCACAGGGTGCAACGCCTGTTTCGTATTGCACAACTTGGAGGAGGCTAGAACGACTCAAACGCCGGGGACAAGTGGTCTCCACCACTCTGTGACCGGACGAAGCACCCCGCGCAACGCGGAGGGCGCCGATGACACCTCCTCACCCACCCCCGGAGAACGCCCGGTTCGGGCGACGGATCAGGTGCGGCGGGCGGGGTTGTCGCGCGTGGGGGGTGGGGTAGGGAACCGTCGGGGAGTCGGCATTCGGACAGGACGGACTGTGGGGGGCAACATGGTGATGGCGGCGGATGCGCACGGCGCCGTGCGGTTCTTACGCGAGCGGGCCAACGCGTACGTGAGGAAGCCGGGCTCCGTGCGGCGGCTCGCGTTCGGTCGGGACGTGGACGCGGCGCTGGCGACGGTCGACGCCTCGGTGCCCGACCCGTTCGGGGATCTCAGTGCCTCGCAGGCCGTGGGTACGATGCACTGGATCCGGTACCACGCCCTGCCGCCGGGCGCCGACCAGGCGGAACGCGATCTGATGGCCTTCTGGGTCGGGGCGGTCGAGCTGTCGGAACCGGGGCGCGTCGGAACGGGCCCCACCAAGTACTTCTCGCGGTATTCGGCGGCGTGTGCCGTCGCCGAGGTCGCCGCCGTCCGGGTGCGTGACGGGCATGCCGGGGCCGCCGCCGACACATTCCTGGACACCGTGGTGGGGCACCTGTCGGCGATCCGCGAGGACACCCATTGGGAGTGCCACAGCAGGGCCGTCCACCTCGCGTACCTCGCTCAACTGCACGTTCTGCGCGTCGAACGGGGGGACGCGACCTCTGCGGCGAAGGCGGTGGAGGCCGCCCGCACGGCCACCCAGGTGCTGGCCGCGGACGATACGGGCCTGCACATGGTGCGCATCGCGCACGCCTCCGCCCTCATGATGGGCCTGCGCGTCGGCGGAACCCGGGCGGACCTGGACGAGGCGATCGAGTCGTGGGGCGAGCTGATCGACACCTGGCCCCGGGCTTCCGCGGGCGAACTGCCGGGAGCGTTCAACAACCTGGCCATCGCCCGCCGGATCCGGGCCGAACTCACGGGGTCCCGGAGCGATCTGGATGAGGCCATTCGAGTCCACCGGCGCTGTCTCGGACTCCTAAGCAAGACACACCCGCTCCGCCCGTACACCTTGGCGCTGCTGGCCAACGCCTTGCGCCTGCGGTACGAGAACCTCGGGCACCGGGAGGACCTGGACGAGCTCCTGGCCTTCTCCCAGGAGGCCGTGAGTCTCCCGGTGACCAGTCGGGAGATGGCCGGACTGACCCTGTCCCACCTGTCCATGGCCCATCACACCCGGTACGGGCGAACGGCCGATCCGGCGGACCTCGACGCGGCGGTGAACGCCTCCCGGACGGCAACCGAGGTCTTCGGCCGGGGCAGTGCCGACCGGGCCGTCACCCTCGCCAACCACAGCCGACTGCTTCAACTCCGGGCGCAGGCCTCCGGCACCACCGAGGACATCGAGGCGGCCTTGACCGCGGCAGACACGGCGCTCGCCGAGCTGCGGGCCGCCGCAATCGGTGACATCCTCTCCCAGCCCGTGGCCGGCACCTTCCTGAACCGGTGCAACGCACTGCTGACCCGGGCCGAATCCACGGGGAGCACGGCTGACGCGACGGCGGCGCTGGAGGCCGCCGAACAGGTCCTCAGCCACTGCCCGTCCGGTTCCTGGCTGTACGCGGCCGGGCTTCACGCGGTGGGGAACGCGCACCGACTCACGGCCGAGTCCCTCGCCGCCACCGGCGCCCGCGAGGCCGACCGTGCGGCCGCCCACGCCCGCGCCGACCACGCCTACCGGTTGGCCGCCGCCCACCCGTCGGCCGATTCCGTCGGCGCCGCTCTGGCGACAGCGGCCCTCGGTTCCAACGCGGCCCGCGCCGGGAACCCATCGGCGGCGGCCGACGCCTACGCGGAGGCGGTGGCACGTCTGAAGACCGTGGCTCCCTCGGCGCTGCGGCGCGCCGATCAGGAAGCACGACTCACGGCCCTGCGCGGCCTCGCGTCCGATGCACTGGCCTGTTGTCTCGACGCCGGCCGGACCTCCGAGGGAGTGCTCCTCTTCGAACAGGGGCGGGGCGTGATCCTGCGGCAGGCCCTCGCCGCCCGCACCGATCTGACGGAACTCTCCGAACTGGCGCCCGAGCTCGCCGAGCGCCTCCACGTCCTCCAGTCCGCGTTGTCCGCCCCGGAGGAGGCTCGCCCTGCGCCGGGGAACGACATCGGGGCACGCATCGATCCCCTCTCGGGACTACTCGCCGGCGTCGCCGACCCGGTGGAGCGGCGGCGGCTGATCTCGGCCGAGATCGACGTGGTCGTCGGCCGGATCCGTGCCGAGGCGGCCCTGCCGGACTTTCGGGTCCCACCGGACCTGGCCCGACTGAGCGGGGCGGCCGGCGAGAACGGCGCGATCGTCGTCGTCAACGTCTCCCGCCTGCGCTCCGACGCGGTACTCCTGCGGGCGGGACGCGACCCCGAGGTGGTCCGACTGCCCAGGCTCACACCCGCGTTCGCCGCCGACCGAACCCAGCGGCTGGGCCGGGCGCTTGAGACCGCTCTGGCCCCGGACACCTTCGAAGAGGCCGCCGCCGAGGCCGCCGAGGAAGAGATCGACGAGATCCTCGGCGATCTCTGGGATGCCGTGACCGGCCCCGTCCTCGACGCACTCGGGCACCGCGCCCGCGCCAGTGGCCCGCTGTCGGAGCGGCCGCGGGTGTGGTGGTGCCCGGCGGGGGCCCTCAGCGCCCTGCCCCTGCACGCCGCAGGCCGGACCGACACACTCTTCGACGACGACCCGTTCACCGTCCCCGACCGGGTCGTCTCCTCATACACCCCCACCCTCGACTCCCTGTTGCCTGTCGGCTCTCCCACTCGGGAGGCCCGTCGGACCGACGAACCGGTCCGCACCCTGGTCGTTGCCACCGCAACCGCTCCCGGGGTGTCCGCCGACGCGGAAAGGCCGGACACCCTCGTCGAGGCGGACACGGTCACCCGACTCGCAGCCGGGCCCGTGGAGCGCCTCATCGGACCGAACGCCACCCGGGAGAACGTCGAGACCGCCCTGAAGGCCGCGCACCGCGTCCACTTCGCCTGTCACGCCGACACCGACCCGAACGATCCGGCAGCCGGGCAACTACGGCTCGCCGACCACGCGACGCGACCCTTCGACGTCACGGCGATCTCCGCGCTCCGACTCACCGACGCCGAATTCGCCTTCCTCGCGGCCTGCTCCACCGCCGCTCCGGGCCTGCGCAATCCGGACGAGGCCGTGCATCTGGTCTCCGGGTTCCGGCTCGCCGGTTTCCAGCAGGTCATCGGCACGCTGTGGCCCCTGCTCGGCGAGCCCGCGCTGTCCGTGGTGCGGGACGTCCACAAAGCCGTCGCGGCGGACGGCCCGACCGTCGCGGCGGACGCCCTGCACGAGGCAGTCCTGGGTCTGAGGTCGGGGTGGAGCGACCGTCCGTCGGTCTGGGCCTGCCTCCTGCACGTCGGCGGCCTCGAACCGGCAGCCTCTCGAAAGGACTCGATGTGAGCAGCTCGGACGGAATCGACGTGACCGGCGTGTACGCCGCCGCCCACAACGTACAGCCCTACCTGAAAAGGCTGTTGGGCCCCAAGGCCGAAGCCTTCAGGACGGAACTCGACACAGTCCTCGCAGAGACCGACCCGCCGGACGAGGCCGGCGCCGCACGGCTCACGGAACTGTTGGGACGCCACCGCGCCACCCGCACACACCTGGAGGACGTGCTGTCCGACCGGCCGCTGTACCGCCCGGCGAGGAAACGGGGCAGGGACACCTTGCGCGGCGGTCCGGTGGGCCTTCCCGGGCCTGTCCCACCCGTCTCCATCTGGAAATGCGGCGCCTGCGGGCACACCTGGCCCCGGGCCGACGCAGCCGACCCCGTTCCCGAGAAGTGCGAGCACTGCCGCACCCCCGGTGTCGTCCGCATGCCCTCCATCTGATCCGTATCCGTCGTCCACAGCTGTACGCCGGCGCACGCCCACGACGCGGCCCCGGTCCGTCCGACGTGCCGAAGAGCGGAGAATGCCGTGTTGGAACAGGTTCTGAGCGCTCTGGGCCCCCGCGCCCTGGAGCGGTGGCTCTCGCTCGCCCTCCAGCCGATGATGTTCCTGTTGTGCTGCGCCGGTATCGTCCTGTGGTCCGACGGCGATATCGACAGGGTCCGGGCCGTCGGCGGATGGATGCAGAAGGCCGGTACGCCAGTGACGGTGGTCCTCGTACTCGCGGGGGTACTCGCCCTCGCCGCCGCGGGCCTCATCGCACGAGCTCTCGCGGCACCGCTGCTGAGGTTCCTGCATGGGCTCGGACCGGTGTGGCGATGGTGCGCGATGCCGTTCCTTTGGGCGGCCGGGAAACGGGCGACTCGAACGCGCGACCGATGGCGCCTGGCCCTCACCCTGCAGCAGGCCGCCGGCTCCGGACCGCGCGAGCTGGCCGCCTACCAGCGGTGGGAGCGGGCCCGGCGGCGCTACCCGGCCGACCCGGCGTACCTGCTGCCGACCCGGCTGGGCAATCTCGTTCGCGCCTCGGAACGACGGATCGAGGGCCGGTACGGGCTGGACCCTGCCGTGGCCTGGCCCGCGTTGTCACGGGTGCTCCCGGAACCGGCGCTGCTCACCGTCGAACAGGCCCGCGCCGGGCTGGACCGGGCAACGGCGTCCGTTCTGTGGGGCCTGGCGTTCGCGGCCTCGATGTGGCCGTTCTCCTACTGGGCAGTGCCGGTCGGACTGCTCGTCGTGCCGGTGGTGGTGTACGGGGTGCTGCCGAGGCGGGCGGAGCGCTTCGCGTCGGAGATGGAGTCGGCGTTCGCGGTGTACCGCGGCGAGCTCTACCGGTCCCTGCGGTTTTCGCTGCCCACCTCCCCCGCAGGAGAACCGGCCGACGGACGTGCCGTCACACTCCACCTCGCCCGCGGCTCGGACGACCCGGCGATGAGGTTCACCCCCTGACCCGGTGGGTCGGTCGGGGCAGGCTTCCCGGGCCGACGCTCCCTCCCTCCTGACCGAGCGTCACTCCGATCACGAATGGCTACTCGTCACCTCGGCGCGGCTCCGGGACGACACGTGTGGCGCGGCGGTGGGTGAGGGTGGTGGTCGTGGCCACGGTCAGGGCCAGGAGGGTCAGGGCCGTCGCCACCGCGTACGTGATCCGCGTGCCGGTGGCGACGGACGCGGGTGCCGCCGTCGTGATGTCGGCCGTCGCCGAGGCGAGGGCGAACACGGCGCCCATGACGGCCGCGCCGGTGATGAGACCGAGGTTGCGGGACAGGTTGAGCACTCCGGACACCACTCCCCTGCGGTCCGCGGGGACCCCGGCCATGACGGCGGTGTTGTTGGCCGTCTGGAAGACCGCGTAGCCGGCCGTGACCACCACGAGGGGGACCGCGTACCCGAACGGCCCGGCACCTGACGCCGGTACGGTCAGGGCGGTGGTTCCGACCGCCATCGTCGTAAGGCCGGCGGCGGTCGTGCGGTGCGCGCCGAACCGGTCCGCGAGGCGGCCGGCGGGCACGCCGGTCAGCGCGGCGACGACCGGCCCGCAGGCCATGACGAGTCCGGCGAGGGCTCCGGGGAGCCCGAGGCCGCGCGTGAGGTGGAAGGGCCCGACGACGAGGGTCGTCATCATCACCGTCGAGACGAGGGCGCTCGTGACGATGCCCGCGCCGAGCACCGGATCGCGGAACGCGGACGGTGGGATGAGCGGGGACGCGGCCCGGGCCTCGACGCGTACGAACAGGGCCGCGCCGCAGGCGGCGGCCACCAGCAGGGCCGTGTTCACCGCGCCGAAGCCGCCGCCGAGCGTCACGGCGAGGGCGTACGCCCCGAGCGTCAGGGCCAGCAGCAGGGTGCCGGGGTGGTCGAAGGCAACCGGGGCGGCGGACCGGGGCGGGTCGCAGGGGAGGTGACGGCGCACCAGGTACAGGGCCACCAGGCCGGGCGGCACCCCGACGAGGAAGAGGGCCTGCCAGCCGACTCCGGAGATCAGGAGTCCGCCCAGGGAGGGGCCGAGGGCGGTGCCGATCGCGGACGTGGTCCCGAGGAGGCCCATGGCGCGGCCGACCCGTTCCTTCGGCACCGACCCGGTGACGAGGGCCATGGCGAGGGCCGTCATGACGGCGGCTCCGAGGCCCTGCGCCGCGCGGGCGGCGATCAGCAGCCCCAGGGTGGGCGCGGCGGCGCACAGCAGCGAGGCGGCCGTGAAGAGGAGGATCCCGCCGAGCAGCAGGCGTCGGCGGCCCACGAGGTCGCCCAGCCGACCGGCGCCGACGATGAGGGTGGTGAGGGCGAGGAGGTAGGCCAGGACGATCCACTGGACCGCTCGGAACGAGGCGTCGAAGGCCTCCGCCATGGCCGGGAGGCCCACGTGGGCGATGCTGGTGCCGAGGGAGGCCGGCAGGACGGAGAGGGACAGGCCGGCCAGGATCCACCGGGTCGAGGGCGTGAGCGGCCTCGGGTTCCGGGGGGCGGCGTGGACCGGGTCCGGTGCGGAACGGCTGTGCGGGTTCATGCGCGGAGCGTGCGCGCGGGGCGTCCGTCCGGCAAACCTTGTTGCCGGTTCCGGGACGGACAGATCCGGAACAGATGATTCCGGGGCGGGCGGATGCGGACCCCGGCCGACGCGGGCGCGGTGTCCACGGTGGGGCCGGGCGGTTCCGGGACGGCGGAACCGCCCCGGGCGGCTCCGGGGAGGACGGCGTCGGGCGCGTGGGGCTCAGGCGCAGGCCGGGCAGAGTCCCCGGTAGGTGACCTCGACTCCGGCGACGGTGAAGCCGAAGCGTTCCCCGTCCGGGAGGCCGGCGAGGGGATCACCGGCCGGGTGGACGTCGCGGATCAGGCCGCAGCCGGTACAGACCAGGTGCTGGTGCGGGTGGTGCGCGTTCGGGTCATAGCGCTTCGCGCGGCCGTCGGTGGAGACCTCCGCGACCTCGCCGAGGGAGACCAGCTCCCCGAGGGCGTTGTAGACCGTCGCCCGGGAGATCTCCGGCAGCTTCCGCACAGCTCGGGCGTGCACCTCGTCGGCCGTGAGGTGCACGTGATCGCCGTCGAGGACTTCCGCGACCACGCGCCGTTGGGCGGTCATCCTCCATCCACGCCCTCGCAGTCGCTCCAGCAGGTCACTCATGGCATCACCCTGTTCGGTCGGGCGGAGGGTTCCCCGGGACCACCGGCGGAGGACGGGAACCCGTGGCACGGAGCTTGGTGTTCTTCTTGACTTGGATTGCGTCCATCGTAGGATCGGATTTATTGACAGCCAAGGGGCAGGACGACTCCAGCGCGGCAGGAGAGGCCACACCCGAGGGCCCGACCGGGGCCCCGCGCCCTGCGCCCCGACTGTTCCACACGCATGCAGTTCCTGAGCACCGTGATCCGGTCCGGAAGGATTCCCATGTCTGAGAACCATGACGCAATCGTCGTAGACGCGAAGGACGGGGGCGGTGGAGGCTGTCCGGTCGCGCACGAGCGCGCCGCGCACCCGACGCAGGGCGGCGGAAACCGCCAATGGTGGCCCGAACGCCTGAACCTGAAGATCCTCGCCAAGAACCCCGCCGTGGCCAACCCGCTCGGCGAGGAGTTCGACTACGCCGAGGCGTTCAAGACCCTCGACCTGCCGGCCGTCAAGCGGGACATCGCCGAGGTACTGACGACCTCGCAGGATTGGTGGCCCGCCGACTTCGGCCACTACGGCCCCTTCATGATCCGAATGGCCTGGCACAGCGCGGGCACCTACCGGATCAGCGACGGGCGCGGCGGCGCCGGCGCCGGTCAGCAGCGCTTCGCACCGCTGAACAGCTGGCCGGACAACGGGAACCTGGACAAGGCCCGCCGCCTGCTGTGGCCCGTCAAGAAGAAGTACGGCCAGAACCTCTCCTGGGCCGACCTCATCATCCTCACCGGCAACGTCGCGCTGGAGCAGATGGGCTTCGAGACCTTCGGCTTCGGCGGCGGTCGGGCCGACGTCTGGGAGCCCGACGAGGACGTCTACTGGGGTCCCGAGACCACCTGGCTCGACGACGAGCGCTACACCGGCGACCGGGAGCTGGAGAACCCGCTCGGCGCGGTCCAGATGGGCCTCATCTACGTCAACCCGGAGGGCCCGAACGGCACCCCCGACCCGATCGCCGCGGCCCGCGACATCCGTGAGACGTTCCGCCGGATGGCGATGAACGACGAGGAGACGGTCGCCCTGGTCGCGGGTGGCCACACCTTCGGCAAGACCCACGGCGCGGGCCCCGCGGAGAGCGTCGGCGACGACCCCGAGGCCGCGCCGATCGAGCAGCAGGGCTTCGGCTGGAAGAGCACCCACGGCACCGGCAAGGGTGCCGACGCGATCACCAGTGGTCTTGAGGGCATCTGGACGGACACCCCGACCGCCTGGGACAACAGCTTCTTCGACATCCTCTTCGGCTACGAGTGGGAGCTGTTCAAGAGCCCGGCCGGCGCGCACCAGTGGCGTCCGAAGGACGGCGCCGGGGCGGGCACCGTGCCCGACGCCCACGACGCGTCGAAGACCCACGCGCCGACGATGCTCACCACCGACCTCTCGCTGCGGTTCGACCCGGCCTACGAGCGGATCTCCCGGCGCTTCCACGAGAACCCGGCGGAGTTCGCGGACGCCTTCGCCCGCGCCTGGTACAAGCTGACCCACCGCGACATGGGCCCGGTCGTGCGCTACCTCGGCCCGGAGGTCCCGACCGAGACGCTGCTGTGGCAGGACCCGCTGCCGCCGGTGACGCACGCGCCCGTCGGCGCCGACGACGTCGCCGACCTCAAGGCGCGGGTACTCGGCTCGGACCTGTCGGTTTCCCAGCTGGTCTCCGCCGCGTGGGCCTCGGCCGCTTCGTTCCGCGGCAGTGACAAGCGCGGCGGCGCCAACGGCGGGCGCGTCCGGCTCCAGCCGCAGAGCGGGTGGGAGGCCAACGACCCGGACCAGTTGGCGACGGTGCTGCGCACCCTGACGTCGATCCAGGAGGAGTTCCACTCCGCCGGGTCCGGGGACAAGCGGATCTCGCTCGCCGACCTGATCGTCCTCGCGGGCGGCGCCGCCGTGGAGCAGGCCGCGAAGGACGCCGGCTTCGACGTCGAGGTCCCGTTCACCCCGGGCCGGGTGGACGCCTCGCAGGAGCAGACCGACGTCGAATCGTTCGCGGCGCTGGAACCGGCCGCCGACGGCTTCCGCAACTACCTCGGCAAGGGCAACCGGCTGCCGGCCGAGTACCTGCTGATCGACCGGGCCAACCTGCTGAACCTGAGCGCCCCCGAGATGACGGTGCTCGTGGGTGGCCTGCGCGTCCTCGGCGCGAACCACCAGCAGTCGCGGCACGGGGTCCTCACCACGACGCCCGGGACCCTGACGAACGACTTCTTCGTCAACCTGCTCGACCTGGGTACGACGTGGACCGCCACGGCCGGGGACGGCAACTCCTTCGAGGGCCGTGACGCGGCCACGGGCGAGGTCCGGTGGACCGGCACTCGCGCCGACCTCGTGTTCGGCTCGAACTCCGAGCTGCGCGCGCTCGCGGAGGTCTACGCGAGCGATGACGCGAAGGCGAAGTTCGTGAAGGACTTCGTGGCGGCCTGGGACAAGGTCATGAACCTCGACCGGTTCGACCTCGGCTGACGGTGACGCCCGGGCCGGCCGGTCTTCCCGGCCGGCCCGGACCGCCCCCTGCCCGCACCTCGGTCAGAACTTGACCTTGGTGGTCGAGAACGTGACGGGCTGCGCCGGGTCGGCGTAGCACTGGAAGGGGTCCCACTCGTTGGTGTCGGGCTGCAGCCGGTCCCAGCCGAACGCGGTGTTCGTGAAGCTGGAGCCGCCGGCGCCCGTGGTCAGGGTGCCGCTGCCCGGGGCGCGCAGGGTGACTTCGAGGTTCGGGAAGTCGAACTCGACGCCGCCGACCCACTCGCCGTCCGACTTCACGCGCAGCTCGTTCCCGTTGCGCTCGACCCACTGGTTGGCGGTGCCCAGGTTGCTGCCGCCGGTCAGCTTGTAGCTGACGACGGTCGCGTTGGCGGGAACCTTGTAGTTGAACGAGATGGTGTTCAGGAGCTTGTTGTAGGCGGCGACGGCCTTGATCGGCGCCGAGTCGAAAGTGACCTTGAACGTGTGGAACGGCGCGACCTTGGCCGGGGCCGTGGTGGTGAAGTTACGGCTGTACTCGACCGGTATCCACTCACCGGAGAGCCGGGTCTGGCAGACGTACGGAAGGGTGCTGGTCGTCGTGACCGCGGGCGCCCCGGTCGCGGCGGCGGTACCGGGCGGACGAGGTGCAGCGGATGCCGTCCGCGGCCGAGGTGGTCCGGGAGCTGGAGCGTTCGGTGCACGTCCACCGGGCCGCCGCGGCCGGATCGGCCTGACGTCGCACGGCTCGGTCCGACGTCGCACGGCTCGGTCCGACGTCGCACAGCTCGGTCCGACGTCGCACGGCTCGGTCCGACGTCGCACGGCCGGCGCCGCGGCGGGGGACCCGCCGTGGCGCCGGGAGAGGTGCGCGGGCCCGAGCGGGCCGGAACGTCGCGACGTCCCGGCCCTCCGGCGCGTCAGGCGGCGCCGCCCACCTCCGCCCGGACTTCGCGGGCCGCCGCCACCAGGTGTTCCAGGGAGGCGCGGGTCTCGGTCCAACCGCGGGTCTTCAGACCGCAGTCGGGGTTGACCCAGAGCCGCTCGGCGGGGATGGCCTCAAGGCCCTTGCGCAGCAGTGCGGCGGCCTCGGCGGCCGACGGGACGCGCGGCGAGTGGATGTCCCACACGCCGGGTCCGGCCTCCCGCGGGTAGCCGTGCTCGGAGAGCTCGGTCGCGACCTGCATGTGGGAGCGGGCGGCCTCCAGGCTGATGACGTCGGCGTCGAGGTCGTCGATGGCCTGGACGATGTCACCGAACTCCGCGTAGCACATGTGGGTGTGGATCTGGGTCTCCGGCCGCACGCCCGAGGTCGTGAGGCGGAACGACTCGGTGGCCCACGCCAGGTAGTCCGCGTGCCCGTCGGCACGCAGCGGGAGGGTTTCGCGCAGAGCGGGCTCGTCGACCTGGATGACGGAAGTCCCGGCGGCTTCGAGGTCGTTGACCTCGTCGCGCAGGGCGAGTCCGACCTGGCGGGCGGTCTCCCCGAGCGGCTGGTCGTCGCGGACGAAGGACCAGGCGAGCATGGTGACGGGCCCGGTGAGCATGCCCTTGACCGGCTTGGTGGTCTGCTCCTGGGCGTACGCCGTCCAGCGGACGGTCATCGGTTCGGGGCGGGAGATGTCCCCGGCGAGGACCGGCGGTCGGACGTAGCGGGTGCCGTACGACTGGACCCAGCCGTGCTGGGTGGCGAGGTAGCCCGTCAGCTGCTCGGCGAAGTACTGGACCATGTCGTTGCGTTCGGGCTCGCCGTGCACCAGGACGTCGATGCCCGTCTTCTCCTGGAAGGAGAGGACCTCGCGGATCTCGCCCTTGATGCGCTCCTCGTACCCGGCGGTGTCGATCCGGCCCGCCCTCAGGTCGGCGCGGGCCACCCGCAGCTCGTCCGTCTGCGGGAAGGAACCGATGGTCGTCGTCGGCAGGAGAGGCAGTCCCAGGTGGGCCCGCTGGGCCGCGGCCCGGTCGGCGTACGGCTGCGCGCGGCGGCCGTCCGCGGCGGTGATCGCCCCGGTGCGTGCCCGGACCGCGGGGTCGCGGGTGATGGGGGACGCGGCCCGGGAGGCCAGATCGGCGCGGTTCGCGGCGAGTTCGGCGGTGATCGCTCCGGCGCCCTGCGCGAGGCCGCGGGCGAGCGTGGCGATCTCGACGGTCTTCTGCCGGGCGAAGGCCAGCCAGCGTCGGACCTGCGGGTCGATGTCCCGCTCGACGCCCGAGTCCAGCGGAACGTGCAGCAGCGAGCAGGAGGCGGCGACGTCGACCCGGTCGGCCAGGCCGAGGAGGGTTCCGAGGGTGGCCAGCGACTGCTGGAGGTCGTTGATCCAGATGTTGCGGCCGTTGACCACGCCGGCGACCAGCCGCTTGCCGGGCAGGCCTCCGACCGCGGCCAGGTCGGCGAGGTTGGCGGCGGCGCGGTCGGTGAAGTCGAGGGCGAGACCCTCCACGGGCGCCTTCGCCAGGACGGGCAGGGCCTCGCCGAGGCGGTCGAAGTACGAGGCGACCAGCAGCTTGGGGCGCTCGGTCAGTGCGCCGAGCTCCCGGTAGGTGCGGGCGGCCACGTTGAGTTCGGCCGGGGTCCGGTCCTGGACCAGGGCCGGTTCGTCGAGCTGCACCCACTCGGCGCCGGCCGCCTTGAGGTCGGCGAGGACCCGGGCGTACACGGGGAGCAGCCGGTCCAGGAGGGTGAGGGGCTCGAAGTCGTCGGCGACGCCGGGGGCGGGCTTGGCGAGGAGCAGGTAGGTGACCGGGCCGACGAGGACCGGGCGGGCGGTGTGGCCGAGGGCGCGGGCCTCGCCGAACTCGGTTACCTGCTTGGTGGAGTCGGCCGTGAAGACGGTGTCCGGGCCCAATTCGGGTACCAGGTAGTGGTAGTTGGTGTCGAACCACTTGGTCATTTCGAGCGGCGCCACGTCCTGGGTGCCGCGCGCCATGGCGAAGTATCCGTCGAGCGGGTCCGCCGTGACGGCGGACCGGTGGCGGGCGGGGACCGCGCCGACCATGACGCTGGTGTCGAGGACGTGGTCGTAGTACGAGAAGTCGCCGGTCGGGACCTCGTTGACGCCGTCGGCGGTCAGTTGCCGCCAGGCGTCCGCGCGCAGGGCGCGGGCGGTGTCGCGGAGGGCGTCGGCGGTGACGCGGCCCTTCCAGTAGCCCTCGACGGCCTTCTTCAGTTCGCGGTTCTGGCCCTGGCGGGGGTAGCCGTACACGGTGGCGCGCACTGCTGCGGCTGCGGACTCGGTGGTCACGGAACTCTCCTTCGCGAGTGTGTCTCCATGGCCCGGTGGCGGGACGAGGACGCGAAGGGTGCCGGAACGGGCGGTTCGTCGGGAACGCGTACGACCGGTACGCGAACGGGAACGATCCGTCCGTGGTGCACGCCGACCCGCCCACGAGGTCACCGGGAAGCCGTGCGCGGTCGATCGCGCACGGGCAACGGGCAGGTCTTCGGACTCGCGGGCGCGCCGGCCACTCGGGCCGGCTCCTACTGGCCGTCGCTTCCCAGACCCTGACGGGTCCAGTGCGTATGACGGCGGTCGTTCCCACTCACCGCTGCGGGGCAGTCCCGGATTCCCACCGGGTTCCCTCTTACGACGCATCCCGCCTGGCGGACGGGGCGAACCAGCTGCGGGAGCCACCCTAGGCCGACTCGCTGGAGGAACGGTCCAAAAGTCCGCATGCTGGACGGGTTCGTGAGATGTGGGGCGGGAGCGCCGGCAGTGGCGGCGGGCATCGGCATCGCCGTCGACGGTGCGCCGGAGCCGACGTCGGGCTTCGGGTCCGCACCCCGTTCCCCCAGGTGAAAGCCCCTGACGGTACCCGAGTGATCAAGGAGTCGCCAGTCGGGAGGATGGCCGGTCGGGCCGTGGGGCGCGTTGCGACGTACGCCACCTTGACGCCCCGGGCCGGCTCGTGTTGCACTCCGGCTGAAAGCACGCAGCACCAGGGGAAGCCGGTCGAAATCCGGCACTGACCCGCAACCGTGGGCCCGGCACCGCCGGGCGAGTCGGAACACCTGGCGCGCAGTCATGTACACGAGAACGCCGTCGCGGACTACGGCGTGGCCGTCAGCACTTCCCCCACGGCTCGGCCGTGCACGGGGGTGCCCCGCCACGCGACCGGCCGCCCGGCAGGGACGAGAGGCCGGCGGTGGCGACCGAACAGCTGGAGAAGCGGCACCCGCACACCGGGCGCCCGTCGCGTCCGGCCACCTCCGCGCTCCGGCCCCCGGGCCCGCGAGTGGCCTTCCTCACGCCCCCGATTCCGCGTCCGCCGACCCCGTCGACCCCGTCGGGCGTTGCGCGGCCGTCGACCGATTGACCGGGCTACGGCCGACGTAGCACGAAGAACACCCGTTCCATCCGCGGCGAGAGGACACACCCATGCCCCGCAACCACCCGAAGATCCTGCTCTCCACGCTCGTCGTGGCCCTGCTCGCATCCGGCTGCGGGGGCGGCGCCAAGCCCTCCGCGGGCCCGTCGTCGTCGGCCGGGACCGTGGCGGGTTTTCCGGTCACGGTGGACAACTGCGGGGTCAGGACCACCTACCAGCGTCCGCCGCAGCGGGCCGTCTCGCTGAACCAGCACGCGACGGAGGTCATGCTGGCGCTCGGCCTGGAGAAGTCGATGGTGGGCACGGGTTACCTCGACGACCGCATCCTCCCCGAGTACCAGGGCGCCTACGACAGCGTGAAGGTCCTGTCGAAGGAGTACCCGTCGTTCGAGGTCCTGTTGCAGGCCGAACCGGACCTCGTGTACGGAGGGTGGTCCTCGACCTTCGACGAGAAGGAGGGCCGCGGCCGCGCCGCCTTCACGAAGGCCGGCATCAACACGCACCTCAACAGCGAGGAGTGCCCCACCGGTCCCGTCGACGCGGCCGCGATGGACGCGGAGATCCGCACCGTCGCGAAGATCTTCGGTGTGCCCGAGCGGGCCGAGCAGCAGGTGACGAAGCTGCACGGCGTCCTCGACCGCGTCGAGTCGCAGCTGGCGGGCGTCCCCGCGGTCAAGCTCTTCGTGTACGACAGCGGTGACAAGACGGCGTTCACCGCGGGCGGCAAGGGCATCGGCAACGAGATGATGCGGCGGGCCGGCGGGGTCAACCTCTTCGCCGACCTGGACAAGGCCTTCGGGGACGTGTCGTTCGAGCAGGTGGCGCAGCGTGCGCCCGAGGCCATCGTCATCTACGACTACGGTGACCAGTCGGTCGAGGACAAGAAGAAGTTCCTGCTCGCCCATCCGGCGCTGAAGGACGTGCCCGCGATCAGGAACCAGCGGTTCGCGGTGTTGCCGCTGTCGTCCACCGTGCTCGGTGTGCGGATGCCGGCGGCCGTGGAGTCGCTGGCGCGTCAGCTCCACCCGAGTCAGGTCAAGTGACCGGGGTGAAGGCCGCACCGGCCGGGGAGGCCGGCGTCCGTCCGGCGTCCCCGGCCGGTCCCGGGCGGCGGCCCGGGCTGCCCTATCCGATGGTGCTGACGCTCCTGGGCGTCCTGGTGGCGGGGGCCGCGACGGCCGGGATCGCGGCCGGCTCGATCAGCGTCCCCGCCGACCAGGTGTGGAGCATCCTCCTGCACCGCCTGCACCCGGCCCTGGCCGAGCCGACCTGGACGCCGGTGCGGGAGACCATCGTCATCGACGTCCGACTGCCCAGGGTGTTGCTGGCCGGTGCGGTGGGCGCGGGCCTGTCGGTGGCCGGGATGGCGCTTCAGGCGCTGGTCCGCAACCCGCTGGCCGACCCGATGCTGTTGGGGGTGTCCTCGGGGGCGTCGGTCGGCGCGGTGCTCGTACTCGTCCTGAACCTCGGCCTGTTCGGACTGTTCACCCTGCCGATCGCGGCGTTCTGCGGTGCGCTGGCGGCGCTCGTCGCCGTGTACTTCCTGGCCCGCTCGGGCGGCAGGATGACGACGGTACGACTGGTCCTGGCGGGCGTGGCCATGGCCGAGGTGCTGTCGGCCGCGGCGAGCTTCCTGATCGTCACCTCGAACGATCCGCACAAGACGCAGTCCGCGCTGCGCTGGATGCTCGGCGGGTTGGCCGGCACCACCTGGACGACGGTGTGGATCCCGGTCGGTGCGGTGCTGGTCGGCACGGCCGTCCTCCTCGGCGTCTGCCGTCCCCTCAACCTCCTGCTGGCCGGGGAGGAGGCGGCCGCCGCCCTCGGGTTGGACGTCCACCGCTTCCGCGGCGCCCTGTTCATCCTGGTGGCCCTGATGATCGGCACGATCGTCGCGGTCAGCGGACAGATCGGCTTCGTCGGGCTGATCATGCCGCACGTGGTGCGGCTGCTCGTGGGAGCCGATCACCGTCGGGCACTGCCCGCCGCCGCGCTCCTGGGGGCGGCGTTCCTGATCGCCGCGGACCTGGCCGCCCGGACGCTCATGAGCCCGGAGGAGATCCCCGTCGGCATCCTCACCGCCCTGGTCGGCGGTCCCTTCTTCCTCTGGTTGATGCGACGGAAGGCCGCCCGATGACGGATCCGCTGAACGGAGCGACAGGAACGACCGGGATGAGCGGCACGGCCGGGACGACCGGGACGAGCGGGACGAGCACAGCGGTGGGAGTGCCCGGTTCGCTCGAAGCCGAGGGCGTCAGCGTGGTCGTGGACGGCAAGGTCCTCGTCGACCGGGTGTCCCTGCGGGCGGCGGCCGGCGAGGTGGTGGGCCTGGTCGGCCCCAACGGGGCGGGCAAGTCGACGCTGTTGCGCACCTTCTACCGGGCGCTGCGGCCCACGTCGGGCCGGGTCCTCCTCGACGGTGACGACGTGTGGCGGATGTCCGGCAAGCGGCTCGCCCGGCGGCTCGCGGCCGTGCTCCAGGAGACCTCCGGGGACTTCGAGCTGACGGTGTACGACGTGGTGGCCATGGGCCGCACCCCGCACAAGCGGGCCTTCGCGGGCGACGACGCGGGCGACCGCGAGATCATCACCCGGTCGCTGGACGAGCTCCGCGTGGGCGCGTTGGCGCACGCTCCGTTCGACCGGCTGTCGGGCGGGGAGAAGCAGCGGGTGCTGATCGCCCGCGCGCTCGCCCAGCGCACGGGGACGATGGTCCTGGACGAGCCGACCAACCACCTGGACCTGCGGCACCAGCTCGACGCGCTGCGGCTCGTCCGGCGCCTCGGCGTCACCGCGGTCGTCGCGCTGCACGACCTGAACCTCGCCGCCGCCTTCTGCGACCGGATCTGCGTCATGGCGGGCGGCCGCGTCATCGTGACGGGCACTCCGCGGGAAGTGCTCACGGCGGAACTCCTGTCCGACGTGTACGAGGTGGAGGCCGAGGTCATGGAGCACCCGCGCACCGGGGTGCCCGTCATCAGCGTGCTGCCGGGCCTCGACCACCCGCCGGTCTAGGGCCTGTCGTCGAAGTCCCGTTGTCGCCCGGACGCCGCGAGGCGGACGGGAGTTCGACGACAGGCCCCGGCTCGCGTTCGGATCCTGTCGGTCGGGCGCGGGCCGTGCGGGTCGGCAGGGTTCGGAAGGGACGGCCGGGTGTCGTGGCCGCGACGGTTCGCAGGGGTGCGGCGTCGTCCGGTGCGGCCGGGTCGGGGTCGGCGGTCCGCCGGGGGCGGGGGCCGTACGCGGCCCGCCCTTCACACCGGAGGGTCACAGGTGTCGGAAGCGGGCATTCCGGCCTCTGCGTTCGATCGGCGTGGGCTCCGCAATGGATCACCAGACTTAGATAAGGCTAACCTAAGTGCACGTTCGCACTTGAGGAGCTCTCGCACCCCCATGACTCAATCGGCCCTGCCGGTGGCCACGTCCGCGCCCCGCCCACCGAGGACCAGGTTCTCGCGCGGTTCGGTCGCGTTGGTCGCCGCCGGCGTGATCCTGGCGGCGGTGACCGTCGCGAGCGTCGGCCTCGGAGCCCGCGACATCTCCGCCCTGGAGATCGTCAAGATCCTGCTGCACCCCGGAGCCTCCGGCTACGACCACGACGTCCTGTGGACCGAACGCATCCCGCGCACCCTGCTGGGACTCCTGGTGGGAGCGGCGCTCGGCGCCTCCGGTCTCGTCATGCAGGCACTGACGCTGAACCCGCTCGCCGATCCGGGCATCCTCGGCATCCAGCAGGGCGCCGCGCTGTTCGTGGTGGTGGGCATCCTCTTCCTCGACGTGTCGGACGCGAGCGGCTTCTTCTGGCTGGCCCTGGCCGGCTCGGCGTTCACCGCGGTCCTCGTGTACCTGATCGGCACCCGTACCAACACGGGGAGTTCGACCCTCGGGCTGGTCCTGGCCGGTGTCGCCACCGCCGCCGTGCTCGCCTCGATCGTCACCCTGCTGGTCGTCCGGGACGAGGCCGTCTACTCCTCGCTGCGGTTCTGGTCGGTGGGACAGCTCACCGGCCGCGCCCAGGTCCTCGACGAGATAGCCCCGTTCGCGCTGATCGGACTGCTCCTGGCGTTGCCGCTCGGTCGGACCCTCAACGTGCTGGGACTCGGCGAGGAGACGGCGCGGGGGCTCGGGGTGCGCGTCGAGCGCGCCCAACTGGCGAGCGCTGCCGTCGCCGTGACGCTGTGCGCCTGCGCCACCGCGGCCGTCGGGCCGGTGGCCTTCGTCGGTCTCGTCGCCGCGCACGTCGCCCGGCTGCTGGTCGGCAGCGACCACCGCTGGTCACTGCCGCTGGCCCTGCTCTGCGGCGCGGTGCTCGTCGTCGGGGCGGACACGGCCGGCCGGCTCGTGCTCGAACACGGAGAGGTCCAGGTGTCGGTGATGACCGCGATCGTGGGCACCCCCTACTTCGTCTGGCTGGCCCGGCGCCGAGGGACGGTGCGGGCATGACCGCCACCGATCCGACCCCGACCACCGGGAAGACCGGCGTGGCCGTGCCGGTCCGTCCCGCCGCCGCGGCGACGACCGCGCGGACCGCGACCTCCGCCGCCGACACCGTCGCCGCCACCGCCGCCCGACTGCGCGCCGCCCGGCGCGCGGGGACGCGCCGGGCGACGGTCGTCGTCTCCGTGCTCGTCGCCCTCGCGCTCGGTCTGCTCGTCGCCTCGGTACTGCTCGGCGGCCTGCGCGGAATCCCCGCCGGGGACGTGCTGCCCGCCGCGTTCGGGATGCGCACCGGCCTCGCCGACTACGTCATCCACCGCATCAGGCTCCCGAGGGCACTGGCCGCGCTGCTGGCCGGGGCGCTGTTCGGGCTCTCCGGCGCCCTGTACCAGCGGCTGATCCGCAACCCGCTCGCCACGCCCGACATCGTGGGCATCTCCTCCGGCGCGGGTGCGGGCGCCGTCACCGTCCTGCTGTTCGCCCCGGCCCTGCCGTACGGGGTGGAGGGCGCCGCCATCGGCGGATCGTTCCTGCTGGTCGGCGTCATCCTGCTGCTCAGCCGGCGCGGAGGCCGGGTGGACACCAACCGGCTCGTCCTGATCGGCATCGCCCTGTCCGCGGTGTGCGCCGCGTACGTCAACTACCTGTTCTCCTCCGCCGGTCAGCACAGCATCGCCCAGGTCACCCGCTGGCTCGTCGGGAGCGTCTCGGGCGCCGACTGGTCCGGGGTGGGGGTCCTGGCCGTGGCGCTCGTCGGCGCCGGGGTGTGCGTGCTGCCGCTGAACCGCGCGCTCGGCGCGCTGTCGCTGGGGGACCAACTGGCGCACGGGCTCGGTTCCCGGGTGCGCGCCGCCCGGACGGCCACCCTGCTGGTCGGCGCGGCGGCGGCGGCCCTCGCCACGGGCGTCACCGGGCCGATCGGTTTCGTCTCGCTGATCAGCGGGCCGATCGCGGTCCGGCTGGTCGGCGCCGAACGGACGCTGCTGGTGGCGCCCGCGGTCGGCGCGGTCATCGTGCTGGGTGCGGACGTACTCGCCCAGCACGGTCCGCTGATCAGCCCGGTGCCCACCGGGGTCCTGACGGCGCTGATCGGCGCCCCCTACTTCGTCCGACTGCTGCTGCGGCGCCAAGGAGCACGCTCATGAACGACCTCGTGTCCCCCGGCCCCGCCGCCCTCGACCTCGCCGAACCGGCCCTCCCCGCCCCCGGGCTGGAGGCGCGGGCGATCAGCGCCGGCTACGACCGGCGGCACGTCATCGAGGAACTCTCGCTGACGATCGAGCCTGGCCGCATCACGGCCCTGGTCGGCCCGAACGCGTGCGGCAAGTCGACCCTGCTGAAATCGATGGCCCGGCTGCTGCCCGTGGCCGCCGGCTCCGTCCTGCTGGACGGCCGGGACATCCACGCCCTGCCGACGCGGGAGGTGGCCCGCCGGCTCGGCATCCTGCCGCAGTCCCCGATCGCCCCCGAGGGGATCACCGTCGCGGACCTGGTCTGGCGGGGACGCCACCCCCACCAGCGGTTCGGGCAGCGCCGTACGGCCGCCGAGGACGAGGTCATCGCCCGGGCACTGGCCGCCACCGGCACGGCCGAGCTCGTCGACCGTCCGGTGGACGAACTGTCCGGCGGGCAGCGCCAGCGGGTGTGGATCGCCCTCGCGCTGGCGCAGGAGACCCCGCTGCTGCTGCTCGACGAACCGACCACCTACCTGGACATCGCTCACCAGATCGAGGTCATGGACCTGCTCGCGGACCTCAACGAGCAGTCCGGAAAGACCATCGTCCTGGTTTCCCACGACCTCAACCAGGCCGCCCTGTACGCCTCGACCATCGTCGCCATGCGCGACGGCCGGATCGTGCGACAGGGCAGCCCCGCGGAGGTCCTCACGGAGCAGACCGTCGCCGACGTGTTCGGCCTCGACTGCCTCGTCGTTCCCCATCCCCGCTCCGACCGGCCCCAGATCTTCCCCCTGGGCCGTCACACCACCTCGTAAACGGAGAACATCCCGATGCACAGCAAGAACACCGGACTCCGGACCATCGGCGCGCTCGTGGCCACCGCCGCCTGCGTCGGCCTGCTCGCCGGCTGCGGCGAGGGCTCCACCAAGGACGAGGGCAAGCCCGCGGCGTCGGGTTCCGCCGACGCGAAGGCCTTCGCGCCCGTCACCCTGAAGAACGCCTGGGGCAGCACCGAGGTCAAGAAGAAGCCCGTCAAGGTCGCCACCGTCTCGGACGGCGACACCGCGATCGCGCTCGCCCTCGGCCTCGTCCCCGTCATCACCCCGGACGTGGAGGACGGCTCCAAGGTCGCCGAGTACAAGCAGGCGGCGATCACCAAGCTCGGCGCGGCCAAGCTGAAGACGTACGACGACACCGACGGCACCGCCTACGAGGCCATCGCCGCCGAGGCGCCGGACATCATCCTCGGCATGAACACCTGGGAGATGGACAAGGACTACGCGAAGCTGTCCCCCATCGCCCCGGTCGTCACCTTCACCGACAAGGCCCAGGCCGACACCCTCACCTGGCAGGAGCGCCTGAAGACGGCCGCGAAGGCCCTGGGCCTGGAGGACAAGGCGAACGAGGTGATCGCCGCGAACGACAAGACCACGAACGACGCCGCCGCCGCGCACCCCGAGTTCAAGGGGAAGACGTACACCTACACGGTGGTCCACCCGGAGCAGATCAGCTTCATGTCGTACGAGGCCCAGGACCCGGGCGTCTTCGAGCGCCTCGGCTTCACCAAGACGGACAAGGCCAAGAACTACGGCCCCGACAAGAACGGCGTGAGCCTGGAGAACCTCGACCAGCTCGACGCCGACGTGCTGCTGGTGACCTACCCGTTCGGTGACCGTGGTGTCATCAGCCCGAAGGAGCTGGAGGGCAACAAGCTCTTCCAGTCGCTGAACTCCGTGAAGAACAAGCACTTCGCCGTCGTCCCGTCGGACAACACCCTCGCCTCGGCGATCGCCTACCCGGACCCGCTGAGCGCGCCGTGGGTGACGCAGCAGCTGACCCCGCTCCTCGCGAAGGCGGTCGCCGGCCAGTAGCCGGCCCGTGCGACACGGCGGCCCCCGCACCCCGCGGTGCGGGGGCGCCGCCCGGAACCAACCCAGGCGCCCGGGGCCCCCGCCCCCCGAGCGCACCGCACTCCGCGTGCTTTCCCCAACCCCTGAGGAGCCCTGTCGATGTCCAGCCGCAACCCCCGTCCGGTCGTCACCTTCCCCATCGTGCTGCGCGAGCTCACCGTGCTCCGCGTCCGGGACGTCACCCCGGGCATGCGGCGCCTGACCCTGGGCGGGCCGCAGTTGGGCGCGTTCACCAAGGACGGCCTGGACCTGCCCGCGCTGCGCTCCGAGGGCTTCGACGACCACGTGAAGTTCTTCTTCGCCGAGGACGGCGCGGACCTGCCCGTGCTGCCCGGCCAGAACGTGTCCAGCCTGGACTGGCCCGACGCCCGTCCGCTGACCAAGGACTACACCCCCGTCCGGTTCGACCCGGAGGCAGGGGAGATCGACTTCGACTTCGTCAACCACGAGGGCGGCGTGGCCTCCTCGTGGGCGCAGGGCGCGAAGCCCGGTGACGTCACCTGGATCGCCGGGCCCAAGATGTCGCACGGTCACCCCGAGGGCGCCGATTGGCTGCTGGTGATCGGTGACGAGACGGCGTTGCCCGCCATCGCGCGGTGGCTGGCGGAAATGCCGGCCGGGACGGTGGCCCGCGTGTTCGTCGAGGTCGGCGAGGAGAGCCACCGCCAGGAGCTGCCGACGCGGGCCGACGCCGAGATCACCTGGCTGGTGCGCGACGGAGCCCCGGCCGGTGGTACGGACCTCCTGGAGCGGGCGGTCCGCGGCATGGAGTGGCTGCCGGGCGAGGTGTTCGCCTGGGCCGCGGGCGAGGCCGTCACCCTCAAGGGCATCCGGCGCCACCTCGCGGCGGACCGTCAGGTGCCGCGCGAGCGGACGCACATCACCGGCTACTGGCGCCGCACCGAGCCCGCGGCGGGGCAGGAACGGGCCGCGGCGGTCGAGGCGGACGAGGAGCAGGACCCGCACGACCGGCTGCACGAGCTGACCGACCTCGCGCCGGGTCTGGCCGTTCGGGCCGCGGTCACGCTGGGTCTGATGGACCTCGTCCACCAGGGCGTGCGGACCGCCCCGGAGCTGGCCGCGCGCACCGGTGCCGCGCCGCGCACCCTCGGCGCGCTGCTGACGTACCTCGTCGCGCTCGACGTCTTCGCGGCGGACGGATCCGCCGAGGGCGGGGACGCCGCGGACGGGAACATCGGGGGCGCGGGGATCCGCTACCGCCTCACCCCGGTGGGCGAGGAACTCGTCGAGGACGACCACTCCTTGGAGGAGTACGACCTGCGCGGCGCGCAGGCGGCGCTGGACCTGTCCCTGTCGGGCCTCGCGGAGAGCCTGTGGACCGGGCGGGCGGGCTACCGGACGCTGTCGGGGCTGCCGCTGGCCGAGGCGATGGCCTCGGACGAGCGGCTGGCCGGTTCGGCGAGGGCGGCCGTCGAGGACGAGGCGCTGTGGATCGCGCCGGGCGTCGTCGCAGGGTACGACTGGGCGTCGGCGGGCTCGCTGACCGCCGGTGGCCACGGCGCCGGCGCCGTCGTCAACTCGCTGGTCCGGGCGTTCCCCGGGCTGAAGGTGACGGTCGCCGCGCAGCCCTCGGCCCTGCGGGTGCTCGGTGAGCGGGTGTTGGATCCCGACGTGCTGCCCCGGGTGGAGCTGTTGGGCACGACCGGTCCGGTCCCGCCCGGCGACGAGACCGTCCTGCTGTGCCGGCTGCTCGACCTGCTGCCGGACGCGGACGCGGCCCTCGTCCTGCGCGAGAGCGGCGCCGCGCTGCCCGCCGGAGGAACGTTGCTGCTGGTGGAGCAGGTCGCGACGGCGGACGCCGACGACGTGGAGGCGGCCCTGCACCACCTGCGCCTGGCCTCGGCGTTCGGCTCGGCCGTGCGGTCGCAGGAGGAGATCACGGAGCTGACGCGGGGTGCGGGCCTTCGGGTCGGCGACTGTCGCGACATCGGCTGGGACCACCGGCTGTGGGTGCTCGCGCCCACGGCGGACGGGATCTAGAAGTGCCGTTCCGGGTTCCGCGCCGTCGCGGAACCCGGGACGGGGACCTGAAGGGGGCAGGAAGACATGCAGGATCGCAGCACACCGCCCGACCGGCGGGAGCGGGGCGGACCAGTCGGGCCGCCCGGGTACCGCGCCGTCCACGTTCCCGTGGAGGTGTAGGGGATGCACGGGGATCGGAGTGCGGAACCCGAGCCGCAGGATTGGGCGGGGGACCTCGTCGACTGGCTGGAGGGCCACGACCAGGCGGACGGCCGGCTGCGGGCGGCGCTGCCCGAGATGTCGAGCCACCGGTGGGACATCGCGAGCAGGATGGCGGAGGCGCTGAAGGCCTCCGCGCAGGGCCTGTCCGTCGAGGCGGCCGCAGCCGCGGCCGGGCTGACCGACCGGATGCTGGGCGAGTGGCTGGAAAGGGACCCCGCGTTCGCGCACGCCATGAGCGCCGCCCGGGCCCTGGCCGCCTCCCGCGGCCTGCACGCGGGACACGGACCCACACCGGCCATGATCCACCTGGTGCTGCGGACCATCCGTGAGGGCGCTCCCTGGCCGTACGCGGCCAAGCTCGCGGGTTTCTCCGTACGGGGCTTCAACCGGCTGCGCCAGGAGGCGCCGGCCGTCGGCGCCCTGGTGGAGGCGGCCCAGCGGGCCCGACCGAAGCTGCGCGGCGCCACCGCCAGGCGTTCGCGCGGGGCCGGACCCGCACCGGGTTCCACCCGGGGCAAGCCCTCGGCCGGGTACCGCCTGGTCCACCTCGACGACCCGCTGCTGTCGCCGCGTCCGGTGGGGCGCCCGTCCCCGGGACACGACCGGCCGGCGGACCGGCCCCTCAACTCCGTTCGTGACGGCCGGGGCCGGGGCGTCGAGCACGAGCCGCCGTAGCCCGCCCGACACCCGCCCCACCACGGGCGGCGGCTCCCCGCACCGGGGAACCGCGCTCCGCCCCGCCCCACGCGCGGCGGGCTCCGTGCGCGCCGTTTCGGCGTCGACGGTCCCGCCCCCGGGCGCTCTCCCCTTCCTTGACGGGGACGGCCGCTCCCCCGCACGACCCCTCCCCGACGGGCAGCTCGCGCGCCCGGGCCGCAGGGTCTCCTCCGCATGCCCGGATCCGCTCCGGCCTGTACCGAGGCGATGCCCCGAACCGGCCAATTCGAGCCGGTTCAGGCCGACTTGACACTCAACACCCCATAAGTCAGCTTAGGTACGCCTTGCCCCGATCGCCTGGGCAGGTCAGAGGAAGGATGGGCATGTCCGCATCACATGCGAAGCCCGGACCCGGAACCGACGAACCCGCCGTACGCCACCGGGCCGGCGTCGGCGCCACCGCCCGTACCGGACCGTCGGCGACGCCGGCCCGGGCGGCGGACCCCACCGCGTCCCCCCGGAGCTGAACCATGTCCGCGACCACCGCCACCGCCCCCGTCGGCCCCGCGCCCGAGGAACTGACGGCCGCCCAGGCCCACGTGCTCGCCGCGCAGAGCGCGAACCCCTCGTACGCCGGTCACCACGTCGGTCAGTACATCGAACTCGTCGGCCCGCTCGACCCCGCCGCACTGGAGGAGGCCCTCGGCCTCACCCTGGACGAGGCGCCCTGGCTCCGGTTCCGCCTCACCCTCGACGACGGCCGCTACGGGCAGTCCCCCGTGGCCCTGCGGCCGGCCGGGCGGAGCCTGCCGCGGCTGGACACCTCGGGGGCCGCGGACCCCATCGCCGCCGCCCTGGACCTCGTACGCGAACGGCTCGCCTGCCCCCCGCGGTTGGACCTGCTGCTCGACCCGCCCGCACCGGAGAACACCCCCGACCTGTTCGGCGCGGCGCTCGTCACCCTCGGCGCCGAACGCCATCTGCTGGTGCAGTACTTCCACCAACTGGCCGTCGACGGCTACGGGGTGTCCCTGCTCAGCCGTCGTGTCAGCGAGCACTACACCGCCCTCGTGACCGGTTCGCGCCCGCCCGCCTCCCCCTTCGCCCCGGTGTCCGTGCTGGCCCGCGCGGAGCGCGCCTACCTCGGCTCCGCCGCCTACGCGACCGACCTGGAGGCCTGGTCCCGCCGCCACCCCGAACCGCCGGTGCCCGTCCGGCCCGCCGGCCGCGAAGCCGCTCCCCGCGACACGACCCTGCGCGCCACCGTCCTGCTCGGCCCCGCAGAGAGCGCCGCCGTGACCGCCACGGCACGGCTCGCCGGGGGCACGTGGGGCGAGGCCGTGCTCGCCGCGTGCGCCGCCCACCTCGCGCCGTACGCCGAGGGCGGGGAGACCCCGATGGCGCTGTACACGACGGCCCGTACGGCGCCCGGCACGCTGCGGGTCCCCGGCACCGCCGTGAACATCCTTCCGGCGCGGCTGACCGCGGGCCCCCACGACACCTTCCGGGACCTGCTCCGGCAGGCCTCCGCCGAGCTGGACTTCCTGCGTCGCCACCAGCGGGTGCGGGGCGAGGTCCTCGCCCGGCACATCTGGCCCGGCCTGTCCGGCCGGCGCGTTCCGGGCCTCCTGGTCAACCTGCGACCGTTCGAGACCGAGCTGGACTTCGGCGGGACGGTGGGGCACGTGGTCAGCCTGGCCTCCGGGCCCGTGGACGACCTCTCGGTCGCCGCGTCCTGCCGTCCGGACGGGCGCCTGCGACTGGACGTCGACGGCAACCCCGCCCTGTACGACACCGGTTCGCTGACCGAACACGCCCGGGGCTTCGCCGCGATGCTGACAGCCCTCGGTCGCACGCCCGACCGCCCCGCCCTGCCGGCCTCGACCCCGGCCGGGGGACCCGTACCGGTCCCGGAGCGGCGCGTGGCGCCCCCGGCCGACGGCGAGGCGGGCCCCTTGGCCCTGCTGCCGTCCGCGCACCGACTGCGCGCGACCGACGGCCCGGTGGACTCCCCGCACGAGGCCGTCCTGCTGAGCGTTCCGGCCGGGCTGGGTACGGCGGCGCTGCGCCGCGCCCTGGCCGGGCTGGCCCGGCGGCACCCGGCGCTGCGCCTGGCCCTGCACCGCTCGAACGGCGTCTGGAGCCAGGAGGTCAGGCCCGCCTCCGCGGCGCCCGCCTGCACCGAGGCCGACACCCTGCGCCGGGTGCCCGTCGCCGGGATGCCGGTGGACGAGCGCGACCGCCTGGTCGAAGCCGTCCTGCGCACGGCCGCCGAGGAACTGGATCCGGGCCGCGCCCGGGTGCTGCGGGCCGTGTGGTTCGACGCGGGAGCGCGGGAGCCCGGTCTGCTGCTGCTCGTGGCTCACCTGTTGTCGGTGGACGGCGTCGGCTGGCAGACGCTGACCGACGAGCTCCCGCTCCTCCACGGGGAATCCCCGGTCGCACCGCCCGGTCCCGCCGGTGGCCTCCTCGACTGGGCCGGCCGGCTCGGCGCGGAGGCCGGATCGGGGGCACGGATCGCGGAGCTCACGCACTGGGCGCAGCTGACGAGGAGCCCCGCGGGCCGGAGTTGGCCGCCGGGCGGGCCCGGGCACCGGGTGGTCACCCGGTTGGAACTGCCCACTCCGGCGGAGCGGTCCGACGGGGCGCCGCACCCCTTCGACGTGCTGCTGCTGGCCGCCCTGGCCCGCACGGCGCACTCCCGGCCCAGGCTGCACGACGGGACCGGTCTGGTGGTGGAGCTGGAGTTGCCGCGGCCCGACCACGCGCCGCGCACGGCCGGGCGGCTGAGCACCGTCCACACCGTCCGGCTGCCGCTGCCGCCGGGTCCGACCTCGGGGGCGGACGCGTACGACCGTACGGTCCTGACGCTCGGGGCGGTTCCGGGCACGGGTCGCGGGCTGGAACAGCTGCGGCACCTGAACACGCAGACCGCGACGCTCCTGGCCGGCCTGCCCCGGCGCGGCGTCCACTACCAGCGCCGTGCCGCGCTGCTCCCGTCGGCCGGTGACGCCCGTTGGGCACCCGCGGCCGGGGAGCGGTGGCCCGCCGCGTACGCGGCGGACCCGTCCGGTGGCGGGCTCCCGCTGGCGGGGCCGTTGCGGCTCGTCGTCCGGTCGGCGGCCGGCGAGGACGGGCAGAGCCTCCTCACGCTCCACTGGCACTGGTCCGACGCCCTGTTCGACGCGGCGGAGGCACGCGCGCTGAGCGAGGAGGCCACCGCCACGGCGGAGGAGTCGGCCCGTTCGGAACGCGCCGGCACGCACCCGGATGCCGGCTTCGCGTCCGACTTCCACGAGACCACCCGTACGACCGACGGCGCGACCGGCGCCGCCAACCACCTCTAGGAGACAACCATGGCCACGACCAATCCCTTCGAGGACGACGACGCCCGCTACTTCGTGCTCGTCAACGCCGAGAACCAGCATTCGCTCTGGCCCGCCTTCGCCGAGGTTCCGGCGGGTTGGACCGTCGCGCACGGCGAGGACACCCGGCAGGGCTGCGCGCGGTACACGGACGCGAACTGGACGGACATGCGCCCCGCGAGCCTGATCGCGCAGGGCTGATGACTCCGTCGGGGCGTCGCCCGGCCGGTGCGGGCCGGGGCCCGGGAAGTCCTCCCGGGCCCCGGCCCTCGGGTGCGGGTCAGAGGTTCAGCCTCAACACCCGCGACCCGCGCGCGGGGTCGAGCCGCGCGGCCCAGCCGGGCGGCGCCCCGACGGTCGCCACGGGCCGGAACCCGTACCGGACGAAGAGTCGGGCGGATCCGGTGGTGGCGGTGAACAGCGCACGCCTGCCCTCGGCGCGCGCCCGCGCGCAGGCGGCGAACAGCAACGCGGCCCCGATGCCCCGGCCCTGGCCGGCGACGGCGACGCAGAAGTTGTAGAGGACGGCGGTGCCGGGCTCCGCCCCCCGGAGGGCGACGCACCCCCGGACGGAGCCTTCGCCGTCGCCCTCCACCAGCAGGAAACGGCCCGCGTGGGCCCGGTAGTGCTCCGGCGGCCTGGCCCGGAGCGCACCGGATCGGACGAAGGGCGCGGACAGCGCGTGCAGTGCGGGCGCGTCCTCGGTCCGGGCGGTGCGCACCTGCGGCGACGTGGGTGCCGGGCCCGGACGGCCGGGCTGGTCCACCGTTACAGAGATCATAAAACTTAGGTTAGCCTTACCTAAGTCGCCACATCAAATGTTCTGCATCGCAGTGCACATGGCGTCGGTACCGCGTCTTCGCCGCCGCCCCTCGCCGCCGGCCGCCCACCGGCGCGCGCCACCTCCCACCTGCCGGCGAACGACCCGTCCGGCCACCGAAACAGGAGACCCCCCATGCATCCGACCCCCGCTCCCGAGGCCTTCGCCCTCGAACGGCTCGTCCGCGACGTGGCCGACGTGCTGTACGCCGAACCCGCCGAGGTCCTCGTGGACGAGAGCCTCCTCGACCAGGGCCTCGACTCCATCCGGCTGATGACCCTCGTCGAGCGCTGGCGCGCCGAGGGCGCCCGGATCAGCTTCGTCGACCTCGCCGAGCGCCCGACGCTCCGAGCCTGGGCCGAAATCCTCTCCCCCGCCGTCTGAGCCGGCCCGCCCTCCCACCCCCGGAGCCACCTGTGCCCCTGCGTGACCTCGTCATCGACATCGAACCACTGCGCACCAGCCCCGACTTCCGGGCGATCTTCATCGCCCGCGTGGTCTCGCTGTTCGGCCTGGGCATGGCGACCGTCGCGCTGTCCGCCCAGGTGTACGGACTGACCCGGTCGACCTTCGACGTCGCCGTCGTCAGCATGATCATGAGCATCACCGTGCTGCTCGGATCCCTGTGGGGCGGCGTCATGGCCGACCGCAACGACCGTCGGACGCTCATCGTCCGCGCCCGCGGCGCCGCGGCCCTCGCCTTCGCCGGACTAGCCGTCAACGCCATGCTCGACGACCCGTCCCAGTGGGCGATCCACCTGTGCGTCGCCTGGGACGGCCTCGCCACCGGGGTCAGCTTCACCGCCCTCATGGCCGTGGCCCCCACCCTGGTCCGACCCGACCAACTCCCCGCCGCCGGCGCGCTGATCTCCCTCACCGGGGAGATCGGCTCCATCACCGCGCCGTTCCTCGGCGGTGTGCTGCTCGCCCTGACCGGCCCCGCGCCCGTCTTCGCGTTCGCCGCCGTGACCACCGCCCTGACCGCCTTCCTCATCTCCCGGATCCGCCCGCTGCCGCCCGTCGCCGAGGACCCCGACGCGGACGACGAGGACGCCGACTCCGGCTCCCTGCTCGTCGCGTTCCGGCACGCCTGGCACAACCGCGTGGTCGGCGGCCTGGTGCTGCTCGGCGGTGTCACCGCCCTGTTCAACGTGCCCGTGGTCCTGTTCCCCGAAATGGTGGACCGTCAGTTCAACGGCGGCGAGGTCATGCTGGGCCTGCTGTACTCCGCGCCGGCGGTCGGCGCCGTCGCGGTCTCGGCGACCAGCGGATGGCTCACCCGCACCGCGCGCCCCGGACGCCTGCTGCTGCTCGCGGCGTTCGTCGGCGGTCTGGCCACCATCGGCTTCGCCCTCAGCGGCAACGTCTACCTGGCCTGCGCGGCGCTCGCCGTCGGCGGCGCCTGCGGCACCGTGTACGAGATCCTCGAATACGCGCTGGTCCAGCACAGCACTCCGGATCGACTGCGCGGACGCATCGTCAGCGTGATCACCACCCAGGGCACCACCGGGGACATCATCGGCGACGTCGAGGTCGCGGCGGTCGCCCGCTGGTTCAGCCCCGCCGGCGCGGCCCTGTTGAACGGCGCCGTCTGCGCGGTGGCCGCCGTCGCCGTCGCCATCGCCGTACCCGGACTGCGACGCGCCACCCTGCCCCGCGAGGACGCGGAGCCGGAGCCGGTCGGGGAAGGCCCCCTCGGCGAGGCGGTCGACACCGCGAAGTTCGGTCCCACCAAAACGACCTGACCGCTCGCCACCTCCGCGTTCGTCCGACCGACGGCCGTTCCCCGTCGCCCCTGCCCACGGCCGTTCCCCGTCACCGTTTCCTCCTCCCCCGGCCCCACTCCCCCGGCACGGGGAGGGGGACCGCGCGCCGCGCCCCGCCCGCGTCCCCGTCACGGGCCGTCGACCGCCACGGCCCTCCCTTCGCCTCTCCCCGCAGCTGCCTGAATCTGGAGCACGATCCCATGAGCGACCGCCCTTCCCAGCGTCTCCCCCTCACCGGGGCACAGGCCGGTGTTTGGTACGGCCAGCGGCTCGACCCCGCGTCCCCCGTCTACAACGTGGGCCAGTACGTCGAGATCGACGGTCCGCTCGACCCCGGCGTGTTCGTCACCGCGCTGCGGCGGACGGTCTCCGAGTGCGAGGCGCTGACCGCGCGCTTCTCCGAGGACGCGGCGGGCGAGCCGTACCAGGAGACCTGGTCCGGACCGGCCTCCGGTCCGCTGGTGGCCGTGCTCGACCACACCGGGGAGGAGGACCCGGTGGGCGCCGCCGTCGAGGCGATGCGCCGCGACATGGCGCGACCGCTCGACCTGACCGCCGACACCCTGTCCCTGTTCACCCTGCACCGGGTCGGCCCCGAGCGGGTCCTGTGGTACCAGCGGGCCCACCACATCACCCTCGACGCGTTCGCGTTCTCCCTGCTCTCCCGGCGCACCGCCGAGGTCTACTCGGCCCTGCTGAACGGCGAGGAGCCGCCGGCCCGCCCGTTCGGCACCCTCGCCTCGGTCGTGGAGGCCGAGCGGGAGTACCGGACCTCCGAGACCTTCGCGGCGGACCGCGCGTACTGGCTGGAGCGCCTCGCCGACTGCCCCGAGCCGGAACCCCTGAGCGGCACGGCCGTGCCCGCCGCGCACGGATTCCTCCGGGACGGAGCCACCCTCGACCCTGCCGAAACCACCGGTCTGCTCGCCATCGCCCGCGACGCCAAGGCCAGTTGGGCCGACGTGGTGACGGCGGCCTTCGCCGCCTTCGTGCACCGCTCCACCGGCAGCCGCGACGTCCTGCTGTCCGTCCCGGCGATGGCCCGGCTCGGGTCGGCCGCGCTGAAGGTGCCGGCCATGGTGGTGAACGTGCTGCCCCTGCGGGTGCCCGTGCGCCCCGCGACCTCCATCGGCGAGCTGGTCCGCGAGGTCGCCGCCGCGACCACCGGCCTGCGCCGCCACCAGCGCTACCGCGCCGAGGACATCCGCCGCGACCTCGGACTGTCCGGGCGGGCCCAGGGCCTCCTGGGGCCCATGGTCAACATCAAGGCCTTCGACACCGCCCTGGACTTCGCGGGCTCCCCCGGGACGGTCCACAACATCGCCGCCGGTCCGGTGGACGACATCACCCTCGGGGTCTACCACGACGGCGCGCAGGGCCGGATCCGGTTCGAGTTCGACGGCAACCCCGACGCCTACGACGCGACGTCGCTGGGCGCCCGTTGCGCCGAGTTCGCGCACTTCCTGCGGGAGCTGGCCGCCGCCGGACCGCAGGCTCCGGTGGGCCGGCCGGACCTGCTGGCGCCCGCCGCGCTGGAGGCCGTCGTACGCGCGGACGACGACACCGTGCGCGAGCTGCCGGCCGGTACCCTCGTGGACCTCTTCGATGAGGCGGCGCGGCTCCACCCCGGAGTGACGGCCGTGGTCGCCGGGAGGAAGTCCCTCGACTACGCAGCCCTGGCCGACCGTTCCGACCGGCTCGCCCGGGTCCTCGTCGGACACGGCGTGGGCCCGGAGGCCGTCGTCGGCATCGCGCTCGCGCGGGGCGAGGACCTGGTCGTGTCGCTGCTCGGGGTGCTCAAGGCGGGCGGGGCCTACCTCCCGTTGGACCTGGACTACCCGGCCGAGCGGCTCTCGTTCATGGTCGAGGACGCCCGACCGGTGTGCGTGCTGACGACGCTGGCCCTCGCGCCCCTCGTCCCGCAGGTCGCCGGGGTGCCCGTCGTGGTCCTGGACTCCCCCGACACCCTGTCCGCGCTGGCCGACGCGGGTCCCGGCGACGCGACCGATGGCTCCGCCGCCCCCGATGAAACGATCCCGCGTCCGGTTCGGCCCGGGCCCCACCACCCGGCGTACGTCATCTACACCTCGGGCTCCACCGGCCGCCCCAAGGGGGTCGTGATCCCCCACTCGGCGCTCGCCAACTTCCTGCGCATGCAGTCCGAGGAGCTCGCGCTCGCTCCCGGGGACCGGCTCGTCGCGGTGACGACCGTCTCCTTCGACATCCACGTGCTGGAGATCCACACCCCGCTGCTGAGCGGCGCCACCGTGGTCCTCGCCGACCGCGACACCGTACGCGACCCCGCGGCCCTGGCCGCCCTCGTCGACGAGCACCGCCCGGCCGTCATGCAGGCCACGCCCTCGCTGTGGCACGCCCTGCTGGAGGACGGCCGGCCGACCTCGCTGGCCGGGACCCGGGTCCTCGTCGGCGGCGAGGCCCTCCCCGCCGCCCTCGCCGAGCGGCTGGCCCGGACCGCGGCTTCGGTGACCAACGTGTACGGCCCGACCGAGGCGACCGTCTGGGCCACCTCCGGCGTCCTCGCCCCCGACCACTCGGGCGTCCCCGACATCGGCACCCCGTTCTGGAACACCCGCGCCCGCGTCCTGGACGGCGCGCTGCGCCCGGTGGCCCCCGGCCGGCCCGGCGAGCTGTACCTGGGCGGCGGCCAGTTGGCCCGCGGCTACCTGGGCCGCCCCGCCCTGACGTCGGAGCGGTTCGTGGCCGACCCGTTCGGCGGTCCCGGCGAGCGCATGTACCGGACCGGGGACCTGGTCCGGCGCCGGGCCGACGGCCGGATCGAGTTCCTGGGCCGGGCCGACGACCAGATCAAGCTGCGCGGCTTCCGCATCGAACTCGGGGAGGTCGAGACGGTGCTGACGGCCTGCGCGGGCGTCGGCCGGGCCGTCTGCCTGGTCCGCGAGGACCTGCCGGGCTTCCCCGCCCTGGTCGGCTACGTCACCCCCGCCACCGACGCCGCCGACCCGGCCCCCGGCGCGTTGCGCGAGGCCGCCGCCGGCGCGCTGCCCGAGTACATGGTGCCCTCGGCCGTCGTGGTCCTCGACGCGTTCCCGCTGACCGCGAACGGGAAGGTCGACCGGCGGGCCCTGCCCGCCCCCGACCTGGCGGGGCTGGTCTCCGCCGGGGGGCGCAGTCCGCGCGGTGCCCGCGAGGAGATCCTCGCCGGCATCTTCGCCGACGTCCTCGGCCTGCCCTCCGTGGGCCCCGACGACGACTTCTTCGTACTGGGCGGGCACTCCCTGCCCGCCGCCCGGGTGATCGCCCGGACCCGGGCCGCTCTCGGCACCGACTGCGGGATCAGGGACGTGTTCGAGGCCCGGACCGTGGCCGCGCTGGCCGGCCTGCTGGCGGAGCGCGCCGCGGTGTCCCGGACCGCGCCGTCGGCCGGGGTCCGCCCCGACCCGCTGCCGCTGTCCTACGCCCAGCAGCGGCTGTGGTTCCTGCACCAGGTGGAGGGCCCGAGCGCCACCTACAACATCCCGTTCGCCGTCCTGTTCGACGGCCGGCTCGACGCGGTCGCGCTGGACGCGGCGCTGGCCGACACCGTCGCCCGCCACGAGGCCCTGCGCACGGTCTTCGGGGAGCGCGACGGCATCCCGTTCCAGCGGGTGCTGGACGCGGCCGCGGCCGGTGTGCGGCTCTCCGTCGACGAGGTCGAGGGCGCCGCCGCGCTGGACGAGGCCGTCACCCGGGCCCTCGGGCACCTCTTCGACATCGCGGCGCAGGCTCCGCTGCGGGTGACGCTGGTGCGCGACACCGGCGCGGGGACGGACGCCCTCGTCGTACTGCTCCACCACATCGCGAGCGACGAGTGGTCGATGGGGCCGTTCCTGCGCGATCTGGAACAGGCCTACGCCGCCCGACTGGAGGGCGCCGAGCCCGCGTTCGCCCCGCTGCCGGTGCAGTACGCCGACTACGCGCTGTGGCAGCGGGAGCTGCTCGGCGCCGCGGACCGGCCGGGCACCCTCGCGGCCGAGCAGGCCGCGTTCTGGCGCTCGGAACTGGCGGGCCTGCCGGCGGAGGCCGGCGGCCTGACCCCGGACCGGCCCCGCGCGGCGACGGCGCAGCACGCCGGGGCGCTGACGTTCCGCTCGCTGCCGCGCGATCTCGCGCTCGCCGTACGGACGTTGGCGCGGGAGAGCGGCACCAGCGTGTTCATGGTGGTGCACGCGGCGGTCGCCGCGACGCTGCACCGGCTCGGCGCGGGCGAGGACCTCGTCCTCGGCAGCCCGGTCGCGGGACGCGCCGACAGCGCCCTCGACGACCTGGTGGGCTTCTTCGTCAACACGGTGGTGCTGCGCACCGACCTGTCCGGCGACCCGACGTTCGGTGAGCTCCTGGAACGGGTCCGGGCGGCCGATCTGACGGCCCTGGACCACGCCGACCTGCCGTTCGACCAGGTGGTGGAGGCGGTCAACCCCGAGCGGTCCCTGTCGCGGCACCCGCTCTTCCAGACGATGGTCTCGCACAGCACGGTCTCCGAGGACGTACGGACCCTGTTCGGGCGGTCCGCCCGCGCCGACCGGGTCGATCCCGGCGTCACCAAGTTCGACCTGGACGTCACCTTCGCGGACTCCGCGCACGGCGAGGACCTGGAGCTGGAGGTCTTCCACTCCACCGCCCTGTTCGACCGGGAGACGGTGGAGACCTTCGCGGACCGGCTGCTGCGCGCCCTCGCCGAAGCGGTCGCGGCCCCCGAGCTGCGGGTGTCGCAGTGGGAGCTGCGCGACGCCGAGGAGCGGGAGCGGCTGGCCCGGTGGAACGACACGGCCCGGCCCGTGCCCGCGCGGAGCGTGACGGAGGTGTTCGCGGAGCGGGCGGCCGCCGCACCGGACGCCCTTGCGGTGGTGGCCGGCCACGAGCGGCTGACATTCGCCGAACTCGTGGACCGTGCAGGCCGGTTGGCCGCCGTCCTGACCGCCGAGGGGGTCGGCCCGGACACGGTCGTGGGACTCGCGGTGCCCCGGTCCGCCGACGCCGTCGTCGCCGTCCTGGCCGTCCTCAAGGCGGGCGGGGCCTACCTGCCGCTGGACCTGGACCACCCGGCCGAACGGCTCGCCCACATGCTGCGGGACGCGTCCCCGGTGTGCGTGGTGACGACCGCCGCCGTCGCGGCGCGGGTGCCCGGTGTACCGGCCGTCGTCCTGGACGACCCGGCGACCGTGCGACGACTGGCCGCGGCCGTGCCCGGCCCGGACGCCGTGACGGGCCCCGAACAGGCCGCGTACGTCATCTACACCTCGGGGTCCACCGGCCTCCCCAAGGGGGTGGTGCTCCGGCACGCCGGCCTGACCAGGCTCTTCCGTGACCACGAGCGCGAGCTGTACCTGCCGGTCGCCCGCCGGTCGGGCCGCCGCGTGCGCGCCCTGCACACGGCCTCGTTCTCCTTCGACTCCTCCTGGGAGCAGTTGCTGTGGCTGGTGGCGGGCCACGAGCTGCACGTGCTCGACGAGTTCGAGCGCCGGGACGCCGAGGCGGTCGTGGCGTACGTCCGCACCGAGCGGATCGACACCCTCGACGTCACGCCGTCGTACGCCCGACAGCTCCTGGACGCGGGCCTGCTGACCGGGGACTGGCGACCGCCGCTGTTCCTGCTGGGCGGGGAGGCCGTGCCCGCCGCGCTGTGGGAGGAGTTGGCCGCGTTCACCGACGTGGAGGTCGTCAACTACTACGGTCCGACCGAGTTCACCGTGGACGCCCTGGTGGCCCGGGTGGGCGACTGCCCGACCCCGGTCGTGGGCCGACCGCTCGACAACACCCGCGCGCACGTCCTGGACGGCCGGCTGCGGCCGGTGCCGACGGGGGTGACGGGTGAGCTGTACCTGGCGGGCGAGCAGATCGCGCGCGGTTACCTGGGCCGGTTCGCGCTCACCTCGGAGCGGTTCGTCGCCGACCCGTTCGGGTCGCCCGGCAGCCGCATGTACCGCACGGGTGACCTCGTGCGTCGCCGTGGGGACGGGCTGATCGAGTTCCTCGGTCGGGCCGACGACCAGGTCAAGATCCGCGGGTTCCGGGTGGAGCCCGGCGAGGTGGAGGCGGCCCTGACCGCGCTGGACGGCGTCTCGGCCGCGGCGGTGGTGGTCCGCGAGGACGACCCCGGCATGCCCCGGCTGGTCGGATATGTGACCGGCGCCGGCCCCGAGGACGTGGAGAGGCTCCGCGGGGAACTGGCCGCACATCTTCCGGAGCACATGGTTCCGGCGGCGTTGGTGGCTCTGGACGCCCTGCCGACCAACGTCAACGGCAAGCTGGACCGCGCCCTGCTGCCGGCCCCGACCCTCGGTACGGCGGCGTCCTCGCGCCCGCCGCGGGGCGCGGCCGAGGAGCGGATCGCCGAGGTCTTCGCGCAGTCCCTGTCGCTGCTGTCAGTGGGTGCCGACGACGACTTCTTCCGGCTGGGCGGGCACTCGCTGCTGGCCACCCGGGTGGCGGCCCGGATCCGCGCCGCGGGCACGGAGTGCTCGGTCCGCGACGTGTTCGAGGCCCGGACCGTCGCCCGGCTGGCCACCCGGCTCGCCGACCGCGGCGGGGCGGGCCGCCCCGCCCCGGTGGGCGGCGTGCGCCCGCAGCGGCTGCCCCTGTCGTACGCACAGGCCCGCCTGTGGTTCCTGCACCGGCTGGACGGCCCGTCCGCGACCTACAACATCCCGCTCGCGCTGCGGCTGCGCGGCGCCCTGGACCCGGCCGCGCTGGCCGCGGCCGTGGGGGACGTGGTGGCCCGGCACGAGGCGCTGCGCACCGTGTACGCGGAGGACGCACAGGGTCCGTACCAGCGGATCCTGCCCGTCGGGGACGTCGAGGTGCCCTTCGTCGTGGAGCGGGCGCCGGCCGCCGGGCACGCGGCACGGATCGACCGGGAGACGGCCCGGCCCTTCGACCTCGCGACCGAGCTCCCGCTGCGGGCGACCCTGCTGGAGGCCGGCCCGGAGGAGTGGACGCTGCTCCTGCTGATGCACCACATCGCCGGGGACGAGTGGTCGACGGGCCCGCTGCTGGCGGACCTCGCGGAGGCGTACGCGGCCCGGTCGGCCGGTGCGGAACCGCGGTTCGCGGTCCTGCCGGTGCAGTACGCGGACTACGCGCTGTGGCAGCGCGAGCTGCTGGGCGACGCCGCGCGGGAGGGGGCCCTGGCGCACCGCCAGGCGGGTTACTGGAGCACGGCCCTGGCGGGCCTGCCCCAGGAGCTGCCCCTGGTCACGGACCGGCCGCGCCCGGCGGAGCCCACGTACACGGGACGGACGGTCACCGCCGAACTGCCCGCCGAACTGGTCTCCGGTCTGGACGCCCTCGCCGCGGCGACGGGCACGACGGCCTTCACGGTGGTGTCGGCGGCGGTCGCCGCCCTGCTGCACCGGCTGGGCGCCGGTGACGACGTCCCGCTCGGCAGCCCCGTCGCGGGACGCGGCGAGGAGTCCCTCGACCCGCTGGTCGGGTTCTTCGTCAACACGGTGGTCCTGCGCGCCGACCTGTCCGGGACGCCGACGTTCCGCGAGCTGCTGCTGCGCACGGCCTCGGCCGCCACCGCGGCCCTGGAACACGCCGACCTCCCCTTCGAGGCGGTCGTGGAGGCGGTGAACCCGGAGCGGTCGCTGTCGCGGCACCCGCTGTTCCAGACCCTGGTGGCGTACGAGGGCGCGGGGCGCGGCCCGGTCGCCCTGTTCGAGGGGCTGACGGCCGAGGAGGTGCCGGTGTCGGCCGGCGCCGCCAAGTTCGACCTGGAGATCCTCTTCCGGCGTGCCGCGGCCGGGGTTCCGGGGATGACCTGCGGAATCCGTTACGCGACGGACCTGTTCGACGCGAAGACCGTCGAGGCGATGACCGCGCGTCTGGTGCGGTTGCTCGATGCCGCGGTGGCCGCTCCGGACCGTCCGGTGGCGGAGTTGGAGGTGCTGTCCGCGCAGGAGCGCGAGCTGGTGCTGCACCGCTGGAACGACACCGCCGTTCCCGTGACCGGCCCGGCCACCCTCGCCGACCTGGTCTTCGCCGGCACGGCGGGCGCGACGGGGGCCGCCCTGGTCTTCGAGGGGGTCGAGCTGTCACGGCCCGCGTTCGAGGAGCGCGTCGACCGCCTCGCCCGGTTGCTGATCGGCCGCGGCGTCGGGCCGGAGAGCGTCGTCGCGGTCGCCCTGCCCCGTTCGTTCGAACTGCTCGTGGCCCTGCACGCGGTCGTCCGCGCGGGTGGCGCCTACCTCCCGCTGGACCTCGGCCTGCCGGCCGATCGCCTCTCGTACATGACGCGGACGGCCGCCCCGACCCTGATTCTTACCGACACACTGTCGGCAACTCTCCTTCCGTCGGACCCGGCCGTCGAGCGGCTGCTGATGGACTCCCGGGAGGCCGCGGAGCTCCTGGCGGCACAGCGAACCGGTCCGTTGTCGGACTCCGAGCGGATCACCCCGCTCCTGCCCCGCCACCCCGCCTACGTCATCTTCACCTCCGGCTCCACCGGACGCCCCAAGGGCGTCATGGTCGAACACGAAGCCATCGTCAACCGCATCCAATGGATGCAGCACACCTACCAACTCACCACCCACGACCGCGTACTCCAAAAAACACCCGCCGGATTCGACGTATCCGTCTGGGAATTCTTCTGGCCCCTCACCCAAGGCACCCCCCTCGTCATCGCCCGCCCCGACGGACACAAAGACCCCGAATACCTCGCCGACCTCATCCGCCGACAACACATCACCGTCCTCCACTTCGTCCCCTCCATGCTCACCGCCTTCCTCGGCGAATCCGACCTCACCGACTGCCCCACCCTCCGCCTCGTCACCTGCTCCGGCGAAGCACTCCCCACCGAACTCGTCACCCGCTTCCACACCCCCAGCACCCACACCCAACTCGCCAACCTCTACGGCCCCACCGAAGCCGCCGTCGACGTCACCGCCACCACCTGCACCCCCCACACCGACACCCACACCACCGCCCCCATCGGCACCCCCATCTGGAACACCCGGACCTACGTCCTCGACCACAACCTCAACCCCGTACCCCCAGGCACCCCCGGCGAGCTCTACCTCGCCGGCACCCAACTCGCCCGCGGCTACCTCTCCCGACCCGGCCTCACCGCGGAACGCTTCACCGCCAACCCCTACGGCCCTCCCGGCACCCGCATGTACCGCACCGGCGACCTCGCCCAGTGGCTGCCCGACGGCCACCTCCACTACCTCGGCCGCACCGACGACCAAATCAAACTCCGCGGCTTCCGCATCGAACTCGGCGAAATAGCAACGGTCCTGACGTCCTCCGCGTCCGTCGCCCAGGCCGCCGTGCTGGTGCGCGAGGACGTACCCGGGATGCAGCAGTTGGTGGCCTACGTCGTCCCGGCGCCCGGCACCGACAGCGACCCGGACGCCCTGCGCGCGCTGGCCGCCGACCGGCTCCCCGAGTACATGGTTCCGACCGCCTTCGTCGCCCTCCCCGCCCTGCCCCTCTCCCCCAACGGCAAGCTCGACCGGCGGGCCCTGCCCGCGCCGGAACTCGCGGCCGTGTCCTCCTCGCGCGCCCCCCGGGACGTGCGCGAGGAGGTTCTGACGGGGATCCTGGCCTCCGTGCTGGGGCGTCCGACCGTGGGCGTACGGGACGACTTCTTCGCCCTGGGCGGCCACTCGCTGCTGGCGGCCCGCGCGGCGGGACGGATCCGTGAGGTGCTCGGCGTCGAGTGCGGGATCCGCGACGTGTTCGAGCTGCGGACCGTCGAGGCGCTCGCCGCGCGGCTGGCACCGGCCGGCGCGGGCAGCCGGCCCCGACCGGGCGCGGGCGTCAGGCCCGAACGGCCTCCGCTGTCCTTCGCCCAGCACCGGCTGTGGGTGGTGGACAGTGTCCGCGGCCCGGCGGCCACGTACAACGTGCCCGTCGCGGTCCGTCTGCGGGGTCCGGTCGACTTCACGGCGCTGCGCGCCGCGGTCGGGGACCTGGTGGCGCGGCACGAGGTGCTGCGCACGGTGATCGCGGAGCACGACGGCGAGCCGTACCAGCGCGTGCTGCCCGTCGGGGTGGACGTGCCGGTGGAGCTCCGTGACGTGCCCGTCGACCGGCCGGCCGACGAGGCCGTCCGGGCCGGCGGTCACCTCTTCGACCTGGCCTCGGAGATCCCGGTCCGCGTGACCCTGCTGAGGGCCGCGCCGGACGACCACGTCCTGCTCCTGCTCGTGCACCACGTCGCCACCGACGAGTCCTCGACGGCCCTGCTGCTCGCGGACCTGGACGAGGCCTACACGGCGCGGCGGGCGGGTACGGCTCCGGATCGGGCCGAACTGCCCTTCCAGTACGTGGACTTCGCCCAGTGGCAGCGGGAGGTGCTGGGCGACGCCGCGGACCCGCTGTCGGTGGCCGCCCGGCAGACCGAGTTCTGGCGCGGCGCCCTCGCCGGGCTCCCGGCTGAGGTGGCGCTGCCCACCGACCGGTCCCGGCCGGCGGAGCCCTCGTACGAGGGCGGCGTGGTGGGCTTCTCGGTGTCCGCCGCGACGACGGACGGCCTGCTGCGGATCGCCCGAGAGGGCGGCGCGACGCCGTTCATGGTGGTGCACGCCGCGGTCGCCGCCCTGTTGCACCGGCTGGGCGCGGGCGACGACATCCCGCTCGGCAGCCCGGTCTCCGGGCGGGACGGCGCGGAGTGGGAGGGCCTGGCCGGCTTCTTCCTGAACACGCTGGTCCTGCGGGCGGACCTCTCCGGCACGCCGACGTTCGGCGAGTTGGTGGCACGGGTGCGCGACACCGGGCTGGCCGCCTTCGCCCACGCCGACCTGCCGTGGGAGGCGGTCGTCGAGGCGGTGGACCACGAACGGTCCCGCTCCCGGAACCCCCTGTTCCAGACGATGGTGACCTACCACTCGGTGGACTCCGTGCTGCCCGAGCTGTTCGGGATGCCGGCGGCCGAGCTGACGGTGGAGACCGGCGGGGCCAAGTTCGACCTGGAGATCGCCTTCGGTACGGCCCGCGAGGGCGCGGGCATCGAGGGCGGCATCCGCTACGCGTCCGACCTGTTCGACGAGGGGACGGTGCGCACCCTCGCGGACCGGCTCGTGCGGTTGCTCGATGCCGCGGTGGCCGCTCCGGACCGTCCGGTGGCGGAGTTGGAGGTGCTGTCCGCGCAGGAGCGCGAGCTGGTGCTGCACCGCTGGAACGACACCGCCGTTCCCGTGACCGGCCCGGCCACCCTCGCCGACCTGGTTTCCGAGGGCGCCCTCGGCGCTGCCGGCCCCGCGCTCGTCTTCGAGGGGGTGGAGCTGTCACGACCCGCGTTCGAGGAGCGCGTCAACCGGCTCGCCCGACTGCTGATCGACCGGGGCGCGGGCCCCGAGACGGTGGTCGCGGTCGCCCTGCCCCGGTCCCTGTCCCTGCTCGTGGCCCTGCACGCGGTCGTCCGCGCCGGCGGCGCCTACCTCCCCCTCGACCTCACCCTGCCCACCGAACGCCTCGGCTACATGGCCGAGACCGCCGCCCCGGTGTGCGTGGTGACGGACCTGGTGTCGCTGGGCCTCGTCCCGGTGCCCCCGGGCGCCGAGGTGGTGGTCGTGGACGCGCCGGAGATCGGGGTCGAACTGGAGCGGCTGTCCCGCGATCCGGTGTCGGACGCGGACCGGGTGGCACCCCTGCTCCCCCGCCACCCCGCCTACGTCATCTTCACCTCCGGCTCCACCGGACGCCCCAAGGGCGTCATGGTCGAACACGAAGCCATCGTCAACCGCATCCAATGGATGCAGCACACCTACCAACTCACCACCCACGACCGCGTACTCCAAAAAACACCCGCCGGATTCGACGTATCCGTCTGGGAATTCTTCTGGCCCCTCACCCAAGGCACCCCCCTCGTCATCGCCCGCCCCGACGGACACAAAGACCCCGAGTACCTCGCCGACCTCATCCGCCAACAACACATCACCGTCCTCCACTTCGTCCCCTCCATGCTCACCGCCTTCCTCGGCGAATCCGACCTCACCGACTGCCCCACCCTCCGCCTCGTCACCTGCTCGGGCGAAGCACTCCCCGCCGAACTCGTCACCCGCTTCCACACCCCACCCACCCCCGTCCACCTCGCCAACCTCTACGGCCCCACCGAAGCCGCCGTCGACGTCACCGCCACCACCTGCACCCCGGGGACCCTCGTGCCGGGCCGCACCGGAGCCCCCATCGGCACCCCCGTCTGGAACACCCGGACCTACGTCCTCGACGCCCGTCTGCGGCCCGTACCCCCTGGTACGCCCGGGGAGTTGTACCTGGCCGGAATCCAGCTGGCCCGCGGCTACCTGGCCCGGCCCGGCCTCACCGCGGAACGCTTCACCGCCGACCCCCACGGCGCACCCGGCGCGCGCATGTACCGCACCGGCGACCTCGCCCAGTGGCTGCCCGACGGCCACCTCCACTACCTCGGCCGCACCGACGACCAGGTCAAGCTCCGCGGGTTCCGCATCGAACTCGGCGAGATCGAGGCCGTGCTCGCCTCGGCGCCGGGGGTGGAGCAGACGGCGGTACTGGTGCGCGAGGACGTGCCCGGGGTGCAGCGGCTGGTGGCGTACGCGGTCCCCGCGCCCGGGACGGACCTCGATCCGCAGGCCCTGCGCGTCCTGGCCGCCGCGCGCCTGCCCGAGTACATGGTCCCGGCGGTTTTCGTCGCGCTGGAGCGGCTCCCGCTCTCGCCGAACGGCAAGCTCGACCGGCGGGCCCTGCCCGCACCGGCCTCCCCGCCGCGCCCCGCGCCGGAGGCCGCACCGCGCTCCGGTCCGGCCGCGGACCCGGCGCAGGTGCTGGCCGCCCTGATGGCGGAGGTCCTCGGACTGCCGATGATCACCACCGAGGAGAACTTCTTCGAGCTCGGCGGGGACAGCATCATCTCGATCCGGCTGGTGGGCCTGGCCCGCAGGGCCGGGCTGACGGTCTCGGCCCGGCAGGTGTTCCAGCACCCGACGCCGGCCGGTCTCGCGGCCGTCGCGACCTCGCGGGCCGACGCCCCGCCGGCCCCGGCGCGGGCCTCCGACGGGGGCCCGGGGCCGCTGCCGCTGCCGCCCGTCGCGCAGTGGCTCGCCGCGCGCGGCGGTCCGTTCGCCTCGTTCGGGCAGGCCCGGCTGGTGCTGCTGCCCGCCGGGGTGGACCACGCGCACCTGGTGACCGCGTTGCAGTCCGTACTGGACCACCACGACGGGTTGCGGCAGCTCCTGACCGTGCCCCGTGCCGGGGTGTGGAGCGCGGAGGTCCGGCCCGTGGGCGCGGTGGCGGCGTCGGCCGTCATGGAACGCGTCGACGCGTCCGCCGCCGGGGACGCCGAGCTGAGGGAGCTGGTGGCCGGGCAGTCGGCCCGCCTGTCGGGGCTGCTCGACCCGGTGGCCGGGACGCTGGTGCGGGCCGTGCACCTCGACCGGGGTCCCGGCGCCGCCGGGCGGCTGCTGATCGCCGCGCACCACCTGGCGGTGGACGAGGTGTCCTGGCAGATCCTGCTGCCCGACCTCCGGTCGGCGTACGAGCAGGCCGTCGCCGGCGGGACACCGGTGCTGGAACCCGTCGGGACGTCCCTGCGGACCTGGACCACGCACCTGCTGGCCGAGGCGCAGCACCCCCGGCGGACCGCCGAGCTCGACCGCTGGCTGGCGGCCGCGCCGGGCGGGCCGCTGCTCGCCGGGCGTCCGCTGGATCCGGCCCGGGACACGGCGGCCACCGCCCGGGCGCTGACGGTGCGCCTGTCGGCCGAGCGGACGGCGCCGCTGCTGCAGGCCGTGCCGTCGGCCTTCCACGGGACGGTCGGCGACACCCTGCTGACGGCCCTGTCGCTGGCCGTCGGCGAGTGGGCGGCCCGGCACGGACGGTCCGGGGCTCGCGGGTTCACCGTCGACCTGGAGGGGCACGGCCGGGAGCAGGAGTTGCTGCCGGGCGCCGACCTCACCCGTACGGTCGGCTGGCTGACCAGCATCCATCCGGTGCGGCTGGCGGCGTCCTCGTACGATCCGGCGGCCGTGCTGGACGGGCGGGAGGACGCCGGGGCCGCCCTGAAGGAGGTCAAGGAGCTCCTGCGGGAGGTGCCCGACGGGGGCATCGGCGCCGGGCTGCTGCGGTACGGGAACCCGGCGACCGCCGCCCTGTTCGCCGGTACGGGCAACGCCGAGATCCTTTGGAACTACCTCGGCCGGCAGACCGGCGCGGACGCCTCCGCGTGGGGTCCGGCCGCGGAGGCGCAGGCCCTGTCGGGCCGTCCGCACCCGGAGCTGCCGTTGTCGCACGCGCTGGAGATCAACGTCGAGATCGTCGACGGGACGGACGGCCCGGAACTGGCCGCCGTGTTCGTCAGGGCCGGTGAGGCCCTGCCCGAGGAGACCGTCGCGCTGATCGCCGACCGCTGGCTGGCCGCCCTCGACACCCTCGCCGCCTGGGCTTCCGGCGGCACCACCGCGGGGCACACCCCCTCGGACCTCGACCTGGTCGAACTCGACCAGGACCAGATCGACATGCTCGAAGAAATGTGGAGGGCCCAGCAGTGACGCAGGCTCGGATCGAGGACATGCTTCCGCTGTCCCCCTTGCAGCAGGGCATGCTGTTCCATTCCGTGTACGACCGCGGCGCCCCGGACGTGTACACCGTGCAGGTGTCGGTGTCGCTGGGCGGACCGGTCGACGCGGACCGGTTGGAGCGGGCGGCGACGGCGTTGCTGCGCCGGCACCCGAACCTGCGGGCCGGGTTCTGGTACGAGGGCGTCCCGCAGCCGGTGCAGTTCGTGCCGGCCGAGGTGACCTTCGCGCTGGACCGGGTCGACCTGTCGGACGACCCGTCGCCGTCGGCGGTGCGTCGGATCGAGCGGGCCGAGTTGGCCCGCCGGTTCGAGCTGCACAAGCCGCCGCTGCTCCGCCTGGCGCTGGCCCGGCTGGGGCACGACGACCACCGGCTGGTGATCACCGTCCACCACATCCTGGTCGACGGCTGGTCGATGCCGCTGCTGGTGGCCGATCTGCTCGCGCTGTACGACCGCGACGGCGCCCCGGCCGGGTTGGCTCCCGTACGTCCGTACCGCGACTACCTGAAGTGGCTCAAGCAGCAGGACACCGGCGCCGCCGAGGCGGCCTGGCGCTCGGCCCTGGCGGGGGTGGACGGGGCCACGCTGGTGGCGCCGGCCGACCCGGCGCGGACGGCCGTGCGACCCGGTGTGCACCGGTTGGAGCTGAGCGAGGCGGCGACGGCACGGCTGACGGCGACGGCCCGCAGGTTGGGCACCACGCCGAGCACCGTGATCCAGGCGGTGTGGGGGCTGTTGCTCGGTTCGCTCACGGGCCGTCAGGACGTGGTGTTCGGTCTGACGGTGGCCGGTCGGCCCGAGGAGATACCGGGCGTCGAGTCGATGGTCGGGCTGTTCATCACCACCGTCCCGGTGCGTTTCGCGGCGCGGCCCGGGGAGGGCGTCGCTCAGGTGCTGCGCCGGTTCCGGGACGAGCAGAACGGCCTGTTGGCCCACCACCACCTGGGTTTGCGGCTGATCCAGAAGCAGGCGGGTGGCGGCGAGCTGTTCGACACGCTGGTCGTCATCGAGAACTACCCGGTGGATCCGGCGGCCCGGTCCGCGCTCTCCGACGGGGTGCGGGTGACGGGCGTCGAGGCCCGTGACGGCACCCACTACCCGCTGACGCTGGCGGTGTCCCTGGACGAACGGGCCGAACTGGCCCTGGAATACCGCCCCGACCTGTTCACCGGCCGCGCCGTGGCGGTCGTCGCCGAACGGTTCGCGGACCTGCTGGAGCAGGTCGCGGCCGATCCGGAGCTGCCGATCGGCTCCCTGGAGCTGCTGACGCCCGCCGAACGCGCCGAGCTGGTGGCCGGTTGGCACGGCGCCGCGCGCGACGTGCCCGCGGGAACGGTCGCCGACCGTTTCGCGGAGCAGGCGGCGGCCACACCGGACGCCTGTGCGGTCGTCGCCGGGGAGCGGCGACTGACGTTCGCCGAGCTCGACGAGCGGGCCGGCCGGCTGGCCGCGCTGCTCGCCGCGCGGGGAGCGGGTCCCGACACGGTGGTGGCGCTGGCCGTGCCCCGGTCGGTGGACTCGGCCGTGGCCGTCCTCGCGGTGCTGCGGGCGGGGGCCGCCTATCTGCCGCTCGACCTGGACTACCCGGCGGATCGACTCGCGTTGATGCTCGGCGACGCGCGTCCGCTGTGCGTGGTAACGACGGAGGACGCTCTGGGGCTGCTGCCCGACGGGGACGGGCCGGCGCGGATCGTGCTCGACGCGCCCGACACCGAGCGGGAACTCGCCTCGTACCCAGCGGTCCTGCCGGTGGTGGCGGTCGACGCGGCGCACCCCGCGTACGTGATCTACACCTCGGGTTCGACGGGTGTGCCCAAGGGCGTGGTGCTGACCCACGGCGGTCTGTCCAACCTGTACGCCAACCACCTGGCCGAGATCCTCGGACCGGTCGTCGCGGCGGCCGGCGGTCGGCGACTGCGCGCCCTGCACACCGCCTCGTTCAGCTTCGACACGTCCTGGGAACAGCTGTTCTGGCTGATCGCGGGCCATGAGCTGCACGTCCTGGACGAAGTGGGGCGCAGGGACGCCGAGTTCACCGTGGGGTACGTCCGCGAGCAGCGGATCGACGCCATGGACGTGACGCCGACCCACGCGCAGGCGCTGCTGGAGTGGGGGCTGCTCGCCGCGGCGCACCACCGGCCGGGGCTGCTGCTGCTGGGCGGTGAGGCGGTACCGGAGTCGGTGTGGAGCGAGGTGCGGTCGGCGCCCGGCGTGATGTCCGTCAACCTGTACGGGCCCACCGAGTACACGGTGGACGCCCTCGCGGCCGACCTGTCCGTGTCGGACACGGCGGTGGTGGGGCGGCCCATCGGCAACACCGCGGCGTACGTCCTCGACGGGGCACTGCGGCCGGTCCCGGCGGGCACCCCCGGTGAGCTGTACCTGGCCGGTCACGGCATCGCGCGCGGCTACCTGGGCAGACCGGCGTTGACCTCGGAGCGGTTCACGGCCGATCCGTACGGGCCCGCCGGCAGCCGGATGTACCGGACGGGCGACCTGGTGCGGTTGCGGCCGGACGGGGAGCTGGAGTTCCTCGGTCGGGCCGACGACCAGGTCAAGATCCGCGGGTTCCGCATCGAGCTGGGTGAGGTGGAGGCCGAGCTGAGCGCCCTGGACGGGGTGGCCGGTGCGGCCGCCGTGGTCCGGGAGGACACCCCGGGGGTGAAGCGGCTGGTGGGCTACGTCACCGGTGACGTCGATCCGGTGGAGGCGCGGGAGCGGCTGGCGGCGCGGCTGCCGGACTACCTGGTGCCGGCGGCGGTGGTGGTCCTGGAGGCCCTGCCGGTGAACGTCAGCGGCAAGCTGGACCGGGCGGCGCTGCCGGCCCCGGCGCTCGGCGGGGCGGCCCTTTCGCGGGCGCCGCGCACGCCCGCCGAGGAGCAGCTGTGCGCGGTGTTCGCGGAGGTCCTGGGGTTGGGGTCGGCCGGTGTCGACGACGACTTCTTCGCGTTGGGCGGTGACAGCATCGTCTCGATCCGCCTGGTGGCGCGGGCCCGCAAGGAGGGTCTCGTCCTGACCCCCCGGGACGTGTTCGAGCATCGTACGCCCGCCCGGCTGGCGGGTTCGGCGGGGACGGCCGGGCAGCCGGCCGCGCAGCTGCCCGTCTCGGACGGACCGTTGGTGGAGCTGACCGCGGAGCAGCGTGCCGTGCTCGACGGGGTGTTCCCGTCGGGCGAGGAGGTGCTGCCCCTGGCCCCGCTCCAGGAGGGCCTGTACTTCCACGCGGTGTACGACGACCACGCGCTGGACGTGTACCTGATGCAGAACTTCGTCGAGCTGCGGCACGCGGTGGACGAGGGCGCGCTGCGGGCGGCGTTCGAGACGCTGCTGGGACGCCACCCGCACCTGCGGTCGGGCTTCTGGCACGAGGGCCTGCCGGGTCCCGTCCAGGTCGTGCCCGGGGAGTGGGAGCTGCCCTGGCGGGTCGTGGACCACACCGGGCTGGACCGGGACGGGCAGGACGCGGCGTTGCGCGAGTTCTCCCTGGCCGACGCGGCCACCCGGTTCGACCTGGCGGCGCCTCCGTTGATGCGGGTGACGCTGCTGCGGTTCGCGCCGGACCGGTGGATGCTGTGCGTGACGCAGCACCACATCCTGACGGACGGCTGGTCGGAGTCGCTGTTCTTCGAGGAGCTGTTCGCGCTGTACGGGGCGCGGGGCGCGGCGGTGGAGGAGGCCGCGCCGGTGACTCCGTACCGGGAGTACCTGCGGTGGCTGGCGGCCGTGGACACGGACGCCTCGGTGGGGGCGTGGCGGGCGCACCTGTCGGGTCTGGAGCAGGGCACCCTGGTGGCGCCGGCCGACCCGGCGCGGACGCCGGTGACGGCGGAGGTCGTGGACCTGTCCCTGGACGAGGCGACCAGCGACCGGCTGCGGGCTTTCGCCCGGGGCGCCGGGGTCACCTTGAACACGGTGCTGAGCACGGCCTGGGCGATGGCGCTCTCCGGGATGACGGGCCGCGACGACGTGGTGTTCGGCGCCACCGTCTCGGGCCGCCCCGCGGACCTGCCGGGCGTGGACCGCATGATCGGCATGTTCATGAACACGCTGCCGTTCCGGGTGGCGCTGCGGCCGGGCGAGCGGTTGCGGGACCTGCTGGTGCGGGTCCAGGGCGAGCACGCCGCGCTGTTGCCGCACCACTACGTGGGGCTGGGTCCGGTCCAGCGGGACACGGGCATCGGGCAGCTCTTCGACACCCTGTACGTGTTCCGGAACACGCCGCTGGACGACGCGGCCCGCGAGGCGGCCGTCGCGGAACACCAGATCGGCTGGACGCACAGTGTGGACGGCACCCACTATCCGCTGACCCTGGCGGTCACTCCGGGCCGGTCGCTGGAACTGACCCTGGCCTACCGCCCCGACCTGTACGACGAGGAGACCGCGCGCGGCCTCGCCGGGCGGTTGGGTCTGCTCGTGGAACAGCTGGCCGACGGCGGGGCGCTGCCGGTAGGCCGGCTGGCCACCCTGACGCCCGAGGAGCGGGCCGCGGAACTGTCCCGCGGTGACGAGTCGGGCCGACCCGTGCCGGACACCACCGTGATCGACCTGTTCGCGGAGCAGGCGGCGCGCACCCCGCACGACACGGCGCTGGTCTTCGAGGGCGAGCGGCTGACGTACGCGGAGCTCGACGGTCGGGCCAACCGGCTGGCGCGCGCCCTGGTGGCGCGGGGGGTCGGGCCGGAGCGGGTCGTGGCCCTGGGGCTGCCCCGCTCGGCCGACTTCGTCGTCGCGCTGTTCGCCGTACTGAAGACCGGGGCGGCGTACCTGCCGCTGGACCTCGACCACCCGGTGGACCGGCTGGCGACGATGGTCGCCGACGCCGGCCCGCTGTGCCTGCTGACGACGGCTCCGGTGACGGACCGGGTCCCGGTCGTGGAAGGGGTGCCCGCGCTGGCGCTGGACGACCCCGCGACCGTGGCCGAACTGGCCTCGCTGTCCCCGGCCGGACCGTCCGAGGAGGAGCTGACGGGCCGCAGGGACGGCAGGCACCCGGCGTACGTCATCTACACCTCCGGTTCCACCGGCCGCCCCAAGGGCGTCGTGGTGCCCTACGCGGGTCTGACGAACATGCTGCTCAACCACCGGGAGCGGATCTTCTCGCCGGCCGCCCGGCTCGCGGGGGCGCGTCGGATGAGGGTGGCGCACACCGTTTCGTTCGCCTTCGACATGTCGTGGGAGGAGTTCTTCTGGCTGGTCGACGGGCACGAGGTGCACGTGATCGGCGAGGAGCTCCGGTTGGACCCGGCGGCGCTGACGGCGCACTACGACCGGGTGGGCATCGACGTGGTGAACGTGACCCCGTCGTACGGGCAGCAGCTGATCGAGGCCGGTCTGCTCGACGCGGACCGGCACCGGCCCGCGCTGTTCCTGCTGGGCGGCGAGGCGGTGCCCGATTCGCTGTGGGACCGTCTCCGGCGCACCGAGGGCACCATGGGCTACAACCTGTACGGTCCCACCGAGTACACGATCAACGCGCTCGGCGCGGACGTCGCCGACAGCGACACCTCGTGCGTGGGCAGCCCGATCCACAACACCCGTGCCTACGTGCTGGACGGTGCGCTGCGGCCGGTCCCGGCCGGGGTGTCGGGGGAGCTGTACCTGGCGGGTGCCGGACTGGCGCGCGGCTACTTCGGCCGGCCGGCCCTGACGGCGGAGCGGTTCGTCGCCGACCCGTTCGGCGAGGCGGGCACGCTGATGTACCGGACCGGCGACCTGGTGCGCCGGCGGCCCGACGACCGGCTCGACTACCTGGGCCGGGCCGACGACCAGGTGAAGATCCGGGGCTTCCGGATCGAGCTCGGCGAGATCGAGTCGGCGGTGTCGGACCTGGCGGGCGTGTCGGCGGCCGCCGTCGCCGTCCACACGGGGGCGTCCGGGGTCAAGCGCCTGGTCGCCTACACGGTGCCCACCGCGTCGGGATCGACCGATCCGGCCCGGCTGCGGGCGGAACTGTCCTCCTCGTTGCCGGAGTTCATGGTCCCCTCGGCCTTCGTCGAGCTGGCGGCGCTGCCGCTGACGGTGAACGGCAAGGTGGACCGGTCGGCGCTGCCCGCGCCGGACTTCGGGGACGGTGGCGGCCGTCCGCCCAAGGACGCGCGGGAGGAGCTGATCGCCGCCGCGTTCGCGGAGGTGTTGGGTCTGGAGCGGGTCGGCGCGGAGGACAACTTCTTCGAGTTGGGCGGGCATTCGCTGCTGGCGATGCGGCTGGTCGGCCGGATCCGCGCGGAGCTCGGCATCCCGATCCAGGTGGCCACGGTCATGTCCGCCCCGACGGTGGCGGACATCGCCTCCCGGATCGGTGACGACGCCCGCCGCGACGCGCTGCGGGTCCTGATGCCGCTGCGCGAACGCGGCACGGCCGCCCCGCTGTTCTGCTTCCACCCGGCCTCCGGGTTCAGCTGGCAGTACACCGGTCTGCTGCGTCACCTGGACGCCGACCGGCCGGTGTACGGCCTGCAGTCACCGGGCCTGTCGGGTCCGCAGCCGGACGTCACGGACGTGGCCGGGCTGGCCGAGCTGTACCTGGCGGAGATCAGGGCCGTCCAGCCGCAGGGCCCGTACCACTTCCTCGGGTACTCCTTCGGCGGGACGGTGGCCCAGACGCTCGCCGCGCTGCTCCAGGAACGCGGCGAGGAGGTCGCCTTCCTCGGGCTGCTCGACGCCTACCCGCCGGAGACCGACGACTGGGCGTACGTCGACGAGCCCGGTTGGCAGGAGCGGCTGGAACGGGAGGAGAGCGGATTCCTGCTGTCGGTGGCGGGCGTGTCACCGGAAGCGGCAGGCGTGTCCGACGGCTCCGCGCCGGACCGGTCCGAGGCCATCCGGGCGATCCGTGACAGCCAGGGCCTGCTGGCCGGCTTCGACGAGGCGCTGCTCGACTCGATCGTCGCCACCAACATGCACTGCGTACGGCTGCTTTCGCGCAGCCTGACCCGGCGCTACCGCGGTGACGTCCTGTTCGTCACGGCGGGCCGCAGCACCCCGGCCGCCGAGGCGCCGGGCCGGGTGTGGCCGCCCTACCTGGACGGGCGCATCGACGAGCACGTCCTGGACTGCGAGCACGACGAGCTGATGTCGCCCACGGCCCTGGACCGGATCGGTCCGCTCGTGGCCCGGGCGCTGAACGGCGCCGGGCCTGCGTAGCCACCGCCCGCCCTCCGGCGGGTCCGGCCGGCCTGCTCGGACGGCCGGACCCGCCGGAGGGGGCGGCACCGCCCCCTCTCTTCCCCTCATCGTTCCGCTTCACCTCATCCCAGGAGGATGGATCCATGTCCGCTGCCACATCGACCGGCCGGTCCCGGCTCGACGGCCGGATCGCGCTGGTCACCGGCGCCGCGCGGGGCATCGGCGAGGCCGTGGCCCGTACCCTGGCCGGCCTCGGCGCCGAGGTCGCCGCGACGGACCTGCTCACCGATGGCCTCAAGGAACTGGCCGACGACACCGACCGGGGCGCTCGGACCCCCGGCGGGGAGCGGGCGGGCCGCGTGCACGCGTACACGCTGGACGTCACCGACCGCGAGGCGGTCGACCTGACCGTCGCCCGGGTCGAGCGGGAGCTCGGACCGGTGGACATCCTGGTCAACGTCGCAGGGGTGCTGCGCACCGCCCCCGCCGCCGAACTCACCGACGAGGACTGGGCGCGCACCTTCGCGGTGAACGCCACCGGCGTCTTCCACACCACCCGGGCCCTCGTCGCCTCGATGGCCGGGCGCGGCGGCGGCAGCATCGTCACCGTCGCCTCCAACGCCGCCGGCATCCCGCGCTCGCACATGGCCGCGTACGCAGCTTCCAAGGCGGCCTCCGTGATGTTCACGAAGTGCGTGGGGCTGGAGTACGCGCGCAGCGGGGTGCGGTGCAACTCGGTGTGTCCCGGCTCCACCGACACCCCGATGCAGCGCGCCCTGTGGACCGACGCGGACGCGCCCCGGCGGGTCATCGAGGGAGATCTCGCCGGCTACCGCACCGGCATCCCGCTGGGGCGGATCGCCGATCCCCAGGACATCGCCGACTCGGTCGCCTTCCTCTGCTCCGACCTGGCCCGGCACATCACCATGCAGGACCTCTACGTCGACGGCGGCGCCACCCTGCGCTGACCGCCGGCCCGCGCCGACGACCCCCCTCAGCGACACCCCGCACCGCCCCACACCCCGACACACCCCGTTCCGCCACCACCGGCAGGCCCGCGCACCGCGCACCCGCCGGTCCGCGGGCCCCTCACCACCCTTCCCCGAACAGGAGTCACCGTGCCGACGGTCCACCCAACCGCCAGCCCCACCGCAGCCGGCGTTCCCGCCCACCCCTCGGTGGGTGCCGCCACCAGCCTCCTCGACGCCTATCGGCCCGGGCAGCGCTTCCTCGCCACCCCCACCCGCACCCTGCTCGCCGAGGGCGTGCACGCCGAGGTGCCCGACGACGGGCGGCCCCTGCCGGAGCGGGTCCGCTCCGCCGTGGCCCGGGCCGCGGGCAGCGGGCACGTCCGCCCCCTGGTGATGGGCAGCATCCCCTTCGCGCCGGACGCGCCCGCCGCCCTCGTCGTACCGCAGTCCGTGTCGGAGGGTCCGCCGCTCGTCGCCGACCCGCTCATCGCGCTGCCTCCCGAGCCCGCCTCCGGCGCCCGGTGGACGGTGACCCCCGTACCGGCGCCCGAGGCGTACGGCAAGGGCGTCGAGGACGCCGTCCGGCGGATGCGCGCCGGCGAGTTCGACAAGGTGGTCCTCGCCCGCTCCCTGGAGCTGGCCTCCGACGCGCCGCTCGACCTGCCCGCGATGCTCCAGCGGCTGGCCCGCCGCGACCCGGGCGCCTACAATTTCGCCCTGCCGACCGGCGACGGCCGCACCCTCGTCGGCGCCAGTCCTGAGCTCCTCGTGTCCCGTCGCGGCGAACGCCTCGTCGCCAATCCGTTGGCCGGATCGACTCCGCGCAGCGCCGATCTGGCGGAGGACGTCAGCAGGGCCGCGGCCCTGTTGCGGTCCGCGAAGGACCTGCACGAGCACGCCGTCGTGGTCGACGCCATGCGCCGGGCGCTGGCCCCGTACACGACCGACCTGGTGGTGCCCGAGCGGCCGACCCTGATCCGTACCGCGACCATGTGGCACCTCTCCACCACCATCACGGCGACCGTGGCACGGCCGGACCTGACGGCGCTGGAACTGGCCGCCGCCCTCCACCCCACCCCGGCCGTCTGCGGCACTCCCACCGACGTCGCGCGCCGGGTCATCGGCGAGACCGAGCAGTTCGACCGCGGGTTCTTCACCGGGATGGTCGGTTGGCAGGACGCCGCCGGCGACGGGGAGTGGATCGTCACCATCCGTTGCGCGGAGGCGGAGGAGGCCGGCGGTCCGGGCGGCGGCGGACGGCTGAGGCTGTACGCCGGGGCGGGGATCGTCGCCGATTCGCGGCCCGAGGAGGAGACCGCGGAGACCGCGGCGAAGTTCCGTACGTTCCTTCAGGCCGTGGGGGTCGCGCTGTGAGCACCGAAGCAACCGGGGCGGTCGGAGCGGCCGCGCAGGCCGGAGCGGCCGCGCAGGCCGGAGCGGCGGAGGCGGCAGGGGCAGCTCGGGCGGCCGAAGCCCCGGTGTGGCCCGCCGCGTTCGCCGACCGCTACCGGGCGGCCGGTTGGTGGCGCGGCGAGACCTTCGGCGGCGTGCTCGCCGAACGCGCCGCCGCGCACCCCGACCGGGTCGCGGTCGTCGACCCGCAGGGCGGCCCCGACGGCGGTCGACGTGCCTGGACGTACGGCGAACTGGACGTACGGGCCCACCGGATGGCCGCCGGTCTCGCGGCGCGGGGCATCGGGGCCGGCGACAAGGTCGTGGTCCAGCTCCCCAACCACGCCGAGTTCTTCGAGGTGGTCTTCGCGCTGTTCCGCCTCGGGGCGCTGCCCGTCTTCGCCCTGCCCGCCCACCGCAGGTCCGAGATCGGCTACTTCTGTTCGTTCACCGGGGCCGTCGCCTACGTGATCCCCTCCGTGCACGCCGGCTTCGACTACCGCGAGCTGGCGGCCGAGGTGCGCGGGGACGCGCCGGGGCTGCGTCACGTGTTCGTCGCCGACGGGGAGCCCGGGGCGTTCACCGCCCTGGCCGATGTGCCCGAGGAGCCGGGTCCGGACGTCCCGGCGCACCGGCCCGGACCGCAGGACCTGGCGTTCCTCCAGTTGTCGGGCGGCAGTACGGGCGTGCCCAAGCTGATCCCGCGCACCCACGACGACTACATCTACTCCCTGCGCGGCTCCAACGAGCTCTGCGGGGTGGACGCGGACTCCGTCTACCTCGTGGCCCTGCCGGCCGCGCACAACTTCCCCCTGTCCTCGCCCGGTTCGCTGGGCGCGCTGTACGCGGGCGGGCGGGTGGTGCTGGCGCCGCAGCCCGTGCCCGACGTGGCGTTCCCCCTCATCGAGGCCGAGGGGGTCACCATCACGGGTCTCGTCCCGCCGCTGGCCCTGCTGTGGACGGATGCGGCCGGGCGCACCGAGCACGACCTCAGCAGCCTGGAGGTGCTCCTCGTCGGCGGCGCCAAGTTCAGCGAGGAGGCGGCGCGGCGGGTGAGGCCCGCCCTGGGCTGCACCCTCCAGCAGGTGTTCGGCATGGCGGAGGGCCTGGTGAACTACACCCGGCACGACGATCCCGAGGAGGTGATCGTCACCACCCAGGGCCGGCCGATCTCCCCCGACGACGAGATCCTGATCGTCGACGACGAGGACCGTCCGGTCCCGGAGGGCGACGTCGGCCACCTGCTCACGCGCGGCCCGTACACGATCCGCGGCTACTGGAACGCGCCCGAGCACAACGCCCGTTCGTTCACCGCCGACGGTTTCTACCGTACGGGCGACCTCGTGCGGGCCACCCCGACCGGCCATCTGGTCGTCGAGGGGCGGGCGAAGGACCAGATCAACCGGGGCGGGGAGAAGATCGCCGCCGAGGAGGTGGAGAACCACCTGCTCGCCCACCCGGCCGTGCACGACGCCAACGTGGTCGCCGAGCCCGACCCCTACCTGGGCGAACGGACCTGCGCGTACGTGATCCCGCGCGCCGACGCCGAACCCGTCACGGGCACCGCGCTGCGCCGGTTCGTACGGGAACGCGGGCTGGCGGCGTACAAGGTGCCGGACCGGGTCGTGTTCGTGAGCGCCTTCCCCACCACGGGAGTCGGCAAGATCTCCAAGAAGGACCTGCGCACCGGCGCGCCCACCGGCTCCTGAGCCACCCGGCCCAACCGGCCCCGCATCACCCGCATCACCCGCATCACCCGCATCACCCGCATCACCCGCATCACCCGCACCCGAACGACACAGCCCACCGGCCCGACCGCTCCCCCGCACACCGATCGGAACTCCCATGGCCCTGCCCGCCGTCACCCCCTACCCGATGCCCACCGCCGCCGAGCTGCCCGCGAACCGGGTCGACTGGAAGCCGGACCCGCGGCGTTCGGTCCTGCTCGTCCACGACCTGCAGAACTACTTCATGTCCGCCTACGACACCGCCCAGGAGCCCGTCACCGGGCTGCTCCGGGAGGTGTCCCGGTTGCGCGAGGACGCCGCCCGGGCGGGTGTCCCGGTGTTCTACACCGCTCAGCCGGGGGGCCAGAGCCCGCAGGAGCGGGGCCTCCAGCAGGACTTCTGGGGTCCCGGCCTGCCCGCCGACCCCGAGGCGGAGGCCATCGTCGCGGCCGTCGCCCCCGGTCCCGGGGACACCGTGCTGACGAAGTGGAAGTACAGCGCGTTCGTCCGTACCGACCTGCTGGAGCGGATGCGCGCCCTCGGCCGGGACCAGCTGGTGATCACCGGGGTGTACGCGCACATCGGGGTCATGATGACGGCCTGCGACGCCTGGATGCAGGACGTCCAGGCGTTCGTGGTGGCCGACGCGGTGGCGGACTTCTCCGCCGCCGAGCACCGGATGGCGTTGGAGTGGGCCGCGGGCCGCTGCGCGTACGTGACGACGGCGGACGGGGTCTCCGCAGCCTGGTGACGGCGCCGGCCGGGCAGCCGGTGCCCGACGCGGGACGGGGCGCGGACCTCACACTCCGGGGCGGTACTTCGTCGGACCACACGGGAGCGGAACAAGTCCGCCCCGGAAGCCGCCGCACCGGAGACGCCCGACATGCGCATCAGATCCGTCCATGCCCTGGCCCTGCTGGCCACCGGCCTCCTCGCCGGCGCGTTCGGCTACGGGGCGGCCAACCTCGTCCCCACGTTCCGTGCCGTGCCGCTCGACATGCGGCTGTCGTTCCACGCCGAGTTGATGAGGATGAACGGCATCACCGTGCAGTCGGCGATGGCCGTGTCGGCGCTGAGCTCCCTCGGCCTCGCCGTCCTGAACCGCGGCCGGGCCCGGCTGCTCGCGGGTGCTGCGGGCCTGTTGGTCGTCGCGTCCTTCCTGATCACCCGGCTCGGCAACGTACCGATCAACGCCCGGATCAAGGAATGGGCGCTCGGCTCGGCGCCGGCCGATCACGCGGAGGTCCTGGGACGCTGGGAGATGTTCAACGACCTGCGCACGGTGACGGCCCTCGTGGCCTTCGGGCTGCTGATCCTCCTGGCCGTCGACCGGCCGGCCGCGGCCGCCCGGTCCTCGGACGACCCCGCAGGATCCGAGAGCGACGGCCTAGCCGGTTCGGAGTCGGCCGGCGCGGCGCAGGGTTCCCGGGGTGGTGCCGTACCAACGGTGGACGGCGCGGCGCAGGGCGCGGGCGTCGGCGTAGCCGCTGCGGGTGGCGACCGTGTCGAAGGTCAGGTCGGTGTCGTGGAGCAGGTGGGTGATGTGGTCCCGGCGCACGGCCTCGACCTCGGCGCTCCAGGTGGTGCCGTGTTCGTCGAGTCGGCGCTGGAGGGTTCGGGTGCTGACGGTCATGCGCCGCGCGACTTCGGCGAGCGTCGGTGCGGTCTCGTCCTGGACGGAGACGAGGGCGGCGCGGAAGAGGTCCAGCCAGTCGCGCAGGGGTATGGCCGAGGCGAGGGTCTGGTCGGCGTGGGTGCGCAGGACGGCCGAAAGGCCTGGCTGGGCGTGCGGGTTCGGGGCCGACAGGTCGGAGGCGAGGAACGTGATGGAGCTGACCTGGGCCTCGAACTCGATGGATCGGGTGCCGTACATCCGGGTCAGGGCGTCGTGCCGGCGCGGTGTCTCTGCGGCCAACGTCACCTGGACGGGCTGGAGTTCGCGGCGGGCGGCCTCACCGAGTCGCCGCCGGTACACGCCCAGCGCGTACGAGCGGACCGCGCAGGCAGCCGGGTGGGAAAGGTCGGACTCGTTGAGGTGGCTGAGGGTGATCCGGTCGCCGTCCTCGGTGATCCGCAGGCCGTCCGTAAGGGTGTCGGCGACGGTGGAGAAGTAGGCCGAAGCGTCCCGGATGCCTTCGAGGGGGGTGGCCGCGGAGGTGATCAGGTAGTCCCAGACGCCGAGGGTGCCGATGTCCGACTGTTGCGCCATCAGCAGGGACGCCTCGGTCCAGTGGGCCTGGCCGGTCGTCAGTTCCAGGACACGGATGGTCGAGGCGGCCGGGGTCCGGCAGGCGTCGTCGTCGAGGTGCTCGCTCGCCAGGCCCAGCAGGTGCGCGTAGCTCTGCGGGGGTACGCCGACCATGCGCGCGGCTTTGACGTTCAGTCGGGTGAGGGCGGACGAGGTCGTCCCGTGATGTGCGTGTGAAACCACGAGGGCTGAGCATAGACCAGCGGGATTCGGCCAGTTCACGCCGGAGGACGGCGTCCGGTGCCCCCTTCGTGGCGCGGCCGGTCCCCCGTGGCGCGCGCGGTCCTCCTGCCGGCGCGTACGGCCCTCGCCACGGGGACGTTCACGGTCCTAGCGTGGTGGTCGTTCGGATCACGGCGCCGCCCGACGAAGGAGGACGGTGCCACGGGGTCCGGTGAGGTGGATGGCGACGGTCTTGCCGTACGGGGGTCGGCCGGACCGCGCCATTGCCCACGGCCTTCAGGAGGACTGTCGGGTGTACGAGCCCGGCGTCTCGCCGAAGTAGCGGCGGAAGGCCGCGATGTAGCCGTTGACGCTGGTGAAGCCCACCCGGGCGGCCACGGTTCCCACCAGGAGCCCCTGGTCCAGCAGTTCCAGCGAATGGTTGAGCCGCAGCCGGGTCCGCCACTCCGAGAAGGCCAGTCCGGTCTCCTCGCGGAAGGAACGGCGCAGGCTGGTCGAGCTCGTGTAGCAGTCCCGCGCCCATTCGGTCGCGGTGCGCGGGTCGTTGGGCCGGCGGGCCAGCTCCCGGGCGACGGCGACGGCGGCGCGGCTCACGGGCTGGGACAGGGGCAGCGAGTCCGGATGGCCTCCGCTCAGTGCCGCGAAGACGGCCGGGTCGTCGGCGACCGGATCGGAGCTGCGCATCCGGGCCAGCAGCAGTGTCCGTTGGGTACCGGTGACGTTGATGACGGCGGGCCCGGAGTAGGGCAGGTGGTGCGTCTCGGGGTCGAAGGACTCGACGACGATGAGGGAGTCCGGTTCGAAGCGGGCGCTGTGCCACACGCCGGCGGGTATCCACAGGGCGACGGACGGGTCGAGTTGGTGCTCGTGCCGGTCGATGGTCACCTCGATGCGGCCCATGGGCACGTAGAGGAACTGGTGGAAGTCGTGGACGTGCAGGGGGTGGCCGCCCCCCGCGATGAAGTCGTCGTCCACCGCGGTCGCGGGCGTCCGACCCGCGGCCGGATCGCCGAGCAGAGCGGTTGTGGCCACGGGCCTACCTCCACAGCACTGAAGCGCCCGGCCGGTCCGGGACTCCCGGGGACCGCGGCCCGCCCCCTGGTCACGGGCGGGACGGGCTCCACACCGAGCCACCCCCGGAAGTAAGGCTACCCTAAGTTCACCGTTCCGCGTGTGGGTGGGAAGTGGCGTGCGGCGGCACGGCACGGCGTCAGTCGGTGAACCGCGCCCGGTCGGCCTTCGTGTACAGGACGCCGTCGCACCAGATGTGATCGAGGCGTCCCCACTGCGCAGCCGTCGCCACGTCGGGGAAGAACCCGCGTCCGTTCATGTTGGCGCTCGTGTTGCACAGCACGGGAATTCCGGTGAGCCGCTCGTACGCCGTCAGCACCTTGGAGACGGGTGTTCCGGCGTCGGAGTCCACCGTCTGGAGGCGGGCGGTCCCGTCCAGGTGGATGACGGCCGGAACCCGGTCCGCCCACTCGGGCCGGACCCTGTGCTCGAACAGCATGTAGGGGTCGGGGGTGCCCGGCGAGAAGACCTCCTCGGCCCGCTCCGTGAGACAGATCGGGGCGACCGGACGATATCCCGCCCTGCCCTTCACGTCGTTGAGGCGGTCCCGCGTGCGGACGTCCGTCGCAGGGGCCAGGAGGCTGCGCCCGCCCAGGGCGCGGGGGCCGATCTCCGCCCGCCCGGCGAGGAAGACCACCGGCTCGCCCTCCGTCGCGAGGAACCGCGCGAGCCGTGCCTCGTCGCACGGATCGGCCCGCCAGCCCTCCGGCGGCGCCCCGGGCGCCGTCAGTCGCGGTCCGCTGTACACGTCCCAGTCGAGCCGGGTGTGCCCTCCCTCGGCGAACATCGCGCAGGCCGCGGCGCCGATGGCCGCGCCGGAGTCGTTGGGGAAGGGCGGAGCCCAGACCTCGTTGAAGAGGCCGGAGGAGCGAAGCTTGCTGTTCCACTTGATGTTCAGGGCGCAACCGCCCGCCAGGGCGAGGTTGGGCCGGGAGCCGGGGAAGTGCTTGCGCACCTGGACGGCCACCTCGTCGAGGATCTTCTTCCCGAGGTAGGACTGGAGCGTCGCGATGATGTCGGCGCTGGTCATCCCCGGGAAGAGCGCGGCCCGTTCGGCGACGAGCCGCTCCCGGATCCGCAGGACCTGCTTGACGAGGGCGACGGCGTCGTTCGACGGGGTGATGCCCGAGAGGAGCTCGTCGAAGGTGCCGAACGCGCCTTCGTCGACCGTGCCCAGGGCCGCGTAGGCCATTGCCTTCCCGGCGACCGAGAGGATGCCGAGCTGCACGTCCGGGTCGTTCGGATCCTCCACGATCAGCGAGGCGTTCTTGATCTCGAACGGCTCCAGGGCGGAGCAGAGGATCGAGAACATGTGCCCCGAGAAGGGCAGGATCACGGCGACCCGGGTGACCTTCGGCGGGTTCGGTGCCACGTGGTAGAGCCGGCTGGTGGCGCCGCCGTCCCAGGTCAGGACGAGGGCGTCCTCACCGCGGGCGGCGAACGGGCCGGCGCAGTACGAGCCGAGGACGTGCCCGACGGAGTGGTGGTAGCTGGAGTATCCGTTGGTGCCCGGCGAGAAGCTGTGGTCCGTGAGGTGGCGGCGCAGGAGCGGGTCCTCGCCGGGGGAACCCGCCGGGACCATCTCGTCGGCGTACGAGGCCACGGGAAGGTGGAGCGTGCAGCCGCCGTCCCTGACGGGCACCTCGGCGCGCCCGGTGGCGGGGTCCTCGAACCAGCCGTCGACGACGAACCGGTCGACATCGGCGAGATCGACCCCCTCGCCGGTCAGGATCTCCTCCACGCGCGCCAGATCGTCCAGCGGGCTGTAACGCGGCCTGTTGCCGATCTTTTCCATTTCGACGCTGAACGCGAGGCGGTTTCCGTCGATGACGGCGACCCCGCCGTCATGAGTCATCTTGATTCCACAGATCAGCATGGATCTCTCTCTTTGCGTGGTGAACGGGGAACCGTTGATCCGGGGATCGAAACGCCTCGTGGCGTCACCGGCGAAATCACCGTAGGTGCGCCCCCGCGCCCGCGGTTCCTCCAACCGGTGGAGAGACGGAAGGACAGGACGGGGCCGGGCGCCGACCGCCGGGAGCACCCGGTCGACCGGTCCGTCTCCTCCGTCCGTGGGGCCGAAGGGACGACGCGGGCGGTGCCGCAGCGGCCTAGTGTCCTGACACACCCCAAACGCTGTCGGCAGAAGCCCACCTGTGTGCACAGCCCGCACGTCGCCGTATGTCGTACGGCTTGCGCGAAAGGACCACGGACCGTGCCAGAACTCATCCACCACATCGGATTCCTCGTGGCCGATCTCGAAGCATCGATCGTCCAATGGGAAAAGGCCACCGGCTACACGTTCAGCGAGATCGGCCGCTACCGCACCGATACCTACGTCGACGACAGCGCACCGAATCCGCACCCGCACGACGCCCGCATATCCTTCTCCAAGGAGGGCCCTCCCCATATCGAGCTCATGGAGTTCCACGGGCGGGGAACGCACTCCGCCGCTCAGGGCGAGGGAATCCACCACCTGGGATTCATGGACCATCCCGACGTGGAGGGGCGCCGGCGGGATCTGGCGGGGGCCGGCATGCGCTGCAACGGAATCGCCCTGGACGAGGACGGGCGGACGCTGCTCTGGTTCACCGACAAGGACGACCTGCACGGCGTGCGCCTGGAGTTCGTCAGCCCCGTCCCGCAGCCCATCGTCATGGACGACGGCGGTACGGCCCACCGCGATGCCCGCGGGTTCCCCGCCCTGTGGCCCTCGGAGCCGCCCGCATGAACGGCTCGGCGGGACCGGGGGAACGCACGGGGGCCAACGTCTGGGTCGACCGGGACGTCCTGGAGTGGACGTGGCTGCCCGTACCGGACGCGCCGCCGGGCGGCCTCCTGCTGGAGGTCACGGCCAACGGGATCTGCGGCACCGACGTCCACTTCCTGGGCAGGCGGCCGACCGCGCCGCTCGTCCTCGGCCACGAGATCGTCGGCCGGATCCTGGCCTTCGGGACGGGGCACCCCGGCACCGACGCCGACGGCCTGCCACTGCGGACCGGAGACCGGGTCGCGCTCTTCCCCTGGCTCCCCTGCGGCCGCTGCTGGGGCTGTCGACGCTTCGGCCCCGGCGCCACGACCTGCACGGACGCCTTCGTCTACGGCATCCCGCCCGAGGCCATCGGCCTGCCGCCCGGCGCCGCCGGGCAGGGGCCGCCCGCCCTCACGGGCGGTTTCGGGGACCACCTCGCCGTCCGGGCCGGAACCCACCTGTGGAAGGTCCCGGACGCCGTCGGCGACCCGGTCGCCTCCCTGCTCGACCCCCTCGCCGTGGCCGTCCGGTCGGTCACCGTCGCCCGCACCGCGACCGGTACCTGGGACGAGGTTCTCACCGCGGACTCCACCGCCGTGGTCCTCGGACTCGGCGCCGTCGGCCTGCTGACCGGGCTCGTCCTGCGGCGGTCGGGCGTGGGCACCGTCATCGGGTCGGGATCGCGGCCGTCGCGGCTGGCCGCGGCACGCGGCCTCGGGTTCGACACCGTCATCGACACGGAGGCCCTCGACCCGGCGGAACGCCGCCGGATCGTCCTCGACCGCACCCACGGCCGCGGCGCCGACCTGGTGGTGGACGCCGCGTCGGGACCCGCCGCCTTCACCGAGGCCATGTCGCTGGTACGGCGGCTCGGCACCGTCGTCGAGGTGGGCAACATCGTCTCGGACGGGACGACGGTGCCCGTCGATCCCGCCGCCGACGTGTGCCAGCGCAATGTGCGCCTGCTGGGCGTGAGCTTCAATCCGCCCCGCTCGTACGCCGAGGCGATGGCGCTGCTCTCCCGCCCGGATGCGCCGCTCGACCGCCTGATCACCCGCACCTACCCCCGGAAACGGGCCGGCGAGGCGCTGCGCGCCCTGTCCGGTGACGCGGTCAAGCTGGTGCTCACCCCGTGAACGGGCCCGCTGCCGCCGTCCGCGGCACCCGCCGCCCCGCCGTCCGTGCCCGCCGGACCGCACAGGACGACGTGTGCCCGTCGCCCGCGCACCGCCGTGCCCTGCGCCGTACGCTCGCGGTCGCCGTGGGCGCCGGCGCGCTGATCGGCGTGTCCATCTCCGCCATGAACGAGAGCCTCACCGTCATCGCCTCGGAGTTCAACCTGTCGCCCCTCCATCAGGGGATCGTGGTCAGCGCCCTGCTCGTCGGGGCGCTCGTGGGGAGCCTGACCTCGGGCGTGCTCACCGGTCGCCTCGGCAGACGCCGCATCCTGCTCCTGGCCGGGGCCCTCGGTGCGCCGGCCGCCGTGCTCTGCGCCGCCGCCCCGAACGCGACGGTGCTCACCGGCGGACGGTTCCTCATCGGCCTGGCCATGGGGGTGGCATCGGCCGTGGGACCCGTACTGGTGGCGGACCTCGCCCCGACGCGCAGTCGAGGGTCCCTCGTCACGGCGTACCAGGTCTCGATCGCGGTCGCCATGCTGGCCGCCCTCGCCCTCGGCCTGGGCCCGATGGGGAACGGCGGCTGGCGCGTGCTGTTCGCCGTGAACGCGCTGCCCTGCGTCGCCCTGTGCCTGGCGGCCCTGCGGATCCCCGAAGCCCCGGGGGACCTCGTGACGCGAGGACGGACACCGCAGGCCCTGGCCGTCCTGCGGGCGACCCGCGGGCCCGAGGAGGCGGCGGCCGAGATGGCCGTACTGTCCCGTGCGCGCCGCACACCGCACCGGTCCGTCCTGCGGTGTGCGACCGACCCCGTGCTGCGCCGTCCACTGGCCATCGCCGTCGGGGCGGCGCTGATGAACCCGATCGTCGGCATCGGGGCGGTCGTCTACTACTCGACCCTCGTGTTCTCCTCGGCCGGCCTGCCCGGCGCGACCGGGGCGAGGACCGCCAGTCTGACGGTCGGCATCGTCAACGTGCTGATGTCCTTCGTGGCGCTGGCTCTCATCAGACGCCACGGACGACGGCCGCTGCTGTCGACGGGGCTGTCCGGGATGGTCGTCGCCCTGGCGGCCGCCGCCTGCTTCCAGCTGGTGGGCGGGGCCGCCGTCGGAGCCCTGACCGTCGCCGCCGTGCTCGGATACATCGCCTGCTACGCCTTCTCCGCCGGCCCGCTGAGCTGGGTGCTGTTCGCGGACGTGCTCCCCCCGGAGCTGCGGGCCGGGGTCTCGGGCGGGGCCCTGGCGGGGACCTGGGCGGTGAACCTCGCCATCGCGCTCGTGTTCCCCGTGGTCGTCGGTACCCCCGCGGCTCCGGGCCGGCTGGCGGGCGCCTTCGTGTTCTTCGCGGTGATCACCCTGCTGATCCTGATCCTGTTCCGCCGGTACGTGCCGGAGACGAAGGACCGGAGCCCGGCTGAGCTGCGGGCCCTCCTCGACGCGTCCGGCCCCGTCAGGGGATGAGGGCCGGTATCACTCCGCCGTCCACGCACAGGGCGGCGCCGGTGGTCGCCGAGCCGGCGTCCGATCCGATGTGGTGGATCATCGCGGCGACCTCGGCGGGCAGGATGAAACGGCGCAGCAGCGACGTGGGCCGGTGCTGCTCGAAGAAGCGGGCCTCCGCCTCCTCGAAGGAGAGCCCCGGGTAGGCGTCGGCCACGACCCGTTCGGCACCCGGGGTCCGCGTCGGGCCGGGCAGGACGGAGTTGACGGTGACCCCGCTGCCCGCCACCTCCAGGGCGAAACCACGGGAGACCGCGAGCTGAGCCGTCTTCGACATCCCGTAATGGATCATCTCCTTGGGCGTGAGGACGGCGCACTCGCTGCTGACGAAGACCACCCTCCCCCAGCCCCGGTCCACCATCGCGGGTGCGTAGTGGCGGGTGAGGCGCACCCCGGCGAGGACGTTCACCTCGAAGACCCGGCGCCACTGCGCGTCGCTGATGTCGAACGCCGGGACCTCGTCGAAGACACCGGCGTTGTTCACGAGGACGTCGACGTCCGGCGCGGCACGGCAGACGGCGGCCGCGCCCTCGTCGGCCGCGACGTCACCGGGCGCCGCGACGACCCGGTCGGACGCCGCCCCCGCGAGGCGGGCCACGCGTGCGGCGGCCGCCTCCGTACCCTCCCGGAATCGCCCGTTGACGAAAACGGTGTGCCCGTCCCGGGCGAAGGCGACGGCGACGGCCTCCCCGATTCCGGAGGTCGATCCCGTGACCAGTACGCGCCGGTGTCCTTCGATGACCATGACTGCTCCTCGCGTGAGGGGAGGGTGTGGGGGGAGGGCGGCCGGTTCAACCGGCCTGCGGGCCGCCGCGCGGGAAGCAGCGGTCGGTGAAGTCGTTGTCGAACGTTCCCGCCGGGTCCCAGCGGTCGCGCAGTTCCACGAAGTCCGCCCAGCGGGGGTAGGACCGGGCGAGCACCTCCGGATCCGTGCGGAAGAGCTTGCCCCAGTGGGGGCGGGCGTCGTACGGGGCGAGCACGCGCTCGACCTCGGGAAGGACCCGGGCGACCCCCTGGGGGTCGTTGCGCCAGGTGAAGTGGACGGCGAGGCCGGCGCGCCCGTGGCCGGGCCCGATCCAGCAGTCGTCGCCGGCCAGCGTGCGCAGTTCGGAGAGCCGCAGGACCGGCCGGAGCTCGGCCCGCAGCGATCCGACCGCTTCGAGGGCCTGCTTCGCGCGGGTGAGCGGAACGAAATACTCCGACTGGAGCTCGTCGCCGTGGTCGGGCAGGGCCCCGGGCCGGAAGTGGGGCAGCCGCTGGTGGGAGGGCCCGGGTCGGCCGCACTGTTCGGTGCAGTCCCGCGGCGACAGCCCGGCCAGCGGATGCCTGTCCCGGGAAGCGGGCACCGCGCCGGTCCACGCGAGGTCGGGCCGCGGATCGTCGGTCCTCCGCTTGATCCAGACGCTGTTGCTCCGCCCCCAGTCGGTGAACACGCTCACGCTGTACGCGGCGCCGGTGATCTCCGTGAAGTGGGCGACGAGCGCCTCCCAGGAGAGTCCCTCCCACACGTACTGCTCGACGTCGAAGGCGGGGACCAGACCGAGGGTCACGTGGGTCACCACGCCGAGCGCGCCCACGGAGAGGGCCGCCGCACCCGCTTCCGGCGCCCCGGCCGGCACGGTGACCAGGGAACCGTCGGCGGTCACGATCTCGGTCTCGACGACCCCCGACGCGATGCACCCGTTGCCGTTCCCGGAACCGTGCGTCCCGGTGGCGCAGGCTCCCGCCACCGAGACGTGCGGGAGCGAGGCGAGGTTGGGCAGGGCGAGTCCGTACCGGTGGAGCCGGGGGTTGAGGTCGGTGAAGCTCATGCCGGCGCTGACGCGCACCGTCCGGCGCCGCGTGTCCACGTCCGCCACGGGCGGCAGCCGGTCGAGCGCGATGAGGGTGCCGGGGGTGTCGGCGACCCGGCTGAACGAGTACGCGCCCCCCACGGCACGGCACCGACGGCTCTCGGCGACCAGGCGCCGCAGCGCGCTCACGCTCGGCGGGCGCCGGACGTCGCGGGCGGCGAAGACGACGTTGCCGGCCCAGTTCGCGGTCGGTGGCCGGGAGCCGCCGGCGCCGTCACGGGGGCCGCTCCGCGAGGACGGGGGGCCCGTCCGGGGCTCGGTGGCAGTCATGGGGTCCTCTCCCGTAGGGCTGGTTCCGTGCGCCGCGTGCGCCGCGTGCGTTCCGTGCTTCGGGCACGTGTGCTCCGCGCGGAGTGTGTCGAGCCTAGGGAGACGGAGCCGGGCACCGCCCCGTCCGGTCGGACGACGACGCGGACGACGGGCCCGGCCGGGGCGGCGGGAGAGCCGGGCGGCCCGGCTGTCGTTCCCCGGTTGGTCCGATCGGCCGACAGCACGGGACCCGCGCGCAACACAGACTCGCGTCCAGACGTGACGGAGACGGCCACCCGAGGACCCCTCCCCCACTGGATGGAGCGCACCATGACCGAGCCGTACCGCTGGACGATGCATGCGACAAGGCGCTACGACTACGAGGTCGTCGAAACCACCGACCTGTTCGACCCCGCCAATCCGGAACTGGCCAGACTGCCCGACAGCAGCGGAAGCTGCGGCGGGACCCGCCTCGTGGTGATGGACGAGACCGTCGACGAGATATACGGACGGCGGATCCGTCACTACTTCACGCGGGCCGGAGCCGCCGTCGAGTACCTGACGCTGCCGGGCGGTGACACCCACAAGACGTTCGAACAGGTGCTCCGCGTCGCGTCCCGCCTCACCGCCATCGGAACGAACCGGCGCGGTACGCCGCCGATCGCCATCGGCGGCGGAGTGGTCCAGGACGTCGTGGGGATGGCCGCCAGCCTGTACCGGCGGGGGATCCCGTACGTCCGGGTGCCCACGACCCTGCTCTGCCAGATCGACGGCAGCGTGTCCGCCAAGACGGGCGTGAACTACGAGGGTTGCCGCAACCGCCTCGGCACGTTCGCACCCCCGCCGCTCACCCTGATCGACCGCGGCCTGATCGCCTCGGTACCCGCCCGCCAGGTGCGCAGCGGGCTCGGCGAGGCGCTCAAGATGGCGTTGATCAAGGACGCGGAGCTGTTCGGGCTGCTGGAGCGGTACGGCCCCACGCTGGTCGCCGAACGGCTCCAGGACTCGGGCCCCGACACCCGGGCGCGCAAGCCGGGCCGCACCACGATGCACCGGGCGATCGCGGGGATGGCCGAGGAACTGCAGAAGAACCTGTGGGAGACCGATCTGAAGCGGATCGTCGACTACGGACACACCTTCTCGCCCATCGTCGAGATGAACGCCCGGCCGGAGTTGTGCCACGGCGAGGCCGTGGCGATGGACTGCGTGTTCAGCGCGGTCCTGGCCCACCATCGCGGGCGGCTGCGACTGCGCGACCTGGAGCGGATCGTGGACACCGTCAGGCGGATCGGGCTGGCACCGTCCCACCCCATGTTCGGCGACCCCGCGGTGATGCGACAGGCACTGGCCGACACCATGCGCCATCGCGACAACCACCAGTACCTGACGCTGCTGACGGGCATCGGCCGCACGGAGTTCGTCGATGACGTCACCGAGGCGGAGATCGAGGACGCCGCGCGGGTCATGGCCGAGCTCGATCGTGACCCCGACGCCCGCCTCGCCGACGTGTGCACGTCCCCGCACGTCGGAATGGCCGCCTGAACCCGACGGAAGGCGCACTGCGATGTCCCCGTCCGTCCTCACTCCCCGCACGCCCCGCACGCCCGACCCGCCCCGCGCGCCCGTCGTTCCCGCCGTTCTCGTCCTGGAGGACGGTCGGATCTTCCGCGGCCGTGCCTACGGCGCTGTGGGGGAGACCTTCGGCGAGGCCGTGTTCTCCACCGGGATGACCGG
>NZ_JBHVPG010000044.1:0-73978 GCF_042887545.1 Streptomyces sp. NPDC057939
CCTCCGGAGAGGGGCCGCGGGGGCCTTCGTACGCGGGTGATCAGGCCGGGTTCTGGCTCTGGAGGGCCACCGACAGCTCGGCGGCCACGCCCTGGAGGATCGGGACGAAGGACTCGGCGACGGCCTCGGTGACCCGGCCCGCGGGTCCCGAGATGGAGATCGCGGCGGCGGTCGGCGAGTTCGGCACCGACACGGCCAGGCAGCGGACTCCTATTTCCTGCTCGTTGTCGTCGACCGCGTAGCCCGCCTTGCGGACCTTCTCCAGCGCTTCCAGGAACCCGTCGGGCGTGGTGATGGTCTTCTCGGTCGCGGCCGGCATCCCGGTGCGGGAGAGCAGGGCGCGGACCTCGTCGGCGGGGGTGTGGGCGAGCAGTGCCTTGCCCACGCCCGTCGAGTGCGGCAGCACCCGGCGGCCGACCTCGGTGAACATGCGCATGGAGTGCTTGGACGGCACCTGCGCGACGTAGACGATCTCGTCGCCGTCGAGGAGGGCCATGTTGGCCGTCTCGCCGGTCTCCTCGACCAGGCGGGCGAGGTAGGGGCGGGCCCAGGTGCCCAGCAGGCGCGAGGCGGACTCGCCGAGGCGGATCAGCCGGGGGCCGAGGGAGTACCGTCGGTTGGGCTGCTGCCGGACGTAGCCGCACGCCACGAGGGTGCGCATCAGCCGGTGGATGGTGGGCAGCGGCAGACCGCTGGCGGCGGAGAGTTCGCTGAGTCCTACCTCACCGCCGGCATCGGCCATGCGTTCGAGCAGATCGAAGGCGCGCTCAAGGGACTGGACGCCCCCGCCGGCGGCGGTGGGCTTGGCGGAAGCGTCGGTGGTGCTGGCGCTGGACGTCGGCACGGCGCGGTCCTTTCGGTGCTGGCAGGCAAGGGAGCAGCCTACCGGTCGGTCGGCGCCGGCCCTAGAGCCGGGCCCTTGCCGTCCCCGCCGGTCAGAGGGGGTTTGTCCTGGTGGCGGACGTCCTCGGGAAGTTACCCGTCCGGTTCCTGGTGGTGGTAGCTACATTCTGGATAGTGAAATCTTAATTCCATCCTGTGGAAACATCCAATTGCGGCCCCGGTGGGTCAGCGGTCCGTCCGGTCGCTCTTGACGGGCTCCGGATCGGGGTGAAGACTCCGTCAACAGAACGTTGAATTTCGCTCTGTGGAAGTAGATGGGGAGGTTCCGGTGGCCGACGTGGCTGTGGAACTGGTACTGCGCTCGACGCGCGTCATCACCCCCGAGGGGACGCGCGCCGCCTCGGTGGCCGTCGCCGACGGGAAGATCACGGCCGTGCTGGCGTACGAGGCCGAGGTACCGGCCGGAGCCCGGCTGGAGGACTTCGGCGACGACGTCCTGCTCCCCGGCCTGGTCGACACCCACGTCCACGTGAACGACCCGGGCCGCACCGAGTGGGAAGGCTTCTGGACGGCCACCCGCGCCGCCGCGGCCGGTGGCATCACCACCATCCTCGACATGCCGCTCAACTCCCTGCCGCCGACCACCACGGTCGACCACCTGCGCGTCAAGCAGGAGGTCGCCCGGACCAAGGCGCACGTGGACATCGGCTTCTGGGGCGGCGCGCTGCCGGACAACGTCAAGGACCTGCGCCCGCTGCACGACGCCGGCGTCTACGGCTTCAAGTGCTTCCTGTCCCCCTCGGGCGTGGACGAGTTCCCCCAGCTGGACCAGGAGCAACTGGCCGCCTCGCTCGCCGAGATCACCGGCTTCGGCGGCCTGATGATCGTGCACGCCGAGGACCCGCACCACCTGGAGTCCGCGCCGCAGAACCCGGGCCCCAAGTACGCCGACTTCCTCGCCTCCCGTCCCAAGGACGCCGAGAACACCGCGATCCAGAACCTGATCGACCAGGCGCGCCGGCTGAACGCCCGCGTCCACGTGCTGCACCTGTCCTCCTCCGACGCGCTGCCGCTGATCGCCGCCGCCAAGGCCGAGGGCGTGCAGATCACCGTCGAGTCCTGCCCGCACTTCCTCACCCTCACGGCCGAGGAAGTCCCGGACGGCGCGACCGAGTTCAAGTGCTGCCCGCCCATCCGGGAGTCCGCCAACCAGGACATCCTGTGGGACGCGCTGGCCGACGGCACCATCGACTGCATCGTCTCCGACCACTCGCCCTCCACCGCGGACCTGAAGACCGGCGACTTCGCCACCGCGTGGGGCGGCATCTCCTCCCTCCAGCTGGGCCTCCCGGCGATCTGGACCGAGGCCCGCAAGCGCGGCCGCGGCCTGGAGGACGTCGTCCGCTGGATGTCCACCGCCCCGGCGGCCCTCGCCGGACTGGCGCGGAAGGGCGCGATCGAGGTCGGCCGCGACGCCGACTTCGCCGTCCTGGCCCCCGAAGAGACCTTCACCGTGGACCCCGCGGAACTGCACCACCGCAACCAGGTCACGGCGTACGCGGGCAAGACCCTGCACGGCGTCGTGAAGTCCACCTGGCTGCGCGGCACGCAGATCTCCGACCACGGCACCCCGACCGAGCCCAAGGGCCTCCTCCTCGAAAGGCAGAACTGACAGTGGCGATTGAATCCTTCACCGGCAACGCGAACCCGTACGGGGGCGGCGACCCGTACGCGGACTACCGCACCGCGGACTTCCCGTTCACCCAGTACGCGAACCTCGCCGCCCGTGAGCTGGGCGCCGGTGTCACCTTCGCCAACGACGAGTTCTTCGCCATGCGCGAGAACCTGCTCATCGCCGAGGCCGCGCACTTCGACCCCGAGCACTTCGGCCACAAGGGCAAGGTCATGGACGGCTGGGAGACCCGCCGCCGCCGCGGCGTCTCCGCCACCCAGCCGTGGCCGACCCCCGAGGACCACGACTACGCCCTGGTGCGCCTCGGCGCCCCCGGCGTGATCCGCGGCATCGTCGTCGACACCGCCCACTTCCGCGGCAACATGCCGCAGGCCGTCTCCATCGAGGGCACCAACTGGGAAGGCGCCCTCGCGCCGACCCCGGAGGAGCTCCTCGGCGAGGACGTCAAGTGGACCGTGCTCGTCCCGCGCACCGCGGTCGGCGGCCACGCGGCCAACGGCTACGAGGTCACCGCGGAGCAGCGCTTCACCCACCTGCGCGTCAACCAGCACCCCGACGGCGGCATCGCCCGCCTGCGGGTCTACGGCGAGGTCGTCCCGGACCCGCAGTGGCTGGCCACGCTCGGCACCTTCGACGTGGTCGCCCTGGAGAACGGCGGCTCGGTGCAGGACGCGTCGAACCGCTTCTACTCCCCGCCGACCAACACCATCAACCCGGGCCGCTCCCGCAAGATGGACGACGGCTGGGAGACCGCCCGCCGCCGCGACAACGGCAACGACTGGATCCGCTACCAGCTCGTCGCCGAGTCCGAGATCCGCGCCGTCGAGATCGACACCGCGTACCTCAAGGGCAACTCGGCCGGCTGGGCCTCGCTGTCCGTCAAGACGGGCGAGGAGGGCGAGTGGACGGAGTTCCTGCCGCGCACCCGCCTGCAGCCCGACACCAACCACCGCTTCGTGCTGGACGCCCCGGCGGTCGGCACGCACGTGCGGATCGACATCTTCCCGGACGGCGGATTCTCCCGCCTGCGTCTGTTCGGATCGCTGACGGAGACGGGCACGGCCGCGCACGCCGCCCGTCACCAGGAGCTGGGCGGCTGACGCAGCCCCTCCCGACGACTGCCCCGGGGGCCGACACCCCCGGGGCGCGGGCCCTGACCGAAGGGGCGCACCGCGATGCGGTGCGCCCCTTCGGCGTGTCCGCCGCCGCGCCCACCCGGCCCGTCGACCGGCGCGCTACGCCGCGTACCCGCCGTCCACGGAGAACTCGCCGCCCGTGACGTAGCCGGCGCCCGGCCCGGCCAGGAACGACACCACCGAGGCGACCTCGTCCGGCGCGCCGAACCGGCCGAGGGCCGTCACCGCGGCCTGCGGCCCGGCCAGCGGTCCGTCGGCCGGGTTCATGTCGGTGTCCACCGGGCCGGGGTGCACCAGGTTCGCGGTGATGCCGCGTTCGCCGAGCTCCCGGGCCAGCGCCCTGGTCAGACCCGTCAGGGAGGCCTTGCTCATCGCGTACAGGGTCCCGCCGGGCCCCGCCACCCGCTGGGTCATGCAACTGCCTATGGTGATGATCCGCCCGCCGCGCGCCATCCGGCCGACCGCGGCCCGGGAGGTCAGCAGGACGCCCCGTACGTTGACGTCGAGGACCCGGTCCACGTCCGCCGGGCTGAGGGATTCCAGCGGGCCCAGGACGCCGACGCCCGCGTTGTTGACGACCACGTCGATGCGGCCGAACGCGCGCACGGTCTCCTCGACGGCCGCCCCGGGTCCGTCGGGGCTGCCCGCGTCGGACCGTACGGCCAGGGCCCGCCGGCCCAGCGCCTCGATCCCGCCGACGACCCCGGCGGCGGCCTCCGCGTCCCGGGCGTAGGTGATCGCGACGTCCATGCCGTCCCGCGCCAGGCGCAGGGCGGTGGCCGCCCCGATGCCGCGGCTGCCTCCGGTCACCAGGGCCACCGTGTTGACACCGTTCATCATGGTTCCTCCCGTCAGGGGCCCTCACGCCCCATAAATCGTTGCGTGTTCAATGAAATGGGAGGTGGGGGGTCGGGCGCCGGCGGGAATCGGACACCGCGTTCACGCGCGCCGCACCGATGAGTTCGGGGCGGACGGGGAGTCTGAAGCGGTGTACGGGGTACCCGGAGCGGACCGATCCAAGGAGCGCAGAGCCATGGGCAAGCTGACCCTCACCACCTTCCTCACCCTCGACGGCGTGATGCAGGCCCCCGGAGGGCCGCAGGAGGACACCACCGGCGGGTTCGAGTACGGCGGCTGGCTGGCCCCCTTCGCCGACGAGGGCATGGGGGAGTTCATGACCGAGGTGTTCGACCGCGCCGGGGCGTTCCTCCTCGGGCGCAGGACGTACGAGATCTTCGCCGGGTACTGGCCGAAGCAGACCGACCCCACCGACCCCATCGCGGGCCCGCTGAACGCCCTGCCGAAGTACGTGGCCTCCACGACCCTCAAGGAGCCCGCCTGGGCGGGCACCACCGTCGTGGACGGTGAGCACCTCCAGGCGGAGGTGGTCCGGGCCAAGGACGCGACCGACGGCGAGCTCCAGGTGCACGGCAGCGGACAGCTGGCGCAGTGGCTGCTCGCGCGCGACCTCGTCGAGGAGCTGAACCTGCTGACCTTCCCCGTCTTCCTCGGCGGGGGCCGCCGGCTGTTCTCCATCGGCGGCCTGCCGACCGCCTTCGAGCTCACGGCCTCCCGCACCACCACGAGCGGCACGTCCATCCACACCTACCGGCCCACGGGCCGCGCCGGGTTCGGCACGATCGGCGAATAGCGGCCCGGGGGTGGCGGCCGACAGCAGGGGCCGGGGCGACGGCGGGGCGACGGCGGGGCGGCCGTCGGGGGCGCGCGTCGGCCCGCGGTACCCGGAATCCGGTCGACCCGGAAGATCGACTCGGCTACCGTGGGCCCGCACCCGTGCGAGCCGCCGAAGTCTCCACCCCTTCCCGCCGTTGGAGACGCCCCGGTGACCACCCTCGCCGCCCCCTCGTCCGCCCTCGCCCCCCGCCGGGCCTGGCTCGCCGACCTCCCCGTGCTGCTCGTCGCCGTCGTCTGGGGCGGCAGCTACCTCGCGGCCAAGGGCGTCACCACCACCCACACCGTGATCGCGGTGCTCGTGCTGCGCTTCGCGCTCGTGCTGCCCGTCCTCGTCATCGCCGGTCGCAAGCGGCTGCGCGCGCTGACCCCCGCCCAGCTGCGCGGGGCGGGAGCGCTGGGCCTCGTACTCGGCGGGATCTTCCTGCTGGAGACGTACGGGGTGGTCCACACCTCCGCCACCAACGCCGGGCTGATCATCAGCCTGACGATGATCTTCACGCCGCTCGCCGAATCGGCCGTCCGCCGCACCGCGCCCTCGCCCGCCTTCCTCGGCGCGGCGGCCGTGTCCGTCGCGGGAGTCGTGCTGCTCACCCAGGGCGCCGGGTTCACCGCCCCCGGCCTCGGCGACCTGCTGATCCTCGGAGCCGCCCTCGCCCGCACCCTCCACGTGCTGCTGATGGCCCGGATCAAGGCCGTCCAGGACGCGGACTCGCTCTCCCTGACCACCGTTCAGCTCGGCAGCGCCGTCCTGGTGTTCGCCGTGCTCGCGACGCTGCCCGGGACGGGCGCCTCCCCGTGGGCGGCCGCGGCCGACTTCGACGTCGCGCAGTGGGTCGGACTCGCCTTCCTCTCCGTCTTCTGCACCCTCTTCGCCTTCTTCGTGCAGATGTGGGCCGTACGCCGCACCTCGCCCTCCCGGGTCAGCCTGCTGCTCGGCACCGAACCCCTCTGGGCGGCCGCGGCGGGCATCGCCATCGGCGGGGAGCACCTCGGCGCCGTCGGCCTGACCGGGGTCGTCCTCGTGCTGGCCGGTACCGCGTGGGGTCGTCGCGCCGCAGGCTGAACGATTGTCCGAAAGTAGCTCCTCCCTGCTTGATCGTCGGGCCTACTGTGGCCGTCATGCCCGTTCTCGACATCAGTTCGATCGCCGAAGACTTCAACGAAGACCCGTACCCGCACTACGCGCGGATGAGGGAAGAGGGACCCGTCCACCGGGTCAAGGCGACGGACGGCACGGAAATCTGTCTCATCGTCGGGGACGAGGCGGCGCGGCAGGCCCTCGTCCACCCCGCCATCTCGAAGAACTGGCTGACATCCGGCCGCAGCTACGCCGACCGCGAGACCACCGACGCGAGCGACAACATGCACCGCGCCGACCCGCCCCACCACACGCGGCTGCGCCGGTTGGTCTCCCGCCCCTTCACCTCGCGCCGGGTCGAGGACCTGCGCCCCCGCGTCGAGCAGATCACCAACGACCTGCTCGACGCGATGGAGGCGGACCCCTCCCGCGGCGCGGACCTGGTGACCTCGTTCGCCCACCCCCTGCCGATGACGGTCATCTGCGAGCTCCTCGGGGTGCCCCACGCCGAACGCGAGCCCTTCGGCGCGTGGTCCGTCGAGATCGTCTCGCCCACCGGCCAGGCGGCCGAGGACACCGCCCTGCGGGAGATGACCGCCTACCTCACCGAACTCACCGACGCCAAGCGCGCCGACCCCGGCGAGGACCTGCTCAGCGCCTGGACCCTGAGCCGCGACGACGACGGCGACCGCCTCACCCCGCGGGAACTCGTCGCCATGGCCTTCCTGCTGATGATCGGCGGCTTCGAGACCACCAGCCACCTCATCACCAACGGCGTACGGGCACTGCTCGCCCACCCCGAGCAGCTCGCGGCGCTGCGCGCCGACTTCGACGGGCTGATCGACGGAGCGGTCGAGGAGATCCTGCGCTACGACGGCCCGGTGGAGACCTCCACCTTCCGCTTCGCCCGCGAGGACCTGGAGATCGGCGGAACCTTCATCGAGGAGGGCTCGGCGGTCCTGATCTCGCTGGCCGGCGCCGACCGCGACCCGTCCCGCTTCGCGGAACCCGACGTCTTCGACATCCGCCGCCGGGGCCCCGGCCACATGGCTTTCGGCCACGGCATCCACTTCTGCCTGGGCGCCCCGCTCGCCCGCATGGAGGGCCGCATCGCCCTGCGCGCCCTGCTGGAGCGCTTCCCGGACCTCGCCGAGGTGCCCGGACAGCGCGAATGGATCAGCGGCGCCCTGGTCCGCGGCGTCAAGCAGTACCCGGTGCGCTGGTAGGCGCCGGACCGTGAACGCCCGTCGCCGGGCCCGCTCACAGGTCCGGGAGCTCCGCCGGCCGCACCGGCCGCCGCTCCCGGCGGGACAGCTCGCACGCCTCCGCGACCCGGAAGGCGGCGAGCGCCTCCCGGCCGTCGCACGGATTGGGGCCCTCGCCCCGGACCAGCCGGACGAAGGCCGCCAGCTCGGCCTCGTACGCGGGGCCGAAGCGCTCCAGGAACCCGCCCCAGGGCTTGCTCGCCGCGGGCGGGCCCTGCGGTTCGGTGGAGGCGATCGGCGTACGGTCGTCGAGCCCGGCCGAAACCTGGTCCCGCTCCCCGGCCAGCTCCATCCGGACGTCGTACCCGGCGCCGTTGCACCGGGTCCCGGAGCTGGTGACGAGCGTCCCGTCGTCCAGGGTCAGGAGGGCCGCGGCGGTGTCGACGTCGCCGCTCTCGCGGAACTGCGGCGGCCCCGCGTCCGAAGCGGCCGCGTACACCTCGACGACCTCGTGCCCGGTCACCCAGCGGACCATGTCGAAGTCGTGGACCAGGCAGTCCCGGTACAGACCCCCCGAGGCCGCCAGGTACCCGGCGGCCGGCGGAGCCGGGTCGGACGTCATCGTCCGTACGGTGTGCAGCCTGCCCAGCGCCCCCGAGCGGACCAGGTCCCGCGCGGCGCGCAGCCCCGCGTCGAAACGCCGCATGAAGCCCAACTGGAGCACCCCGCCGGCGGCCGTCACCTCCCGCAGCACTGTGAGGCTGCGCGCCAGGTCCGGGGCCATCGGCTTCTCGCAGAACACCGGCAGCCCGGCGCGCACCGCCCGCAACACCAGCTCGGCGTGCCCCTGCGTCGAACAGGCCACGACGAGGGCGTCCACCCCCCAGGTGAAGACCTGCTCCACGCTCGGCGCGGCCGTGGCCCCCAGCCGGTCCGCGAGCCGCGCGGCCCGACCGGCATCGACGTCGGCGAGCAGCAGCGAGCCGGCGTCCGGGTGGCGGGCCAGTGTGGCCGCGTGGAACGAACCGATGCGGCCGGTTCCGATGAGCCCGATGCGCATGCACTCAACGTGACCCCGTACGGGGGACCTGTCAATCTGCCCGCGCATGCCCCGATGGCCCTTCATGGTCCACTGTGGCGGATACTGGGCGGCTGGAACCGGAATGACCGATTGATGGCGGACGAGGGAAGGGCGCGGCGACGTGGCTAGGGTTCGGACAGGGGTACGCGTCGTGGGCGCGGTGCTCGCGGTGGTACTGGGAGCCTCCCTCGCGGGTTGCAGCAGCACCGGCGGCAAGCGCGCCGAGGAGCGGGCGAAGGCCGATGCCGGCCGGCCGGCCGTCTCCACACCGCGCTGGACCTTCGCGATGGTCACCCACGCGGGCGACGGCGACACCTTCTGGGACATCGTGCAGAAGGGCGCCAAGGAGGCCTCGGCGAAGGACAACATCAACTTCGTCTACTCCCACGACGACCAGGCGCAGCAGCAGGCCCAGTTCGTGCAGAACGCCATCGACCAGAAGGTCGACGGGATCATCGTCAGCCTCGCCAAGCCCGACGCCCTCAAGGACGTCATCGGCAAGGCGGTCAAGGCCGGCATCCCGGTGATCACGGTCAACTCCGGGTCCGCCCAGTCCGCCGCCTACGGGGCCCTCACCCACATCGGGCAGGACGAGGAGATCGCGGGCGAGGCGGTCGGCGCAGAGCTCACCAAGCGCGGCAGGAAGAAGGCCGTCTGCATCCTGCACGAGCAGGGCAACGTCGGCCACGAGCAGCGCTGCGCCGGAGCGAAGAAGACCTTCGGGGGGACGATGGAGAACCTCTACGTCGAGGGCACCAACATGCCGTCCGTGCAGGCGGCCATCCAGGCGAAGCTCCAGGCCGACCCGTCCGTCGACGCGCTCGTCACGTTGGGCGCCCCGTTCGCCCCGACCGCCGTCAAGGCGAAGGACGCGGCGGGCAGCAAGGCCGAGGTGGACACCTTCGACCTCAACGAATCCGTCGCCCGGGACCTGAAGTCCGGCGCCCTCGGCTTCGCCGTGGACCAGCAGCCCTACCTCCAGGGCTACCAGGCCGTGGACCTGCTGTGGCTCTACCGCTACAACGCGGACGTCCTCGGCGGCGGCCGCCCGGTGCTCACCGGGCCGCAGATCGTCACCGGGGCCGAGGCCACCGAGCTGGAGGAGTACATCAAGCGGGGCACCCGATGAGCGCCGCCGCCCCCACCGCCGACGAGCGCCTCGCGCCGGCCTCCTTGCTGCGCCGCCTCCTCGCCCGGCCCGAGCTGGGCGCGGTCGTCGGAGCGGTCGCCGTGTTCGTCTTCTTCTCCTTCGCGGCCGACAGCTTCCTGCGGGCCTCCAGCCTGAGCACGATCCTCTACTCGGCCTCCACCATCGGGATCATGGCGGTGCCGGTCGCGATGCTCATGATCGGCGGGGAGTTCGACCTCTCCGCGGGCGTCATGGTCACCACGTCGGCCCTGTTCAGCTCGATGTTCAGCTACCAGATGACGGCCAACGTCTGGGTCGGCGTGCTCGTGTCGCTGCTGGTCACCCTCGCGATCGGCTTCTTCAACGGATTCATGCTGACCCGCACGAAGCTGCCGAGCTTCATCATCACGCTCGGCACCTTCCTGATGCTGACCGGCCTGAACCTCGGCTTCACCAAACTGATCAGCGGCTCCGTCTCCACCAAGAGCATCGCCGACATGGAGGGCTTCTCCTCCGCCCGGGCGCTCTTCGCCTCCCAGTGGAACGTCGGCTCCGTCACCCTCAAGGTCACGATCCTGTGGTGGCTGGTCCTCGTCGCCGTCGCCACCTGGATCCTGCTGCGCACCCGCGCCGGCAACTGGATCTTCGCGGTGGGCGGCGGGGCCGACGCGGCCCGCGCGACCGGCGTGCCCGTGGTCAAGACCCGCATCGGCCTCTACATGGGCGTCGCGCTGTGCGCCTGGATCTCCGGGCAGCACATCCTGTTCTCCTTCGACGTCGTCCAGTCGGGCGAGGGCGTCGGCAACGAGTTCCTGTACATCATCGCGGCCGTCATCGGCGGCTGTCTGATGACCGGCGGCTACGGCTCCGCGATCGGCTCGGCCGTCGGCGCCTTCATCTTCGGCATGACCAGCAACGGCATCGTCTACGCCCAGTGGAACCCGGACTGGTTCAAGTTCTTCCTCGGCGGGATGCTGCTCCTGGCGACGCTGCTCAACGCATGGGTGCGCAAGCGGGCGGAGGCGAGCAAGTGAACGCGAAGAACGAGTCCACGACGGGCGCCGCGGCCGGTGAGGGCCTGGTGCGGCTGACGGACGTCAGCAAGTACTACGGCAACATCCGCGCCCTCCAGGGGGTCTCCCTGGAGGTCTCGGCCGGCGAGATCACCTGCGTGCTCGGCGACAACGGCGCCGGCAAGTCCACCCTCATCAAGATCATCGCGGGGCTGCACCGGCACGACGCCGGCACCTTCGAGATCGAGGGCGCGGAAACCGTCCTCGCGAACCCCCGGGCGGCCCTCGACCGCGGCATCGCCACCGTCTACCAGGACCTGGCGGTCGTCCCGCTCATGCCCGTCTGGCGCAACTTCTTCCTCGGCTCCGAGCCGACGAAGGGCCGCGGCCCGTTCCGCCGCCTCGACGTGGACCTCATGCGCCGCACCACCCGCGCCGAGCTGCTGCGCATGGGCATCGACCTGCGCGACGTGGACCAGCCCATCGGCACCCTGTCCGGCGGCGAGCGCCAGTGCGTGGCCATCGCCCGGGCCGTGTACTTCGGCGCGAAGGTGCTCGTCCTGGACGAGCCGACCGCCGCCCTCGGCGTGAAGCAGTCCGGCGTCGTCCTCAAGTACGTCGCCGCCGCCCGCGACGCGGGCCTGGGCGTCGTCCTCATCACCCACAACCCGCACCACGCGTACCTGGTGGGGGACCGTTTCGTGCTCCTCAAGCGCGGCACGATGGCCGGCAGCCACACCCGGGAATCGATCACCCTGGACGAGCTCACCCGCCAGATGGCGGGCGGCTCCGAGCTGGACGAGCTGAGCCACGAGCTGGAGCGGGTGGCAGAATCAGGACCGGACGCCGCACCCGGCGCCGCACCGGGCACCACCGCACACTGAGGGACGACACGACTCGATGAGCACGTACCGGGACTTCACGCTCGCCCACCGGGGGTCGGCGCGGGGCACCGTCCTGCGGACCGTCGGGACCCGTGAGCGCAGGTCGCTGCTGACCGCCCCGCGCGTCCCGACCGTCGGCATCGACATCGGCGGCACCAAGGTGATGGCCGGTGTCGTGGACGCCGACGGGGTCATCCTGGAGAAGATCCGCACCGAGACCCCCGACAAGTCCAAGAGCCCCAAGGTCGTCGAGGACACCATCGTCGAGCTGGTGCTGGACCTGTCCGACCGGCACGACGTCCACGCCGTGGGCATCGGGGCGGCCGGCTGGGTCGACGCCGACCGCTCCCGCGTCCTGTTCGCCCCCCACCTGGCCTGGCGCGACGAGCCGCTGCGCGACGCCCTCCAGTCGCGGCTCGCGGTCCCGGTCATGGTGGACAACGATGCCAACACCGCCGCCTGGGCCGAATGGCGCTTCGGCGCCGGCCGCGGCGAGGACCACCTCGTCATGATCACGCTGGGGACCGGCATCGGCGGCGCGATCCTCGAAGGCGGCCAGGTCAAACGCGGCCGCTACGGGGTCGCCGGTGAGTTCGGCCACATGCAGGTCGTGCCCGGCGGGCACCGCTGCCCCTGCGGCAACCGCGGCTGCTGGGAGCAGTACAGCTCCGGCAACGCCCTGGTCCGCGAGGCCCGCGAGCTCGCCGCCGCAGACTCCCCGGTCGCCTACAACATCATCGCCCGCGTCGGCGGCAACGTCGCCGAGATCACCGGCCCGCTCATCACCGAGCTGGCCCGCGAGGGCGACGCCATGTGCGTCGAGCTCCTCCAGGACATCGGCCAGTGGCTCGGCGTCGGCATCGCCAACCTCGCCGCCGCCCTCGACCCCTCCTGCTTCGTCATCGGCGGTGGCGTCAGCGCCGCCGACGACCTGCTCATCGGCCCCGCCCGGGACGCCTTCCGGCGCCACCTCACCGGTCGCGGCTACCGCCCCGAGGCCCGCATCGCCAAGGCCCAGCTCGGACCCGAGGCCGGCATGGTCGGCGCCGCCGACCTCGCCCGGCTCGTCGCCCGCCGTTTCCGGCGCGCCACCCGCCGCCGCGTCGAGCGCCACGAACGCTACGAGCGCTACGCGCAGCTCGGCCGGCGCGCCGCCACCGGCTCCTCCGACGCCCCGGACGCCAAGGACACAGGACAGCAGTGACCCCGCCCTCCCTGCCCCACCAGGCCCCGTCCCCCGGGGCCGGCGGCACGCCCGCGCCCACCACCGAGGACCGCAGACACGTCGTCCGACGCCGGTGGATCACCGCGATCATCATCCTGCTGCTCGTCGGGGTCCCGGCGGGCTACCTCGCCGTCTCCGCCCAGCAGAGCCGGCAGAGCGGCCGCGACAAGGCCGCGAAGGTCGGCGCGGTCAAGGTGCGCGAGGCCTGGCCGTCCAAGGTGCAGCGCAGCATCTACGAGGTGCCCATCCCGCTGCTGGCCTCACGCGTCGGCTACCTGGAGACCAACAACTGGCGCACCAGCCGGCTCTACGTCCAGTTCGGGGTCACGCCGGCGCAGTTCGACGCCTTCCTGGCCGACATCGGCACCGACCGCGCGGCACTCACTCCCGGGGTGTCGATCTCCGCGCACGACGCCGGCGTCGCCGGCTGGAGCTGGAGCCCGAAGCACCGGTGGTACGGGGTCACCCTGGACGCACGGGACCCGCGCCCCACCCGGGACGTCACGGTCGACCTCACCAACCCCGCCAACCCCAGGGTCTACGTGGTCTCCACCACCGTTCCGTAGCGGTGACCGCGGGCGGGACGGGCCCCGGACGGCCCGGGGCCCGTCGCCGAAGTCCCGTCCGCCTCGCCCCCCCCCGCGGGCGACGACGGGACATTGACGACAGGCCCTAGCCTGGGATCATGAAGCTCACCAAGCGGCTGCACTCCTGCGTCCAGTTGGAGAAGGACGGGCGCACGCTCGTCATCGACCCGGGCGCCTTCAGCGAACCCGACGCGGGCCTCGGGGCGGACGCCCTCCTGGTCACGCACGAGCACCCCGACCACTTCGAGGAGGGCCGGCTGCGGGCCGCGCTCGACGCGAACCCGGCCGCCAGGCTGTGGACGCTGCGCGCCGTCGCGGAGAGGCTCGCCCCCGCCTACCCGGGCCGCGTGCACACCGTGGGCCACGGCGACGCCTTCGAGGCCGCCGGCTTCGAGGTCCGGGCGCACGGCGAACTGCACGCGGTGATCCACCCGGACATCCCGCGCGTCACCAACGTCGGCTACCTCGTGGACGGCTCCCTCTTCCACCCCGGGGACGCGCTGACGGTGCCCGGGGTGCCCGTCGAGACGCTGATGATCCCGGTGCACGCCCCCTGGAACAAGGTGGCCGAGGTGATCGACTACGTCCGCGAGGTCAAGCCGAACCGGACCATCGACATCCACGACGCCTACCTCTCCGACATCGCCCGACCCATCTACGACACGGCCCTGAACGCCCTGTCCGGCGCGCCCCACGGCCGACTCACCGCCGGGGACCACACCGACCTGTGACTGTCGGTGCGGGGCGGTAGGTTGGGACGCATGCGCATCGCCACGTACAACGTCAACTCGATCACCGCCCGGCTGCCGCGGCTGCTCGCCTGGCTGGAGAGCTCCGGCACGGACGTGCTCTGCATCCAGGAGACCAAGTGCTCGGCGGAGCAGTTCCCGGCCGCCGAGCTGCGCGAGCTGGGCTACGAGTCCGTGGTCAACGCCACCGGCCGGTGGAACGGCGTCGCCCTCCTCTCCAAGGTCGGCCTGGAGGACGTGGTGACGGGCCTGCCCGACGGGCCGGACTACGAGGGCGTGCAGGAGCCCCGCGCCATCTCCGCCACCTGCGGCGGCGTGCGCGTCTGGTCGGTCTACGTGCCCAACGGCCGCGAGGTCGAGCACGACCACTACGGCTACAAGCTGAACTGGTTCGGCGCCCTCACCACCGCCATCGCGGAAGACGCGAAGGGATCACGTCCGTTCGCGGTGCTCGGCGACTTCAACGTGGCGCCGACCGACGAGGACGTCTACGACCCGGCGGTCTTCGCGGGTCTCACGCACGTCACCCCGGCGGAGCGGGCCGCGCTGGAGGCGCTGCGCGCCGCCGGCCTGTCCGACGTCTTCCCGCGGGCGCTCAAGTACGACCGGCCGTACACCTTCTGGGACTACCGGATGCTCGCGTTCCCCAAGAACCGGGGCATGCGCATCGACCTCGTCTACGGGAACGAGCCCTTCGTGAAGGCGGTCAAGGACGCGTACGTCGACCGCGAGGAGCGCAAGGGCAAGGGCGCCTCCGACCACGCGCCGGTCGTCGTCGACCTGGAGGTCTGAGGACCCCGGCCGGGATCCCGCGATCCCGGCCGGACAGGCGCGCCCTGTGGCCGGCGGCGCTTCCTGGTGCCACGCTGGGCTGCATGCACATCCCTTTCCTGGCCAACTGGCTGAACCGGCACGAAACGGAACAGGGTGCGGGACTCGCCGTCGCCCTCGCGGACGATCCCGAGGGCATCGCCGAACTGTTCTCGGAGTGCGAGATGCTGCGGGCCCAGGCGAGGTCGGCCGGTCTCGAACTCGACCAGACCCCGGGCTCGTTGGAGGCCCTCGACCAGCTGATGCCGCGCTGGCGGCGGGACCCCGAGGCCGTGCCCTGGCTGGGCAACGACGCCGGCTTCTACCTCGGGACGGTGGTCGTCCGGACCGTCCCCGGAACCGCCTGGCAGGTCTGGCCCAACGGCCGCCCGATGATCCGGCTGGAATCGGGGCGGGAGCTGGACGTGCTCGCGTCGGGGGTCTCCTGGGCGATGACCGGGTCCCCCGAACTCAGCCAGGCCTACGCCGAGGCCTCCGAGGCCTGACTGCCGCCGCCCACCACCCGCCGCCCATCGCCCGGTGCCGCAACGCACCCGGTGTGCTTTATGTACCTTTTAGCGTGTCGGGGGGAAGTCGCCTTCGGCGGCTGGATAGTTTGCGCTGACCTCGACACACCGACAAGTGGGCAGGGCAGCGTATGGCCGTCGATCCGTTGATCGAGCTGCGGGACGTCAACAAGCACTACGGGACGTTGCACGTCCTCCAGGACATCAACCTCACCGTCGGCCGCGGGGAGGTGGTGGTGATCATCGGCCCTTCCGGCTCCGGGAAATCCACCCTCTGCCGGACGATCAACCGGCTGGAGACCATCGAGTCGGGCACGATCACCCTCGACGGCCGGCCGCTCCCCGCCGAGGGCAAGGACCTCGCCGGGCTGCGGGCCGAGGTCGGCATGGTCTTCCAGTCGTTCAACCTCTTCGCGCACAAGACCGTCCTGGCCAACGTCTCGCTCGCGCAGATCAAGGTCAGGAAGCGCAAGAAGGACGAGGCGGACAAGCGCTCCCGGGAGCTGCTGGACCGGGTGGGCCTCGCCGACCAGGCGGACAAGTACCCCGCCCAGCTCTCCGGAGGCCAGCAGCAGCGCGTGGCCATCGCCCGCGCCCTGGCCATGAGCCCGAAGGCGCTGCTCTTCGACGAGCCCACCTCGGCGCTCGACCCGGAAATGATCAACGAGGTGCTGGAGGTCATGCAGCAGCTCGCCTCCGAGGGCATGACGATGGTCGTCGTCACCCACGAGATGGGCTTCGCCCGCTCCGCGGCCAACCGGGTCGTCTTCATGGCCGACGGAAGGATCGTCGAGGACCGCACCCCGGAGGACTTCTTCACCGCCCCCGAGAGCGAGCGGGCCCGGGACTTCCTCTCCAAGATCCTCAAGCACTGAGGGGCTCCCGATGAAACACACCCGCGCACTGGGCGCCCTCCTCCTCGTCCTGCTCCTCGCCGTGGCCGGCTGCGGCAAACCCGGCAGCCCCTCCGTCAAGGGACCACAGCCCGAGGACCTCCCCGTCTACAAGGTCGCCACCGACTTCCGGCTGCCGCAGTCACCGACCTGGGAGAGGGCCAGGAAACGCGGCCACCTGGTGGTCGGCGTCAAGGAGGACCAGCCGTACATGGGGGAGAAGGATCCCGCGAGCGGCCGGTACTCCGGCTTCGACGTCGAGATCGCCAAGATGATGTCGGCGGCCCTCGGCTTCGATCCCAAGACGATCGAGTACAAGACCATCGCCTCGGCCAACCGCGAGACCGCCCTGCAGAACGGCCAGATCGACTACTACGTCGGCACCTACACGATCACCGACAACCGCAAGAAGCAGGTCGGCTTCGCCGGGCCCTACTTCATGGCCGGCCAGTCCCTCCTGGTCCGCAAGGACGAGGAGGACATCAAGGGCCCCGACGACCTCGCCGGCAAGAAGGTCTGCTCGGCCGCCGGATCCACCCCCTACCAGCGGCTCCAGAAGGAGTACCCGAAGGCCGTCCTCGTCGCCTACGACACCTACTCCGTCTGCGTGGACAACCTGCTGACCTACCAGGTCGACGCCGTCTCCACCGACGACTCCATCCTGCTGGGCTACGCGGCCAAGGTCCCCGAGGAGCTGAAGGTGGTCGGCGACCGCTTCTCCAACGAGCCCTACGGCATCGGCGTACCGCGCTCGGACAACGCCCTGCGCTTCGCCCTCGACGACGCGCTGGCGGAGAACGAGAAGAACGGCAACTGGCAGAAGGCCTACGAGGCCACTCTCGGCCTGTCCGGCGAGCCGGCCCCGACACCGCCCGCCATCGACCGCTACCCGGCGGGCTGAGGGGAGAGCGCACCACCATGGACGTACTCACCGACAATTTCGCCCTCTACGGGAAGGGCTTCCTGGGCACCGTGGAGCTGACGGTCTACGCCAGCCTCCTCGCCCTGGTACTGGGCTTCCTGATGGCCTCCTTCCGGGTCGCGCCCGTCGGATCCTTCCGCGTCTTCGGCACGGTCTGGGTGACCGTGCTGCGCAACACCCCCCTCACCCTGCTCTTCTTCGCCGTGCTGCTGGGCCTGCCCCGCTTCGGGATCGTCCTGCCCTTCCAGCTCTTCGCCGTCCTCGCCCTCGGCTGCTACACCTCCGCCTTCATCTGCGAGGTGCTGCGCTCGGGCATCAACACGGTGCCCAAGGGGCAGGGCGAGGCGGCCCGCAGCCTGGGCATGTCCTTCGAGCAGAACCTGGGGTCGGTGATCCTCCCGCAGGCCTTCCGCTCCGTCATCCCGCCCGTCGGCTCCACGCTGATCGCCCTCGCCAAGAACTCGGCCATCGCCGGCGCCTTCAGCGTCAACGAACTGTTGGGCACCTACAAGACCCTCAACGAACTCGGCTACAGCATCATCTGGACCTTCGTCTGGATCGCCGTGGGATACCTGATCATCACCCTGTCCATCAGCCTGCTCTTCCACGTGCTGGAGAAGCGCTTCGGAGTCGCCCGATGACCGCGCACGGGCTGCACGGGGACCTGGGGTCCTCCGCCCTCTACGACATCCCCGGCCCGCGGGCCCGACGCCGGCACCTGTTCTACGGGATCGGCTCCACGGTGCTGATCCTCGGGCTGCTGGCCTGGATCCTCTACCTGCTGTTCGACACCGAGCAGTTCACCGCCGCCAAGTGGAGCCCCTTCACCTACGAGGGGATCCAGGAACTGCTGCTCAGGGGTCTGTGGAACACCCTCAAGGCCTTCGTCTACGCCTCGGTGCTCTCCCTCCTGCTCGGCGCGGTGCTCGCCTGCGGCCGGCTCTCGGTCCACCGGCCCGTGCGCTGGCTGGCGACGCTGTGCGTGGAGTTCTTCCGGGCCATGCCGGTGCTGGTGATGATCTTCTTCATCTTCGTGGCGCTGAAGGTCCAGCCGCTGCCCGCCCTGGTCGCCGGGCTGACCCTGTACAACGGATCGGTCCTGGCCGAGGTCTTCCGCACGGGCATCAACGCCGTGGAGAAGGGGCAGCGCGAGGCGGCGTACGCGCTCGGCATGCGCAAGACGCAGGTCATGACGTACGTGCTCGCCCCGCAGGCCGTGCGGGCGATGCTGCCGACGATCATCAGCCAGCTCGTGGTGGCCCTGAAGGACACCTCGCTGGGCTACCTGATCACCTACGAGGAGTTCCTGCACGCGGGCAAGCTGATCGCCTCCAACCTGGACTACGACCTGCCGTTCATCCCCGTGGTGATGATCATCTCGCCGATCTACATCGGCATGTGCATGTTGCTGTCCTGGTTCGCGACCTGGGTGGCCCGGCGCGAGCGGGGCAACCCCAAGACCGAGGCGGTGGCCGTCCCGGAGGCCGGTCCGGGAGGGCTGCTGCCGGGGAGGTAGCGGCGCGCGGGCGCACCCACCGCCCGGCAGCAGCCGTGGATCACTGCTCGCGCAGCGGCACGGAGACCCAACTCGGATCGGTGCGCGGCGAGGAGAAGGTCAGCTGCGCGCCGGTCGGGTTGTGTTCGATGTAGAGCGGGTCGACGGTGTCCACGACGACGGCGAGCCGGTGGCCCTCGGGTACGTCGTAGGCGGTGGAGAAGAGCTCCAGGTCCACCCCGAAGGCCTGTCCGGGGGTCTTGCCGTGGAAGGTGTACGGGGCGTTGGTCACGAGCTTGCCGAGGCCGAGCGGGCCGACGTCGTAGAGGTGGGCGACGAACGTGCCGTCGCCCTTGGTGGGCGTCACGGTGGTGTGCAGCCGGACGGTGCCGCGGACGCGGCGCTCCTCGTCGTAGCGCGGCGACTGCCAGACGGCGGCGAAGGAGCGGGGCAGGAGGGGGATCGAGGCGATCGGGGGCGTCTTCAGGAACTGGTCGAGCAGGTTGGAGAGCATGACGATGCCGCCGTTGGCGCCGGAGTCCACGTTGGCGAAGACGTGCTCGCTGTCGGCGAGGGCGATCCGCTCGGTGCCGCCGGAGCCGACCGACTTCCAGTCGGTGTAGCCCTCGTAGCCGCCGGTGCTGCGGGACTTGATCTGGACGGGGGCCTCGGTGTCCACCCCGTTGCGTTCGCCCTTGAGGTAGCGGTCGAACCAGCGGTGGGCGTTGGTCCAGGTGTCGTTGGGCAGCCCGAGCAGGCCGGTGGCCTCGGCGGTGGCGTGGTCCCCGGGGCGGAACTCCAGGCGCTTGGGGCCGGTCAGCTTCTCGTAGAAGGCGGCGTACTGGTTGGGCGGGAAGATGGTGTCGCCCCAGGCGTTGCCGAGCATGATGGCGGCGCCGTTGGCGTTGATCCGGTCGACCTTCTCGGCGGGGGACCGCTTGCGGCCCCAGTCGATCATCGCCTGTTCCTTGTCCAGCTTGGAGCCGAGGAAGTCGCCGAGGATCTGGCGCAGTTCCGGGCCGGGGCGGCCGGTGATGGCGCCGGCGGCGCCGAGCAGGCCGGCGGCCTGGAGGTGCTGGGTGCGTCCCGAGTAGATGGACTCGATGAGATCGGCCCAGCCGCTGAGCGCGACCACGGCCTTGATCCGCGGATCGTGAGCCGAGGCCAGCAGGCTGATCCCGGCGCCGTACGAGACCCCGCCCAGGCCGATGCGGGCGGGATCGGCGGGAGTGGTGGCGAGGGCCCAGTCGATGACGGCGGAGACGTCGGCGACGTCCGCGGGGCCGGCCGTCTCGATCTCGCCGCCGGAGAGCCAGAAGCCGCGCGAGGTGTAACCGACCACGACGTAGCCGGAGTCGGCGAGCTTGCGCGCCTGGGCGATGTATTCGATCTGCGGCATGCCCCAGCTGGTGGGGAGCACGATCAGCGGGTACGTCCGGCCGGGAACGGCACCCGCGGGGGTGAAGACGTTGCCCTTGAGGGTGATGCCGCCGGAGCCGGGGATGTCGTGGAAGCGCAGCTCCGGCTGAGCGGCGGCGGCAGCGGTGGGCACGGTCGCCGACGCCGCCTGGGCCTGGTGGGGGGCCAGGCCCAGGGCGGCGGCGGCGAGCATGCCCGCCACGGCTGCTGCGGTGGTGGTGCGGACTGGCATCGGTCGCTCCTCACGTGCGCCGGTGTCAAAGTGACCCGACGGTAACGGGAGGGGCTTACTCGGGGTAACCCGTGAGTAAGTTACGTGGTGGTAACAATTGACCAATAGTCAACACGGTGGAGGGGGAGCGGAGGCCCCCGCCGGGGTCAGCCGTTCTGCGCGCCGGCGCCCAGCGCGCTCTTGGCCCTCCACTCGTCCCAGGACAGGTTCCACTCGCCGTAGCCGTTGCCGAGCTCGGCGTTACCCTTCGAGCCCTTGCCGACGACCTCGAAGGGGTCGCCGACCTGCACCTGCCCGTAGAACGACTTCGCGTTGGCGTCGCTCATGCCCACGCAGCCGGAACTGGTGTTGGCGTTGCCGAAGTTGGCGGAGTTCCACGGGGCCGCGTGCGCGTACATGCCCGACCGGGTCAGCCGCATCGAGTAGTCGACCATCTTGTCGTAGGAGTCGCCCAGGCCCACCGTCTGGGAGTCCATCCGGATGGTGCCCTCCTTCGCCATCAGCACCATCTTCCCGGACCACGAGGCCTTCTGGCCGCCGGGAGTGCCCGCCGAGACGGGGATCGTGCTGACCACCTGACCGCCCTCGGTCACCGACAGCTTCTTCGTGTCGAGACTGACCTCGATCCGCCGGTCCTTGCCGATCTTGAACTCGGTGTTGTAGTCACGGGCGAACAGCCCGCCGCCCTGGCCGGAGTCCACACCGTTCAGGTTCATCTCGACCTTCACGTCCGTGCCGGACTTCCAGTACTCCTTGGGCCGCCAGTCCACCCGGTCCTTGCCGGAGTAGTCCTTGAACCAGCCCCACGATCCCTCGGTGTTGTCCGAGGCCGTCACCTTCAGCTGCTTCTCCACCTCGGCCTTGTTCTTCACCGGGTTGTCGAAGACGAGCGAGACGGGCATCGCGACACCCACCGTGCTGCCCTTGGGGATGTTGATCGAGACCTTGTTCACCTTGTCCGCCGCCGAGGTCTTGAACTGGGTGTTCGCGCTCCGGCTGTCGGTGTTCTGCGCCTCCACCTTGTACTCGGTGCCCGGCGAGGCGTTGCGCTCGGAGGTCCAGCTCTTCCCGTCGGCGGATATCCGCCCGGGCAGTTCGCCGCCCTTACCGTCCGTCACCTTCACCTGCGCGAGCTTGCCCTCGGCCACCGTCACCGTGACGGGCTCGCCCGCCTTGACCTGGTCGCCCGTCAGGTTCACCGACACCGCCATGGCCGGCTTCTGCTTCATCTCGGCCTTGCCGTCCCCACCGGCGTCCGAACCGCCCCCGCAGGCGGTCAGCGCGGCGGCCAGGAGTGCGGTGCCCGCCAGCGTGGCGTGACGGCCCCGACGACGCGGCAGTGCGGTACGGCGTGTGCGGCTCAACGAAAACCCCTCCGAAAGTATCGATCGTCCGTAAGCAAGGAGCGCACGGGACGCCTTCGGGTTGCGCGTTTTGCGGAAAATATCCGGACGATCTTTCCCGGACGTCCACGGGGCCCCTCAAGGCCCCCCTCCCGCTCCCCGTCCGGGACCTTCGCCGTGGAAGCAGGGTCGAAAGGCCCTACCCGGACGGGGATCCGCCCGCGAAAGACCCCCCTCCGGGACGTGCCGGACGGACGGATACGCTCCAACTTCCGCCCGCCCGACGACGCCCCGTCGAGGCGTCACCGACCTGGAGGCCCCGATGACCGCCACCGGAGCGAGTCCGGCCGCGGCACCCGCCGGGCCCACCGTCACCGAGGACCCCGTCAGGGGCGGCGGCTCGCTGATGCGCAGCGGCGCCCTCATGGCCGCCGGTTCGATCGTCTCCCGCGCCACCGGCTTCGTCCGCTCCGCGGTCGTCGTCGCGGCCCTCGGCGTCCTGTGGCTCGGCGACTCCTACGCCGTCGCCAACACCGTGCCCAACATCCTGTACATGCTGCTCGTCGGCGGAGCCCTCAACGCCGTCTTCGTCCCCGAGCTGGTGCGCGCGGCCAGGGAACACGCGGACGGCGGCGCCGCCTACACCGACCGGCTGCTCACCGCCTGCACCGTCGCCCTCGTCACGCTCACCGCCGTCGCCGTGTTCGCCGCCCCGGCCATCGTCGGCGCGTACACCCCCTACGACGGCGACCGGCTGGACACCACCGTCGCCCTGGCCCGGTTCTGCCTCCCGCAGATCCTCTTCTACGGCCTGTTCACCCTGCTCGGTCAAGTGCTCAACGCCCGCGGTCGCTTCGGCGCCATGATGTGGACCCCGGTCCTCAACAACCTCGTCGTCATCGCCGTCTTCGGCCTCTTCCTCGCCCTCTCGCACGACGCCCCCGACGGCCTCACCGCCGCCGAGACCCGCCTCCTGGGCATCGGCACCACCGCCGGCATCGTCATCCAGGCCCTGGCGCTGCTCCCGTCGCTGCGCGCCGCCCGTTTCCGCTGGCGCCCCCGCTTCGACTGGCGGGGCAGCGGCCTCGCCCGCCCACTGCGCAACGCCGGCTGGCTCGTCCTGCTGGTCCTCACCAACCAGATCGCCTACTGGGTCATCACCCGCCTCTCCACCACCGCCGGGGACGTCGCCGACCGGGCGGGCCTCGCGGCCGGAGTCGGCTACACCGCCTACAGCAACGCCTACCAACTGTGGGTCGTCCCGCAGGGCATCATCACGGTCTCCCTCGTCACCGCCCTCACCCCCCGCATGGCGGCCGCCGCCGGCGACGGCGACCTCACGGCCGTGCGCCGGGACGTCTCCTACGCGCTGCGCTCCAGCGCCGCGCTCGTGGTGCCCGCGGCCACGGTCTTCGCCGTCCTCGCCCCCTGGGTGATCGGCGGCGTCTTCGGCCACGGAGCCACCACCGCCGCCGACGTCGAGGTCATGGCCGGCATCCTCGTCGCCTTCGCACCCGGCCTGATCGCCTTCTCCGGCCAGTACGTCCTCTCCCGCGCCTTCTACGCCCTCTCCGACACCCGGACCCCCTTCTTCCTCAACCTGGTCATCGCCGGGCTGAACGCCGCCCTGTCGGCCGCCGCGTACTTCCTGCTCCCCACCCGCTGGGCGGTCACCGGCATGGCCGCCGCCACCACCGTCGCCTTCACGGCGGGCGCCGCCGTCACCGCGTACGCCCTCGCCCGACGGCTCGGCCCGCGCCCCGCGCCCGCGACCGCGGCCGGTACCGTGCGGGCCGCCGACACCGCCGTACGGACCCACCTGCGGCTGCTCGCCGCCTGCCTGCCGGCGGGCGCCGTCGGGTACGCCGCCGCGCGCGGCGCCGACCGGTTCGGCGACATCGCCGCCGCCTGCGCGGGAACCGCGACGATCGTGCTCGTCGTCGTTGTCCTCGCCGGGCCGCTGCGCCTGACGGAGATCACCGACCTGCTGAACTCCCTGCGGCGCCGGATCGGCCGTTAGCGGGAGGAAAGCCACCGACCTTCTGGGGATACTGACCGGATGCCACGCGTACTGCTGATCGAGGACGACCCTTCCATCCGGGAAGGCGTCGGACTCGGGCTGCGCCGCCGCGGCCACGAGGTGCGGGCCGCGGAGACCGGCGAGGAGGGCCTCGCCCTCATGGTGGGCTTCCACCCCGAACTCGTCCTGCTCGACCTCATGCTGCCCGGCATCAACGGCGTCCAGGTCTGCCGCCGGATCCGCGAGACCAGCGAGGTCCCGATCATCATGCTCACCGCGCGCGGCGACGACTTCGACATAGTCGTCGGCCTCGAAGCCGGCGCCGACGACTACGTCGTCAAACCGGTCCGCACCGAAATCATCGACGCCCGCATCAAGGCGGTCCTGCGCCGGCTCGGCGACACCACCGTCCGCCAGGGCATCGAGCACCACGCCGAGCTCGCCGTGGACCGCGCCGGACTGACCGTCGCGAAGAACGGCGAGCGCGTCGCCCTCGCCCCCAGCGAGATCAAACTGCTGCTGCACCTCAGCGCCTCGCCCGAGCAGGTCTTCTCCCGGCAACAACTGCTGGAGTACGTGTGGGAGCACAGCTACCACGCCGACGCCCGGCTCGTGGACGCCTGCGTGCGCCGACTCCGCAACAAGATCGAGGACCCGGACGGCAGCCCCCGCTACATACAGACCGTGCGGGGCTTCGGCTACCGCTTCGGCCCGCTGTAGCCGACCGTGCGCAACCTCGCCCCCCTCGGCCTGCGCACCCGCCTCATCGCCGCGTTCCTCCTCGTCGCCGCGATCAGCGCGGTGAGCACCGCCGCACTCACCTACCAGAGGGCCCGCACGGCGATCCTCACCCAGAGCCAGGACACCGCCGTCAGCACCCTGCGGGACCAGCTGGAGGGCCAGACCCTCGCGCTGCCGATGGAACAGCACCAGCTGCAACGCCTCGTCACCGACATCGGCAAACGCGGCAAACCCCACCCCTGGGTGGTCTTCGGCGAGTACGGCACCCTGCGCGCCTCCTCCAACATCACCCCCGCGACCTCCGCCGTACTCACCGACCGGCTCCGCCGCCAGGTCGCCGCCAACCCGCACGGCGCCTTCCAGCGCGTCGAGGACGGCCGCGGCGAGTCCTACCTCACCATCGGCATGCCCGCCGTCATGGACTCGGGCGACGGCCCCGCCCGACCCACCGGCGTCGTCCTCTACGCCGTCATGCCGCTCGGCGCCGAGGAACAGACCGTCGACGCCATGGTCGAAGCCGCCCGCCAGGGCGCCATCCCCGGCCTCGCCATCGCCGTCATCCCCGCCCTGCTCGCCGCCCGCAGCGTCCTGCGACCCGTGCGGGACATGCGGCGCGCCGCCACCCACCTGGGGCGCGGCCGACTGGACACCCGCATCGAGGTCCGGGGCTCCGACGAACTCGCCGGCCTCGCCCGCACCTTCAACGAGACCGCCCGCGCCCTGGAGGAGTCCGTCACCGAACTCCGCGAGGCCGAGGTCCGGGCCCGCCGCTTCGCCTCCGACGTCTCCCACGAACTGCGCACCCCCCTCGCGGGAATGCTCGCCGTCACCGAAGTACTCGACGAGGACGCCGACGCCGAACAGCTCGACCCCGACACCGCCAAGGCCCTGCGCCTGATCAGCTCCGAAACCGGGAAGCTCGCCGTGCTCGTGGAGGACCTGATGGAGATCTCCCGCTTCGACGCCCGCGCCGCCGAACTCAACCTCGACGACGTGGACATCGCCGAAGCCGTCCGCAAGACCCTCGAACTGCGCCACTGGGACGACGACCGGGTGACCGCCGACCTTCCCCGGGACATCCGGGCCCGCCTCGACCCCCGCCGCTTCGACGTCATCCTCGCCAACCTCGTCGGCAACGCCCTGCGACACGGCTCCGCACCCGTACGGATCCGCGTCCGCACCGAACCCCACCCCGACGGGGAACGCCTGCTGATCGAGGTCACCGACAGCGGACCCGGCATCGCCCCCGACGTGCTCCCGCACATCTTCGACCGGTTCTTCAAGGCCGACGTCGCCCGCACCCGCTCCGCCGGCAGCGGCCTCGGCCTCGCCATCACCCTGGAGAACGTCCGCCTCCACGGCGGCACCCTGCGCGCCGCCAACGCCCCCACCGCCGGCGCCGTGTTCACCGTCGACATGCCGCTGGAGGCCGTCGCGTGACCCGCACGCCCGCCCCCGGCCGCCGCACCACCGCCCTCGCCGGCATGGCCCTCACCGGCCCCCTGCTCCTCACCGCCTGCGGGATAGCCCCCACCGGCGTCGTCGAGAGCGGCGCGCCCGCACGGGTCGCCGTCGCCTCGCCCGCCCGCGGCCCGCTCGCCTTCTTCGTCGGCCCCGACGGTCGGCTGGTTCCTTCACCGCAGCCCCGGAGCGCGACGAGCGGCCCGCTGAGCGCCGTCCTCGGGCTGCTGCGCGGCCCGGGCCGCGCCGAACTGCGGGCCGGCCTCGGCACCCGACTGCCCGCCGTCGAGGGCCCCGACGTCGCCGCCGTGTCCGTCGTGCCCGTCGCCGACGACGGCCTGGACGTCCGCCTGCCCTTCCCGGTCGCCGGCCTGGACGCCGTCGCCCGCGGCCAGCTCGTGTGCAGCGCCACCTCCACCCTCGGCACCGACCACGAGGTCTTCCTGCACGGCACCGACACCGCCCTGGATCCCGAACGCTGCCACCCGGAGCACTGACCCGCCGCCGCGACCTCCCGCCCGGCCCCCTTGCGGACGTCCCGCCCGCCCGCCACCGTGTGGACCATGCAACGCGCCGCCGACGTCCCCGACGTCTTCGACCCCCGCGTCTACGCCGAAGGCGTCCCGCACGAGCGCTACCGGACCCTGCGCGACCGGCACCCCGTCTCCTGGCAGGCCGAGCCCGAGATCCAGGGCTGGCCCGCCGGCCCCGGATTCTGGGCCGTCACCCGGCACGCCGACGTCGTACGCGTGCTGCGCGACCACGCCACGTACTCCTCCTGGGCGGGCGCCACCCAGATCCGCGACCCCGACCCGGCCGACCTGCCGTTCCTGCGGAGCACCATGCTCAACCAGGATCCGCCCGGACACGGCCGGCTCCGCCGCCTCGTCGCCCGCGCCTTCACCCCCGCCCGCGTCGACGCCTTCGCAGCCCGGGCCCGCGACCGCGCCCGTACGCTCCTCGCCGCCGCCCGGGACCACGCCGAGGACGGCAGCACCGACGTGGTGGCCGCCGTCACCGACGAGTACGCCCTGCTGAACCTCACCGACCTGCTGGGCGTCCCGCCCGCCGACCGGGCCCTGCTGCTGGAGTGGACCGTACGGATCATCGGCTACCAGGACCCCGAGGACGCGCCCGAGCCCGTCACCGGCCCGGACGGAACACCGCTGAACCCCCGCTCCCCGGCCCTGCTCGGCGAGATGTTCGCGTACGCCGGGGAGCTGGCGGCGTACAAACGCGCCCACCCCGGCGAGGACGTGATGACCTCCCTCGCGCAGGCCGGTCTGGAACCCGCCGAACTGGAGATGTTCTTCTTCCTGCTGACCGTCGCGGGCAACGACACCGTGCGCAGCGCGGCCCCCGGCGGTCTCCTCGCCCTGGCCCACCACCCCGACGCATACCGCCGCCTCGCCGACGGCAGCGCGCCCGTGGACCGGGCCGTCGACGAACTCCTGCGCGTCCACCCGCCCGTGCTCAGCTTCCGCCGCACCGCCAGTCGCGACACCGTCCTCGCCGGCGCCCGGATCCGGGCGGGGGACAAGGTGGTGGTGTTCCACGCCTCCGCCAACCACGACGAACGCGTCTTCACCGACCCGCACCGCCTCGACCCGGCCCGCTCGCCCAACCCGCACGTCTCCTTCGGGGACGGCCCGCACGTCTGCCTCGGGGCCCACTTCGCCCGCCTCCAGCTCCGCGTCCTCCACGAGGAATGGCGCACGTCGCTACCCGCACCCGAACTGGCGGGACCGCCACGCCGGTTGGTGTCGAACTTCATCAACGGGATCACCCGGCTCCCGCTGCGGGTGTCCGGGCCGCCCGCGTGAGGTAGCCGCCGGCCGAACCCCGCCGAGGGCGCCGGCCGGCGTTCCGGGGACAATGTTGCGCACGTCGTCGTTCACGCGGCCGGAGACGGACATCCACCCGGGGCGGGGACCGCACGGGGACGGGTCCGCCCCGCCACGGCGCAGCGACGCCGACGTACCGACCCGTGGAGAAAGCCGTGAACATGCCTGACGCACCGACCGGGGACCGGCCGGACTGGGGAACCGCCTTCCGTTCCATCGCCGACGACTGGCTCTTCGCCGACGTCGACGGCCCGCTGCCGGCCGAGGCGGTCCTGCCCCTGGAGAACCCCGACCTCTACGACTCCGGTGTCTGGGACAAGCACCTGAAGATCGAGGAGCGCTACCGCACGGTCTCCATCGGCGTGTACGCGGGCCGGCGCATCGCCGTCCTCAACGCCAAGCTCGGCGCTCCCGCCGCGGCGATGGCCATCCAGGCGGCGGCCGGCCGCGGCGTGCGCAGCCTGGTCGGAGTCGGCTACTGCGGAGCCGTCGCCGACGACCTGCGCTGCGGCGACCTGCTCGTCCCGACCGGCGCTGTCTCCGCCGACGGGACCAGCGCCGCCCTGTGCCCCGGCCGCTACCCGGCCGTCGCCGACCACCAGCTCGTACGAGCCCTGCACGACACCGCCCCGGGCACCCTGCGCGACGGCCTGGTGCACACCCTCGACGCCGTCTACACGCAGGACTCGGCGCTCGTCGAGGAATGCCGGCGCACCGGCGTGTCCGGCATCGACATGGAGACCGCGGCGGTCCTCACCGCGGCCCGCCTCTCCGGGATGCGCGCCGCCACCCTCCTCGTCGCCAGCGACCACCCCGGCCTCGGCCTGCCCACCGACGGCGCCCTCATCGGCGCCGGCTTCGACCGGGCGATGGGGCTGGCCCTGGAGGCACTGACCGCCGGGAACGTCCGCCAGGACCTGTCGTCGAACTCCCGTCCGCCTCGCGGCGTCCGGGCGACGACGGGATCCTGACGACAGGCCCTGGGGCCCGGCCGTCCGCCCGCGTCGGGGTCGGTGCCGGGCCGTCGGGTTCGGGACCGGGCCCGGGCGGCGGGCCGGTCCCCTGACGCGGCGGCGGGGCGACCGCTAGGCTCTGCGGACGTTGTCGACCGGAGGTCCGCCATGCACCGTCCTGCCGCACGTTCGTTACCACTGCTCGCCCTGGTCGGAGCGCTCGTCTCCACCGGCGCGGCCGCTCCGCCGTCGTCCCCCGGAGCCCCGCCGAAGGTGCCCGTCGCCGCCGGGTACGGCGGGGCCGTCGCCAGCGTCGACCCGGACGCCTCCGCCGCCGGGATCGCCGTACTGCGCGCCGGCGGCAACGCCGTGGACGCTGCCGTCGCCACCGCTGCGGCGCTCGGCGTCACCGAGCCCTACTCGGCGGGAATCGGCGGAGGCGGCTACTTCGTGTACTACGACGCCCGCACCCGCCGCGTGCACACCATCGACGGCCGCGAGACCGCCCCCGCCACGGCCACCGACACCCTCTTCCAGGAGAACGGCGTCCCCATCCCCTTCGCCGAGGGCCAGACCAGCGGGCGCGGTGTCGGGGTGCCCGGCACCCCCGCCACCTGGAAGAGCGCCCTGGACTCCTGGGGCACCCGGCCGCTGCGCCAACTCATGAAGCCCGCCGAGAAACTGGCCCGCGACGGGTTCACCGTCGACGCCACCTTCCGGGCCCAGACGGCCGCGAACGAGGAGCGGTTCAGGGACTTCCCGGACACCCGCGCACTGTTCCTCCCGGGCGGGGCGCTGCCCGTCGTCGGCTCCACCTTCAAGAACCCCGACCTGGCCGACACGTACGCCGAACTCGGACGCAAGGGCACCGGCGCCCTCTACCGGGGCCCGATCGCGGACGACATCGTCCGGACCGTCCGCAAGCCCCCGGTCGACCCGGCGGCCGTCCGCAACGTCCGCTCCGGCGACCTGACCGCCGCCGACCTGCGCTCGTACGCGACGAAGCGGCAGGAACCCACCCGGGTGGGCTACCGCGGCCTGGACGTGTACGGCATGGCGCCCTCCTCCTCCGGCGGCACCACCGTCGGCGAGGCCCTGAACATCCTGGAGCGCTCCGACGTCCGCAAGCTCTCCGAGAGCCAGTACCTGCACCGCTTCATCGAGGCCTCACGGATCTCCTTCGCCGACCGGGGCCGCTGGGTGGGCGACCCGGCCTCCGTGGACGTCCCCACCCGTGACCTGCTCTCGCAGCGCTTCGCAGACTCCCGCGCCTGCCTGATCCGGCCCGACCGGGCGCTGACCAGCCCGCTGGCCCCCGGCGACCCGCGCCGGCCCGTGCCCTGCGCCACCACCGGGCAGGCGGCGCCGACCACGTACGAGGGGGAGAACACCACGCACCTGACGGTCGCCGACCGCTGGGGCAACGTCGTGTCGTACACCCTGACCATCGAGTCCACCGGCGGCAGCGGGATCACCGTTCCGGGGCGGGGCTTCCTGCTGAACAACGAGCTGACCGACTTCTCCTTCGCGCCGGCCGCCCCGGGCGTCCCGGACCCGAACCTGCCCGGCCCCGGCAAGCGCCCGCGCTCGTCGATGTCCCCGACCATCGTGCTGGACGACGGGCGCCCGGTGCTGGCGGTCGGCTCCCCGGGCGGCGCGACGATCATCACCACCGTCCTGCAGACCCTGCTCGGCCACCTGGACCGGGGGCTGCCGCTGGTCGACGCCATCGCGGCGCCGCGCGCCAGCCAGCGCAATCAGACCACCACGGAACTGGAACCGGGCCTGTGGAACAGCCCGTTGAGGGCCGAACTGGAGGCCCTCGGCCAGGGCTTCCGGCAGAATCCCGAGATCGGCGCCGCCACCGGGGTCCAACGCCTCCCGGACGGCCGCTGGCTCGCGGCGGCCGAGACCTCCCGCCGCGGCGGCGGGTCGGCGATGGTCGTCCACCCGCACGGCAAGCCGTAGCACCGCGGGGTCGACGGCCCCGGGACCTACGGAGCGGTGAGGATCCTGGGGCCGTCGGCGGTGATCGCGACCGTGTGCTCCGCGTGCGCGGCGCGGCTGCCGTCGACGGTGCGCAGGGTCCAGCCGTCGGGGTCGCAGGTGTAGTCGTCGGTGCCGCCGGCGGTCAGCATCGGCTCGATGGCGAGGACCATGCCGGCGCGCAGCTTCATCCCGCGCCCGGCCGGGCCCTCGTTGGGGACGCCCGGGTCCTCGTGCATGCTGCGGCCGATTCCGTGGCCGCCGAAGCCGTCGGGGATGCCGTAGCCGGCGGCGCGGCAGACGCTGCCGACCGCGTGCGCGATGTCGCCGATCCGGTTGCCCGGACGGGCGGCGGCGATGCCGGCGGCGAGCGCCTCCTCGGCCGTGGCGATCAGTCGCAGGTCGGCGGGGCGGGCCCGACCGACCGTGAAGCTGATCGCCGAGTCGCCCGCCCAGCCGCCGAGCTGCGCCCCGCAGTCGATGCTGACCAGGTCGCCGTCGCGCAGCCGGTAGTCGTCGGGGATGCCGTGCACGATGGCGTCGTTGACCGAGGCGCACACCACGGCGGGGAAGGGCACCGGCGCGAACTGCGGCCGGTAGCTGAGGAAGGGCGAGGTCGCGCCCGCGTCGTCCAGCACCTCGCGCGCCGTACGGTCCAGTTCCAGCAGGGACACCCCGACCGCGGCCGCGCTCCGCACGGCCGCCAGGGCGTGCGCGACCACCCGGCCGGCTTCGCGCATCTCGTCGATCTCGGGGTTCGTCTTCAGTTTCACCATGCCAATAACTATACCGGTATAACTTTACCGGGATAGTAATCGGGGTCCGGGGTATGCTGGCCCCATGGTCCGTACCCCGTTGACACCCGAAGAGCGTGAACGCGGCGAGCGTCTGGGCGCCCTGCTGCGCGAGGCCCGCGGCGCCCGCAGCATGGTCGAGGTCGCGGCGGGAGCCGGGCTCTCGGCCGAAACCCTCCGCAAGATCGAGACCGGCCGGGCCCCGACCCCGGCCTTCTTCACGGTGGCCGCGCTCGCGGGCGCCCTCGGACTGTCCCTGGACGACGTGATGCGGCGCTGCGCCCTCGTGCCGGCCTGAGACCGGGACGTCCGACGTCCTACGGGTGAGGCTCGGCGCGTGACGTCCTACGGGTGAGGCCCCACGTGCGACGCGGGACGTGTGCTGCCGGGCATCCGTGCCCGGCGTTCGCGTGCGGCGAGGGCCCTTCAGCCTCCGCACCCGATCGGCGGCCGACCGGGACGGTCCGTCCACTCCGTGCGGTGGCCGGGGCACGGGCACGGGCTGCCGTGCCCCGCGCAGCGGCCCGATCCGTGCTCGTCGAAGCCGTGCAGGCAGCTCTCGCACGGGGGAGGGTCGGGGCGACGGAGGACGGTGGCGACGGTGAGGCCGATCGCGAACAGGGCGAGCGGCGCCGTGGCGAAGACCGACAGGAACCAGTCGCCCCCGCTCACCGAACCCGCCGCCTCATCCGCCGCACGGCGCGAACGGCGACCGCTGCCGCTCCCACCAGGACTCGCACCGGCACGCGCCGAACGGCGACCGGCACTCCGCGCACGGCGGCTCGGCCGGCTCCGTCGCCTCCTGCCGCGCGGGCTCGGGCTCGTCCGCGCGCCGGAACAGCCGGCAGTCGCAGGGCGGGCCGCCCCCGACGCCCAGGCACCGGCCCAGCGAGGGCACGTGGACACCCCTCCCGTGCGCGCAGTCACGGCACACGTGCGCCGCCCTCCCGGCCATCGTGACTCCCTCCGGCGCAACACCGACCCCGATCGGCGGGGGGAACCGGCGCCGCGCCCGGCCACCGTACGCCGCCGGTGGGATGATCCGACAGGGTGCGGTTCCGGGCCGCCGCCCGGGGAGAGTCCGACGGCCGATCAGCCCAATCGGTGAGGGACCGCCGGGTCGCGGGGGAAGCGTGAGGGCGTGTCAGCAACGAACGCAACGAAGGCAACGCACGCCGCCAACGCGACGAACGCAGCCGGCGCACCCATCGCGGCCGGCGCCGTCACCACTGCCCCCACCGCGGCTGCCCCCATCGCGGCAGCCCCGACCGCCGAACCCGACGCGACCCCTCCGGTCCACGCCCTCGACCCCGCCCCACCGATCCACGCGCTCAACGTGCTCAACGCGGCCAACGCGGCCAACGCGTCGAAACGGCTCGGCCTCGGGCTCCTCGGGGCCCTCCTCGCGGGCGGACTGCTCCTCGCCGCCTGTTCCGTCCCCGACGACCGCACCCAAGCCCCCGACCCGGGCGACGTGGTCCTCCCGCACCGGGGCGGACCGCAGAAGTAGAGCCCACCCGGCCCGGGCGGCGAGTTCCGCGTCCCGGGCCGCACCGGCGCGACGACCCGGCGAACCGATCCGGAGGGGACGGGCTGGGGGAGTTCGGCGACAGGTCCTAGGCTCACCCCATGTCCCTTGAACAACTGGGCCGGGCCCGGTACGTGAGCCTCACCACCTTCCGCAAGGACGGCACCCCCGTCGCCACCCCCGTCTGGGCCGTCGCCGACGGCGGCGAACTGTACGTGTGGACGCGCAGCGACTCCTGGAAGGTCAAGCGCATCCGCAACGACAGCAGGGTCACCGTCGTGGCCTGTGACGTGCGCGGACGTATCGTCGCGGGAGCCCCCGTGCTGGACGGTCAGGCCCGACTGCTGGACGGGGAGGGGCTCAAGCGCGTGCGCCGGTTGATGCGGCGCAAGTACACCTGGCAGTTCTGGATGGTGGACGTACCCGCCGCGCTGGCGCGGGGCGGCAAGCGGCCGCACACCGGGATCGCCGTCAAGCTTTGAGACTCCCGTAGCCCGCCCGTAACACAGGTGGGATCCAATGCGGTCATGGAGACGCCGACTTCACTGGTGATCGAACAACTCGCCAACTGGCTGCGGGGGTTGACCCAGAGACTGGATCCCGGGGCGGGCTGGTACGGGGAGTTCCTGCGGCGGGACCCCGAGGGGATGCGGGCCTGTCTGGAGGGCGTCGCGGTGCCGCCGTGGGACGTGGTGGACTCGCTGCTCGCCGATCTCGCGGGCCGTGCCGGAGCCGCCGGCGCCGGGGCGGTGGCGCGCGAGGCCGAGTACGGCGCCCGGCTGCGGGCGGCGGCGGTGGCCGCCCGGGACGCCACGCCGGACGGGGCGCGGGAGTTGCCGGCGCTGCTCGCGGCCGCCGTCGAGCAGCGGGCCGTTTCGGAGGCGGCGGTGCGGACCCTGACCGACAGGCTCGGGGCGGGGGCCGACCCGGCGGAGGCGGCCGCGCTCGCGCGGGAGCTGTCCTGGAGCCGGGACGACGCCGCCCGCGCGGCCGCGCGGCACGCCGACCTGACGGCCCGCGTGTACGCACCGGCCCCCCTGCGCGTACCGGCCCCCCGCCCCCACCCCGCCCGTCCGGCCCCCGCCCCGGCGGCGACGTGGTTCGCGGAACCCGACGTGCCGGCGGGCGCCGACCGCGCTCCCGGCGACCGTGTTTTTGTCGACCGCGCTTCCGCCGGCCATGCTTCCGGCGACCGTGCACCGGCCGACCACGGGCCCGTGGACCGTGCTTTCGCCGGCCGGGCTCCCCTCGACCACGCGCCCGTGGACCGGGCGCCCGTCGACCGTGTCCCCGTCGACCGCGCCCCCGCGGACCACGCGCCCGTCGACCGTGCCCCCGTCGACCGCGCCCCCGCGGACCACGCGCCCGTCGACCGTGCCCCCGTCGAGCCGCTGCCCGCCGTACCCCGCCCGCGGGCGGCCCATGGGCGCCCCGCCGAGTCCGCGACCCCCGTCGCTCCCGGCAGCGCCGCGGCGGGGCGGGCCGAGGGATGGTGGCCGCGCGGTGGGGCGCGGCGTTCCGGTGGCGCCCGGTACGCGGGGGCGGCGAGCGCGCAGCCCCCGACCTTCGCCCCGCCGCCGGGGCAACCGGCGGATCCCGCCGCGCCCGCTCCGGACGCGGCGCTCCCGGCGCCCCGAGGCGCCCGCTACGGCGTCCCGGACACCGCACCGGAGACCCCGGTCGCGTACGACGGCGCCGTGCCCGGAGCGCCGGCGCCGGCCCCGGAGGCCGGCGCGGCCCCCGGCCCGGCGCGGGCCCCGGTCGCGGTCTTCGTGGCGCGGCTCCTCGATCTACGGGCCCGGGGTCGGGGCGGTGAGGCGCACGCCCTGCTGTGCGAGGCCGCCGGCTGGCCCGCCCCGCTGCTGCCCGCCCTCGCCGCCGGGCTCGGCCGGGCCGGTCTCGCCTCCGACTGGGCGACGCTGCTGTGGGAGGCGGCCTCGCTGCCGCCCGCCCGGCTCGCCGAGGTCGCCGCCGCGCTCGGGGACGCGGGCCGCGAGACCGACTGCGGCCGGCTGCTGCGGCAGGGCGTCGCCCGCCCCGCCGCCGAAGTGGCGGACGTCGCGCTCGCCCTGGGGGGCGCGGGCCGGGAGCGCGAGGCCCGAGCCCTGCTCGGGGCCTTCGTGGGACTGCGCACCGCCGAGGAGGCCGCCGCCCTCGCCCGCCGGGACCCCGGCTGGTTCGTGCCGCGGCTGCTGCACGCGGCCCGCTCCCAGCCCGGTACCCGGCACCGGGACCTCGCGCACGCCCTGCGGGTGGCCGGACTTCCCGATGCCTGAACCGCCCGCCCGTCGACCGTAAACGACCGTGTGGCGACGTAACTTGATCGACTACTCCAACTGCGCACGGCGGTCTTGCCCCGGGCTGGGACGCGGCCTACCTTCGACTCCCTACGCACCCCGTCTACGTGCGTAGAAGTCGGCGTTCCCGTCGCGAGGAGCAGCTCATGGCCCAAGTCGTCCGCGCCGCACTCGTCCAGGCCACCTGGACCGGCGACACCGAGTCGATGATCGCCAAGCACGAGGAGCACGCCCGCGCGGCGGCTGCCCAGGGTGCGCGGATCATCGGCTTCCAGGAGGTGTTCAACGCCCCCTACTTCTGCCAGGTGCAGGAGCCCGAGCACTACCGCTGGGCCGAGGCCGTCCCCGACGGCCCCACCGTCCGCCGGATGCAGGACCTGGCCCGCGAGACCGGCATGGTCATCGTCGTACCGGTCTTCGAGCTGGAGTCCGAGGGCTTCTACTACAACACCGCCGCCGTCATCGACGCCGACGGCAGCTACCTCGGCAAGTACCGCAAGCACCACATCCCCCAGGTCAAGGGCTTCTGGGAGAAGTACTACTTCCGCCCGGGCAACCTCGGCTGGCCCGTCTTCGACACGGCCGTCGGCCGGGTGGGCGTCTACATCTGCTACGACCGGCACTTCCCCGAGGGGTGGCGTCAGCTGGGCCTGGCCGGAGCCCAGCTGGTGTACAACCCGTCCGCCACCCACCGAGGCCTCTCCGCGCACCTGTGGCAGCTGGAACAGCCCGCCTCCGCCGTCGCCAACGAGTACTTCATCGCCGCGATCAACCGCGTCGGCCGTGAGGAGTACGGCGACAACGACTTCTACGGGACCAGCTACTTCGTCGACCCGCGGGGCAAGTTCGTCGGCGACGTCGCCAGCGACAAGGACGAGGAACTCCTCGTCCGCGACCTCGACTTCGATCTGATCAAGGAGGTCCGCGACCAGTGGGCCTTCTACCGCGACCGTCGCCCCGACGCCTACGGAGGGCTCGTACAGCCGTGACCAACCCCATTCCCCTGCACAGCCGCCACCGCACCGTCATGCCCGACTGGCTCGCGCTGTACTACGACCGTCCCATCGAGCTCACGCACGGCGAGGGCCGCCACGTCTGGGACGCCGACGGCAACCGCTACCTCGACTTCTTCGGCGGCATCCTCACCACGATGACCGCGCACGCCCTGCCCGAGGTGACCAAGGCCGTCTCCGAACAGGCCGGCCGGATCATCCACTCCTCGACGCTGTACCTGAACCGGCCGATGATCGAACTGGCCGAACGGGTCGCCGCCCTGTCCGGCATCCCCGACGCCCGGGTCTTCTTCACCACCTCCGGCACCGAGGCCAACGACGCGGCGCTGCTCCTCGCGACGACGTACCGCCGCTCCAACCAGATCCTGGCCATGCGCAACAGCTACCACGGCCGGTCCTTCTCCACCGTCTCGATCACCGGCAACCGCGGCTGGTCCCCGACGAGCCTCTCGCCGCTCCAGACGTACTACGTGCACGGCGCCGTCCGCTCCAGGGGCCCCTTCGCGGCGCTGCCCGACGCCGAGTTCACCGCGGCGGCCGTCGCCGACCTGGAGGACGTGCTCGGACAGGCCCGCGGGGGAGTGGCCGCGCTCATCGCGGAGCCCATCCAGGGCGTCGGCGGCTTCACCTCCCCGCCCGACGGGCTGTACGGGGCGTTCCGCGAGGTCCTCGACCGGCACGGCATCCTGTGGATCAGCGACGAGGTCCAGACGGGTTGGGGTCGCACCGGCGAACACTTCTGGGGCTGGCAGGCCCACGGCCGGAACGGCCCCCCGGACATCCTCACCTTCGCCAAGGGCATCGGCAACGGCATGTCCATCGGCGGCGTCGTCGCCCGCGCCGAGGTGATGAACTGCCTCGACGCCAACTCGATCTCCACCTTCGGCGGCTCCCCGATCACCATGGCCGCCGGCCTCGCCAACCTCTCCTACCTGCTGGAGCACGACCTCCAGGGCAACGCCCGCCGGGTCGGCGGCCTGCTCCTGGAACGGCTGCGCGCCATCGCCGCCCACGTGCCCGCCGTACGGGAGGTCCGCGGCCGTGGCCTGATGGCCGGACTGGAACTGACCGTGCCCGGCACCGACCGGGCCGCCCCGGAAGCCGCCGCGACCGTCCTGGAGGCCGCCCGCGCGGCCGGCCTGTTGCTCGGCAAGGGCGGCGGCCACGACACGAGCGTGCTGCGCATCGCGCCGCCGCTGTCCCTCACCGTCGCCGAGGCGGAAGAGGGCGCCGCCATCCTCGAACAGGCGCTCCGCAGCATCACGTAGGGGGATTCACATGAGCATCCGCACCCTGATCCGCGGCGGGCTGGTCGTCACCGCCGCCGACGAGCTCCACGCGGACGTCCTCATCGAGGACGGCCGGGTGGCGGCCCTCGCCGCACACGGCTCGGACGCAGCCCGGGCCTGGACGGCCGACCGCACGATCGACGCCTCGGGCAGGTACGTCATCCCGGGCGGCGTCGACGCGCACACCCACATGGAACTCCCCTTCGGCGGCACCGCAGCCTCGGACACCTTCGAGACCGGCACCCGGGCCGCGGCCTGGGGCGGCACCACCACCATCGTCGACTTCGCCGTGCAGAGCGTGGGCCGCTCCCTGCGCGAGGGACTCGACACCTGGTACGCCAAGGCCGACGGCAACTGCGCGATCGACTACGCCTTCCACATGATCCTCTCGGACGTCAACGAGGGCACCCTCAAGGAGATGGACCTCCTCGTCGAGGAGGGCGTCAGCTCGTTCAAGCTGTTCATGGCGTACCCCGGCGTTTTCTACTCCGACGACGGGCAGATCCTGCGGGCCATGCAGCGGGCCTCAGGCAACGGCGGGCTGATCATGATGCACGCCGAGAACGGCATCGCCATCGACGTCCTCGTCGAACAGGCCCTGGCACGCGGCGAGACCGACCCCCGCCACCACGGAGAGGTCCGCAAGGTCCTGCTGGAGGCGGAGGCCACCCACCGGGCGATCCAGCTCGCCCGGGTGGCCGGCGCCCCGCTGTACGTGGTGCACGTCTCCGCGGCGGAGGCCGTCGCGGAGCTCGCCGCGGCCCGTGACAAGGACCTGCCCGTCTTCGGGGAGACCTGCCCGCAGTACCTGTTCCTGTCCACCGACAACCTCGCGGAGCCCGACTTCCAGGGCGCCAAGTACGTCTGCTCCACCCCGTTGCGGCCGCGCGAGCACCAGGCCGCGCTGTGGCGGGGGCTGCGCACGAACGACCTCCAGGTGGTCTCCACCGACCACTGCCCGTTCTGCTTCCGGGGCCAGAAGGAGCTGGGCCGCGGGGACTTCTCGAAGATCCCCAACGGGCTGCCGGGGGTGGAGAACCGCATGGACCTCCTCCACCAGGCCGTCCTTGACGGGCACATCAGCCGCCGCCGCTGGATCGAGATCGCCTGCGCGACCCCGGCCCGGATGTTCGGCCTCTACCCGCAGAAGGGCACCATCGCGCCGGGCTCCGACGCCGACATCGTCCTCTACGATCCGCACGCCGAGCAGGTCATCTCCGCCGAGACGCACCACATGAACGTGGACTACTCGGCGTACGAGGGCAGGCGGATCACCGGACGCGTCGACACGGTCCTCTCGCGCGGCGAACTCGTCATCGACCGGCGCGAGTACACCGGCCGGGCCGGTCACGGGGCCTTCGTCCACCGCTCCACCTGCCAGTACCTGTAAGGAGAGTCCCGCCATGGACTTCGGCCTCGTCCTGCAAACCGACCCGCCCGCCTCCCAGGTCGTCAGCCTGATGAAGCGCGCCGAACGCAACGGGTTCCGCTACGGCTGGACCTTCGACTCGGCCGTGCTGTGGCAGGAACCGTTCGTCATCTACAGCCAGATCCTCGCCAACACGCAGAGGCTCCACGTGGGGCCCATGGTCACCAACCCGGGTACCCGTACCTGGGAGGTGACCGCCTCCACCTTCGCCACCCTCAACGACATGTACGGCAACCGCACGGTCTGCGGCATCGGTCGCGGCGACTCCGCGATGCGCGTCGCCGGCCGGGCGCCGAACACCCTGGCCCGGCTCGGCGAGGCCATCGACGTCATCCGCGACCTCGCCGAGGGCCGCGAGGCGCAGGTGGACGGAAAGCCGCTCCGGATCCCCTGGATCCGGGAGGGGAGGCTGCCCGTCTGGATGGCCGCGTACGGGCCGAAGGCACTCGCGCTGGCCGGGCAGAAGGCGGACGGGTTCATCCTCCAACTGGCCGACCCCTACCTCACCGAGTGGATGGTGAAGTCGGTCCGTGAGGCCGCCGTCGCCGCCGGTCGGGACCCGGACGCGATCACCATGTGCGTGGCGGCGCCCGCGTACGTGACCGCCGACGACTCGCCGGCGGCGCTCGCCCACGCCCGCGACCAGTGCCGCTGGTTCGGCGGCATGGTCGGCAACCACGTCGCCGACCTGGTCTCCCGCTACGGCGAGCACTCCTCGATGGTCCCCGAGGAGCTCACCGAGTACGTCAAGTCCCGTCAGGGATACGACTACAGCCACCACGGCCGCGCCGGGAACCCGTCCGCCGACTTCGTCCCCGACGAGATCGTCGACCGGTTCTGCCTGCTCGGCCCGGCCGAAGCACACGTCGACAAGCTCCGCGCCCTGCGCGACCTGGGCGTCGACCAGTTCGCCGTCTACGCCATGCACGACGCGCGGGAGGCGACCATCGACGCGTACGGCTCCGACATCATCCCGCTGTTCGCCTGACGCCCCGGCTCCGGCCCCCGCGTGAAGCCGGGGCCTGTCGTCGAAACCAACGTCAAATCCCCTGACGGTAGGGGGAGATGTGACCTCCGGCAACTCGTTTTCGCCCTGGTGGGGGCACGGGTTCGGTGCGGTAGCATCGCGCATGGCGTCATCGAAGTCAGCGCCTGTGCAGCACCGTGCCGGTCGGGTTCGTGGTGCCCGCGCCATCGATTTCGGCCCCACGCGAGCACGGCCCCGCGGTCGTGTCCGCTCCCCGGGCGTACGGAGAGCCGGGCCTCCCGCAGCGGGCCATCGGCCGGTAACGGCCGCACCGCCCGCACGAGCCTCGCCGACGCATCCGTGCCGGTCCGCAGGCTCCTTTCCGGAGACCACGTGAAAATCCTCCCCGAGACCTCCCGCACGCTGAGCGAGTACCTCCTCATTCCGGGCCTGACCACAGCGGACTGCACACCGGACAACGTCGACCTCGGGGCGGCGTTGGTACGTCACCGGGTGGGCGAGGAACCGGGCGTACGGATCGCCACACCCATGGTGAGCGCCATCATGCAGGCGGTGTCCTCACCGAAGCTCGCGGTCGCGCTGGCGCAGGTCGGCGGTCTGTCCTTCATCCACCAGAACCAGCCGGTCGACGAACAGGCCGCGGACGTGCGGGCGGTGAAGCGGCACAAGGCCGGCTTCCGGACCGGAGAGGTCACCGCGGCGCCTGACACGCCCCTCGGCGAGGTGGCCCGACAACTGGCCGAGACCGAGCAGGGCGTGGCGGTCGTCACGAAGTCCGGCGAGCCGGACGGCGAGTTCCTCGGGATCATCGGCCTCGACGACTTCCACCTGGAGCGCCACGGCGCCGACGAGACCGTCGGCAACCGGATGCGGGAGCGCGCCGGTCTGGTCACCGCGACGGCCTCGGTCTCCCTCTCCGAGGCCAACGAGCTGATCTGGCAACACCATGTGGACGTGCTGCCGGTGGTCGAGGACGACCGGGTCGTCTCCCTGGTCCTCAAGAGCGACTATCAGGCCCACAAGACGTACCACCGCGCGTCCGTGGACGCCGAGAAGCGGCTGCGCGTGGGCGCCGGCATCAACTCCCGCGACTACAAGGACCGCATTCCCGCCCTCGTGGAGGCCGGCGCGGACGTGCTGTGCCTGGACTCATCGGACGGATACTCCGAGTTCCAGCGCAGAACCCTGGAGTTCGCCCGCGAGCAGTACGGCGACGAGGTGTTCGTCGGCGCGGGGAACGTCGTCGACGGGCGAGCCTTCCGCTACCTGGCCGACGCGGGAGCGGCGTTCGTGAAGGTGGGGATCGGCGGCGGCGCCATCTGCACCACACGGGCACAGAAGGGCATCGGCCGAGGCCAGGCTTCCGCGTTGATCGACGTGGTCGAGGCCCGTGACGCCTACGCCCGGGAGACCGGCGTGTACGTGCCGCTGTGCTGCGACGGCGGCCTGCTCAACGACTCGCACATGGCGATGGCCCTGGCCATGGGCGCGGACTTCATCATGCTCGGCCGCTACTTCGCCCGGCTCGACGAGAGTGCGTCGCGGAAGCTGCAGATCGGCGGCCAGTGGTACAAGGAGTACTGGGGTGAGGGATCGCGGCGCGCACAGAACGCGGCCCGCTACGGCCAGGGCGGCCGGATGGTCTTCGAGGAGGGCGTCGACGGGTACGTGCCGTACGCCGGCAGCCTGTACGACAACGTGGAACGGACCCGGACCAAGCTGATCTCCACGATGATCAGCTGCGGGTCGACGAACGTCCGGGACTTCCACCGGGACGCGGTGCTGGTCGCCGTGTCGGCGGAATCGTTCAAGCAGACCGGTGCGGAGATCGAGGTGCGCCGGCCCGCCATCGACGCCGGGGAGTGAGGCCCACCCGGCCGGGCCGGCGCCCGGCCGGGTCATCGCGGGGCGCGCCGATCAGCCCGTGCAGGTGATGGAGAAGGGCACCGGATTGGAGGTGGTGCGGGTGGGGCTCTGGAGTTCGACGGCCATACCGGTGGTCAGGTTGCCCGCCTTCGCCCACGTCGTCAGGCGCACGGTGTCGTGGCCCGTCGGGTTGTCCTTCGACCCGATCGACATGGTGCGCCAGTGCGGGTCCACCACCGAGCCGTCGCCGGACACCCAGCGGTAGGAGATCAGGGTCGGCTCGGAGGCGGTGAACGTAGCGGTGAAGGCCGGGGCCCGGCCCTCCGGGGAGGGGCAGTCGCCGGTGTAGGTGGTGTTCGCGCCGGCCACCGACATCCGCACGCCCGAACCGGCGGCCGCGTCTCCGTCGTCGCCGTTCAGCGCGATGGCCACCCCGCCGGCGATCAGCACGCACGCGGTCGCGCCGGCCGCGACGAGGACCGCGGTACGGCGCTTGCGGGGCGGGGCCGCGGGGGTCGCGGTCGGGGCCTCGGCCGTGGCCGCCAGGGCCGGCGCGGTCGCCGCGGGCGCCGGTGCGGGCTCGGGCTCGGGCGTGGGGGTGGGCGTCGGCGCCGTGGCGGATTCCGTCGCGGGAGCGGGCGTCGGCAGGACGCGGGCCGCGGCCGTCGTCGCGTCCGGCTCGTGCGCGAGGTCCCGCAGTGCCTCGGTGACCCGGGCGGCGGGCGTCCGCTCGCCGGGCTCCTTGCGGAGCAGCCCGGCGATGACCGGGGCGAGCGGGCCGGCGCGGACGGGCGCGGGCGGTTCCTCGTCCACGACGGCCCGCAGGGTGCTCAGCGCGGTGTCCTGCCGGAACGGGGAGACCCCCTCGACGGCGGCGTACAGCATCACTCCGAGGGACCACAGGTCCGACTCGGGGCCCGAGGGGCGGCCGAGGGCCCGCTCCGGCGGCAGGTACTCGGGGGACCCGACCACCTCACCGGTCATCGTCAGCGCGGTGCTGCCCTCGACCACCGCGATGCCGAAGTCGCTGAGCACCACCCGGCCGTCCTCGGCGAGCAGCACGTTCGCCGGCTTCACGTCCCGGTGCTCCACCCCGACGGCGTGCGCGGCGCGCAGCGCGCTCAGCACCTCCGCGCCGATGTGCGCGGCGTGCCGCGGTGTGAGCGGTCCCTCGGCGCGCAGCAGATCGGCCAGCGACCGTCCGCGGATCAGTTCCATCACGATCCAGGGCCGGTCGTCCTCCATGACCACGTCGTGGACCGTCACCACGTTGCGGTCGGGTATTCGGGCGGCCGCCCACGCCTCCCGCTCCAACCGGCTGTACATCCGCGCGATGGCATCGGCCGACAGACCGGCCGGGGCCCGGACCTCCTTGACGGCGACCTCCCGGTGCAGGGTCTCGTCGCGGGCGCGCCACACGGTGCCCATGCCGCCCTCGCCGAGTCGGGAAAGCAGTCGGTAGCGGCCCGCGATGACCCGGTCCCCGGCCGGCGCGGCAGGCATACCCGCCGTGGCCGCCGTGGCCGCTGTGCCCTCGGTGCCCGATGTGGTGGCCGTGATGGCCGTGGTGGCTGTGTTCGTGCCCGTGGTGATGGCCGTGGTGGCGGACACGAGCGCGGTCTCGGCCACGGTCGCGGTATCGGATTCCTCGTTGTGCATGGGGGCAGTTCTCCCTTTGATCGCCGGCCGACGCGAGACATCACGTACGGACCGGGTCCCCCGGTTCAACGGTGCGCGAAAGTTTTCAAGGATTGGTTGAACCGAACACCTTCGTGGGGGCGTGTTGCTGTCGTACGAGGTCAACAGGCGTCTTCTTCAAGGAGTGCGGAGTGCCATCGGTCATCGTTGGGCGCACGGGTCCCTTCACCGGGCAGAGCGTGGTTCTGGGCGGCGAGCCCCTCAGCTTCGGGCGCAAGAGCGACAACGGCGTCGTGATCGTCAGCCCCAGTGCCTCCCGGCTGCACGCCGAGGTCCTCGCGGAGGACGCCGGGTTCGTCCTCTACGACCGGGACAGCCGCAACGGCACGTTCGTCAACGACCAGCGGATCCAGCGGCACGTCCTGCGCCCGAGCGACTGCATCCGGATCGGTGACGAAACGTTTCTCTACGAGGCGCAGGACGCCCTGGAGACGGTCATGGACCTCTCCCTCCTGGACGTCCCCCGGGCGAGCACGGCAGACCCCGGCACGCTACGGGTCACCATCACGGGCGGCGGCCCGGTGGGCCTCGCCTTCGCCCTGGCGCTCGACGGGATGCTGCCCGGACGCACGGCCATCACCCTCTACGACGGGCGCTGGACCAGGAAGGGGTCCGAGGTCGTCTGGAAGGACGAGACCCAGGGCAACTTCCGTCGCCAGCAGGTGGTGACCGTCCAGAGCCGGCAGTACCTCGCCCTGCCCGACGAGGTGCTCTCCGCACTGTTCGACGACGAGGGCCAGTACTCCGAGATGTGGCCCGTCGGCCCGGATTCGATCGACGGCCGCCCGCCGCGCAACATCCGGATCGCCCACATCGAGGACCGGCTGCTGGACCTGGCGAACCGCAAACCGGCCATCCGGCTCGTCCCGAAGCGCTTCGACGTGGCGGAGCAGCAGAACAGGCTCGCGCAGGAGCACGTCCTGGTGGTCTGCGAGGGCGGTCGATCCCGCACCCGTGAGCACTACGCCGACCGGTTCGGCGCGGCCGACTCCTCGATCTACTCCCTCGACGGCGAGCACCTCCAGGAGGTCGTCCTGGGACTGCGCGTCAAGTCGCAGCTGCCGGACCCGATGAGCGTGCTGCTCACGGTGTCGCAGAACCGCTTCCTCCTCAACTCGCTCCGGGGGGAGGGTTTCCTGAACATGAGGCTCACCCGGGAGGAGGCGAGGAACGTCATCGGCATCGACCCGGTGCGCCACGTCTTCGAGGAGTGCATAGCCGCCCGGCCCTGTCTGATGAGCCGGCAGGAGGAGGACAGCGAGTTCCGTTGCCCCACCCACGGCACCCTCTTCCTGCCCGCCCTGCTGCGCGGCTCCCCGTTGTGGAAGGAGATCCGGCAGGGCCTGCGCCTGTTCGGAGTGGCCGAGGACGATCTGTCGGCGATCACCTCCTTCCGGCTGGACATGGTGCAACGCCCGCGCTTCACGGCGCAGTTGCACCGGCCGACCGCGACCAGCCCCGGGACCTACGGCTTCCTGCTGGGCGACGCCGCCAACGCGATCCACTTCTGGCCGGGCCGTGGTCTCAACAGCGGCCTGGCGTCGGCCACTTCGCTGGCCCGCTCGCTGAGCCGCGCCTGGCGGGGCAAGCCGCTGCGGGACGCGGACTTCATCCGCCACGAGGCGGCGATGTCCATGCTCCAGTACCGGCACAAGAGCCGGGCGTGGAACGCCATGGTGACCACGGACGAGCAGGGCGTCACCCGCGCCATCCGGGACATCATCGCGCGCGCCGCCGAGCCCGCGGTCGGCGCGGCGGCCGAGGCCGAGGGGGGTGACCTGGAGGCGTTGCTGGACGCGATGGCCGAGATCCGAGAACGGTTGGCCCCGCGGATGCCGGGCCTGCCGACGGACGCGGAACTCCGCGCGCACCTCGCCGGGGTCGCCCCCGCGACCCTCCGCACGCTGCGCGAGAGCGGCGCCTGGGACACGCTGATCGTCGGTGGCGAGGAGGCCGACATCGACCTCTTCTACCAGTCCGAGTCCCCGGTCTTCGTGCCCCGCCCGGCCGACCCCCGGAGCCCGTCCCCGGTCGGAGGCCAGGCCGTGTGAGAGTCTCGCCCGACCCGCCGGCGGACGACATCGGCCGGGGGTGAATCCTTTTCGGGCCTCCCCGTCTCTCATGTGTGTGCCGGCCGAACGGGTCGGCCCACATCATCGGGAGGAACGTCAATGATGGTCACTGCCATCGTGGTGGTCGCAGTCCTGCTCGTCGGCGCGTGCGTCCGCCACCTGCTGCGGCGCTACGGAAGTCGGGCCTGAGTACATGAACCACCGTTTTCGCTGGCCGGACGAGCGGCTGATCAAGGCCGCCCAGGACGGTGACGTCACCTCGCTCGGCACCGTCGTCATGGAATCGCAGCCCCACGTGCGCAAGTTCGCCTTCTCGCTCTGTGCCTCGCCGCAGGACGCCGAGGACGCGGCCCAGGAGGCGCTGATCATCCTGTACCGGAAGATCGGCACCCTGCGGGCGACGGGCGCGCTCGCGTCGTGGATGTTCCGGATCGTGCGCAACGAGTGCCTCCGGCAGGTGCGGGTCCTCGTCTCGCGCAAGGAGGAGGTGTCGTCGACCGACCCGGAGACGTGCGTCGAACCGTCCGCGGAGGAGGAGGTGCTGCACGGACTGGAGGTGGCGCGGATCGCGGCGGCGGTCGCCGCCCTTCCCCGTGACCAGCGGCAGGTCCTGATCATGCGGGACGTCCAGGGCCTGCCCGGCAGGGCCGTCGCCCGCTCGCTCGGTCTGAGCGACGCCGCGATGAAGTCGCGGCTGCACAGGGCGCGCGCGGCGGTGCGGCAGTCACTGGCGGCGACCGACCGGGCAACCGGACGGACCGCCGCCGGCGACGGCAGGGCGGGTCGGGCGAGCGACCCGCACGACGGAGAGGAGACACGAACGTGAACATCGTGAAGCGGCCCGAGCGGTCCGTGAGGGTTCCGGCCACGGCCCGGCCCCGGCCCGAGGGGCCGGATTTCGCCAGCAGGTCCGTCCCGCGCCACCTGGTGCGCGGCGCCATCGGCTTCGGTTTGATCGGTGGGTCGATCGCGCTGGTGCCCGTCGCCGGCCCGGTCTCCCTGATCGCGGCGCCGCTGGCCCTGATCGCCTTCCGAGGGTGCCCCACCTGCTGGATGGTCGGATTGGCCCAGACCATTTCCCGCGGTCGGTTGGAACGACAATGCGGGGACGAATCCGGCACGTGCACCCTCACGGTGGCGCGGCCGACGGCCGGGAAGGTCATTCCGTGATCAACAGTTGAATTCCGAACGGTTTCGGCCTCCGGGGGAGCGTGGCAGACGATTTTCAGCCGCTATAGGGGTCGGGGCCGTTTCAAACCTAGGGGTACTGGCGAGATTGGCTCTCTGCTAGACATAGAGCAACGGAACGCGTGTGCGGAAGTCGCAAAGGGACTCGACTCATCGAGTTCATGTGCTGCTTCCGGACTGGAACACGGAGTTTTCATCCCTTGATCGACAAGCAGAATGCCGACGGCTGGATCCGCCGCTATCACGCCGCGGACGAAAGCCCGATCCGACTGGTTTGCCTCCCGCACGCCGGTGGATCCGCCTCCTTCTACTTCCCCATGTCCCAGGCCCTGGCCCCGGGGGTGGACGTCCTGAGCGTGCAGTACCCCGGACGTCAGGACCGCCGGCACGAGCCGGGGATCACCGACATCGGCGTCTATGCCGACGCCCTGACCAGGGCGCTCCTGCCCTGGGTCGACCGTCCGGTGGCGTTCTTCGGCCACAGCATGGGCGCCGTCCTGGCGTTCGAGGTGACGCGCCGGCTGGAACGCGACCACGGCGTGAGCCCCGTACGCATCTTCGCCTCCGGGCGCCGCTCACCGTCGAGTTTCCGCCATGAATCCGTTCACCTCCGCGATGACGACGGCATCGTGGCCGAAATGCGCGAGCTCAGTGGAACCAACTCGGCCATTCTCGGCGACGAGGAGATCCTGCGGATGGTGCTTCCTGCCATTCGGAGCGACTACACGGCGATCGAGAACTACCGCGCCGAACCCGGGGAAACGGTGAAGGCCCCCATCACCGTGCTGACCGGCGAGTCCGACCCGCGCACCAGCGCGGAGGAGGCGGACGCCTGGGAAGGCCACACCGGCGGAGAATTCGACATCCACCGTTTTCCCGGTGGCCATTTCTTTCTCGCCAACCACCAGGCGCGGGTCCTGAAGATTATTTCCGACGAGCTCGCAGCGGCCCCCATCCGGAAGGGCTGAGCCGCACGCCGGGCGGGCCGCAGGACCGGCGGCCCACCCGGCGGCGTACGGACGAACGGCACCCGAGGCCGGACCGGCCGCCCTCCCCGCACGGAGGGCGAGCCGATCCGGCCCGCGGTGTCCGGAACCACCCCGCCCGCCCGGCGGGGGTGCGAGGAGGCACGACGCAGTGCAGTGCAGGGCAATCTCAGGTGCTCCGGGGGAAGGGAACGAGGCCGTGACGGCAAGGCTGGTCGAGCGCGAACACGAGTGGGAGACGCTGAACGACCTGCTCGGCAGCGCCCGCCGGGGTCGCGGGCGCGTCGCCGTCATCAGTGGGCCCATCGCCGGCGGGAAGACGACCCTGCTGGAGTGTTTCACCGAGCAAGCCCTGTCCGAGGGGGCGTTGGTCCTGGAAGCGGCCGGCTCCCGAGCCGAGCGCTACCTCCCCTTCGGGATCCTGCGCCGGATCCTCGACAGCGCCGCACCACTGGACCCGGCCGTCCACGCCGAGACCACCGCACTCCTCGACGGCGTGAGTGCCGAGGCGGAGGGCGCCCGGGACGCGGCGGGCGCCGTCGAAGCAGGCATGCGAGTCCTGCCCCACGTCTGCGCCTCGCTCCTGCGGATCGCCCGCGGCCGGACCGTCGTCATCGCCGTCGACGACGTCCACCACGGCGACGAACTCTCCCGCGCGTTCCTGCTCTGCCTCGCACGCAGGGTCCGGCAGGCCGGCGTCCTCATCGTGCTGACCGAGGCGGTCCGTTTGCTGCCCGCCCAGCTCGACTTCCACGCCGAACTGAAGCGCCAGCCCAACTGCACCAGCATCCGACTTCCGCTGCTCAGTGCGGACGGAACCGGCCGCCTCCTGGCCGGGCACTTCTCCACCGCCGCCGCCCAGCGACTGTCCGCCGACTGCCAGGAGGCCACCGGCGGAAACCCGCTGCTGGTCAAGGCCCTGCTGGAGGACGGCCTGGCCACCCTCGGCGACAGCGAGCCGTTCCAGCCGTTCGTCCCCGCCGAGACGTTCGAGCGCGCGGTGCTCGACTGCCTCCACCGAGGCGACCCCGAGATGCCGGCCGTCGCCCGCGGTGTCGCCGTGCTCGGCGACGCCTGCCCGCCCGCCCTGCTCAGCCGCATCACCGACGTCCACGTCAAGACCGCCGAACTGGCGCTCCAGGACCTCGGCCGGTGCGGGATCCTGCGCGACGGGGCGTTCCGCGAGGCCGCCACCCGCCACGCCGTGCTCACCGCGACGCCGCCCGGGGCGCTGTCCGCTCTCCACCAGCGCGCCGCGCGACTGTTGCACCAGGAGGGGGCGCCCGCCCTCGACGTCGCCCGGCACCTCCTCGCCGCCCGCAAGCCGGTGGAGGGATGGGCGATCCCCGTCCTCCAGGAGGCCGCCGAGTACGCCCTCGTCGAGGACGACCCCCAGCTCGCCCTGCGCTGCGGGGAACTGGCCGTCGACTCGTGCCCGGAGGGCTCCCGTCGCACCGCCCTGAAGTCCCGCCTCGTCAGCATCGTCTGGCGCAGCAGCCCGGCCGCCGCCGAGGGCCACCTGCGACAGCTGTCCCGGGAGTTCTGCGCCGGCCGCCTCACCGACCGGGACCTGCTGCACGCCGTGTCCTGCCTGGCCTGGATGGGCGAGGCCCGCCAGGCCGCCGAGGCGATACAGGGCCTGCGGACCGCCGCCGACCGGGCCCGGGACGCCGGCCTGCCCTTCGCCTACGAACCCGGCACCCTCGCCGCCGCGCAGAACTGGCTGTCCCTGATCAGCCCGCCCGTGCGGGACGTCTTCGCGCCCTCCGCGGCCGCCGACACGGCCGCGCCCGCGACCGGCCGGGCCGCGTCCCACGACATGCCCGACGACGCCCACGTCCCGGCCGCCGAGGCGATGCGGACCGCGCTGCGCGGCGGCCAGGGCGAGGCGGCCGTCGCCGAGGCCACCCGGGTCCTGCAGCGCTACCACCTCAGCGACCGCACCCTCACCTCCCTCGTCCTCGCCGTACTTGCCCTCGTCTACGCGGGCCGCCTCGACCTCGCGCTGACCTGGATCGACCGGCTGCTCGGCGAGTGCGCCACCAGCAACGCGCCGACCTGGCAGGCCGCCCTCGGCGCGGTCAGGGCCGAGATCGCGCTGCGCCAGGGCGACCTGCCGGGCGCCGCCGCCCAGGCCCGTCAGGCCATGTCCCTGATATCCGTACCGTGTTGGGGCGTGGGCATCGCCCTGCCGCTGGGTGTCCTCATCGAGGCCGAGACCCGGATGGGCAACCTCGAAGAGGCGATGGCCCTGCTGGAGCAGCCGGTGCCCGAGACGATGCTGGAAACCCGGACGGGGCTGCACTACCTGCGCGCCCGAGGCCGCTGCCACCTCGCCACCGGCCGCTACCACGCCGCCCTGCGCGACTTCCTCACCTGCGGCGAGCTGATGCAGGCCTGGGGCATGGAGGCCGCGGAACCGGTGCCGTGGCGGCTGGACGCCGCCGAGGCGTGGCTGGCCATCGGCAACGTGCCGCGGGCCCGGGAGTACGTCGAGCAGCAGCGGCAGCGCGAGACGGGCCCGACCGGCAGTCGGCCGCGAGGACCCCTGCTGTTCGCGCTCGCCCGCACCAGCGGCGACCTCGGCTACCGCCTCAAGCGGCTCACCGAGGCCGTGGAAGTCCTGGAACAGGGCGAGGATCGACTTCAACTCGCGCGAACCCTGGGTGAGTTGGGTAGTGCCTATCGGGCGGCCGGGGACTTCAACCGGGCCCGGATGCTCGTACGCAAGGCCTGGCACGTGGCCAAGTCCTGCGGCGCGCAACCGCTGTGCCAGGAGTTCACACCGGGGCAGGGCGACGGCGAGCCCGCGCCCGCCGCCGGACGCGAGGCGGAACCGCCGAGCGAGGCCGAGGTGCTGTCCGAGGCGGAGGCCCGGGTGGCGCTCCTCGCGGCGCGCGGACACACCAACCGGGAGATCGCCACCAAGCTGTACGTGACCGTCTCCACGGTCGAGCAGCACCTGACCCGGATCTACCGCAAGCTGCAGGTCAAACGGCGTCGGGACCTACCCGCCCGGCTGTGGGACCTGAGCCTGCCCGGCATCGCCTGAGGGCCGGGCCCCGGGTCGGGCCCCGTGCGGGGGACCCGACCCGGGAGGGGTCGGGCGCCCGGGGCCGTGCGACCCCGGGCACCCGACCCCCGCAGGAAGCCGTCGGCGCCCCCGGCGCGGTCGGCCTCCCCGGGCGAAGGCCCGTCCGTCAGGACAGCAGACCCCGCTCCAGGGCGGCCATCACCGCCGCCGTGCGGTCCGACACCGACAACTTCTTGAACGACCTCAGCAGGTGCGTCTTGACCGTCGCCTCACTGATGAACAGCCGGCGCCCGATGTCCGCGTTGGTCCGGCCCTGCCTGACCAGTTGCAGCACCTCGCGCTCCCGCTCCGACAGCACCGGCGGCTCCACCACCCGCGCCCGGAACAGCTTCGGCGCCAACGACGGCGTCAGCACCGTCTCGCCGCGCGCCGCCGCCTTCACCGCCTGCACCAGCTCGTCCCGGGAACTGCCCTTGAGCAGGTATCCCGCCGCGCCCGCCTCCACCGCGCGCAGGATGTCGGCGTCGTCCTCGTACGTGGTCACGATGACCACCTTGGTCCGCGGCGACTCCCGCAGGATGTGCCCCGTCGCCGCCACCCCGTCCATCGCGCCCATCCGCAGGTCCAGCAGGACGATGTCCGGCCGCAACCGGCCGGCCTGGAGCACCGCCTCCTCACCCGAACCGGCCTGGCCCACGACCCGGATGCCCTCGTCGAGCTCCAGCATCGCGGACAGGCCCTCCCGGACCACGGGATGGTCGTCGGCGAGCAACACCCCGATCGGCTCGCGCTCACTCATCGCCCGGCTCCTCTCCCAGCGGGCCCAGCGGCACCGTCATCTCGATGGTCGTGCCCGCTCCGGGGCCGCTGTCGACCTCCACCATGCCGCCGATCTCCCTCACCCGGGCCCGCATCCCGCGCAACCCGAAACCGCCCCGCGCGCCGTTCCCGCCGTTCTCGGGGCCGGCCGCGGGCGGGGCGTCGCGCCAGGCCCGCGCGTCGAAGCCCACGCCGTCGTCGCGGACCACGAGCCGTACCGCCTCCGGCGCGTACGTCACCGTGACGTCCACCCTACGGGCCTCCCCGGCGTGCTTGCGCACGTTGGCGAACGCCTCCTGCGCCGAGCGCAGCAGCACCACGCTGACGGCCATCGGCAGCGGCTGCTCCTCGCCCCGGGTCGTGCACCGCACGGTCAGGCCCGTCTCCTCCATCAGCAGGTCCCCCTGCCGGCGCACGGCCTGCATCAGCGAACTCTCCCGCAGGGCCGGCGGCGTCAGCTTGGAGACGAAACCGCGGGCCTCGTCCAGGCTGTCCCGGGCCACCCGCCCGGCCAGCCCGAGCCGGGACCGCGCCCGCTCGGGATTGACCGCGATCTCGGACTCGGCCGCCTGCACCAGACTGATGATGCTGGTCAGGCTCTGCGCCAGGGTGTCGTGGATCTCCCGGGCGAGGCGCTCCCGCTCGGCGGAGATGCCGGCCTGGTGGGACAGGTGGGCCTCCCGCTCACGGCTGCGCCGCAACTCGTCGATCAACGCCGCGCGTTCCGAGCTCTGCTGCACCACGCGGGTGATCCACACCCCGAGCAGCACCGACAGGGCGGTGCCGAGCAACGAGATGGGCAGCACCGAGAGGATGTGCGGATCGAACGCCCCGCCCCGCAACCACACCACCGTCACCGGCCACAGGTTGGCCAGGACGACCAACACGATCGCGGGCGGCATCGGCAGGCTCATCATGAGCATGGGGACCACCGCGAACAGCGCGAAGGACCCGCCCAGGTCGAGGGTGCCGGCGAACGCGAACAGCAGGAACAGGCCGGCCGCGAACACGAAGTTGCGCCGACCGTGCGTCCGCCGGATCATCGGTCTCCGGCCGAGGCCCGCGTACCAGGGCACGATCAGCGTCAGCGCGCCGATGGCGAAGGCCCGGTGGGCCTGGTCCTCGTCCGAGGTGAACAGCAGAACGACCGTGACGAGGTAGGAAACGGCGAAATAGCCGTCCCACAGCCCGAACCAGCGGACCCCCGAGTCCGGCCCGCGTCCCAGGACGTCCCGCGGTACGTCCTCCTGCGTGTACATGTGCACGGAACCAGTCCTACCACGACGCCCGACGGTGTCCGTCGATCGGTTGACAGCCGGTCCCACCGATCAGTCGGCACCGGGCGTGCGCGCCCCGCCCTACGTTGGAGACAGCGGAAGGGATCCGCGACGACGGGTCGTCGCGGACATCGGGAAGGACGAGGTTGTACACGTGGGCCAGTTCACGACGGCGCTCCTCACCTGCGGAGCGATCCTGGCCGCCATCCTCGCGACCGACTGCGGCAACCGGCGCGTCACCCGGGTGAGGATCGCCGGCCCCGCACTGGTGGCCGTGCTCGTCATCGGTGCCTGCGTACACTCCTTCCCGACGGCGGGCAACGACACGTCGCTGCACCTCGCCGGCATCGGGGTGGGAGCCATCTGCGGACTCGCGGCCGGCTCCCTGCTCCCGGCCCACCGGGCCCTCGCGGGAGACATCCGCAGCACCGGCGGCGCGGGCTACGCTGCGGTCTGGATCCTCCTCACAGGCGTCCAGCTCCTCTTCGCGTACGGCTGCGAGCACTGGTTCGGGCCGCGGACGGCCCGCTTGACCACCGACTACCAACTCAGCGGCAGCGAAGTGCTCGTGAGCGCGCTCGCGCTGATGTCGCTGTCCGCGGTCGCGGCCCGGACGGCGGTCCTGCTGTCGCGGCTGCGGACCGTACGGGCCGCCACGGCAACGGACACCGACCGATCGACATCGTTCCAGGAACAAGGGTGACGCAGTGCTGCACAACGAAGAACTGAGGCTCCGGCCTCCGCGCAACCGGGTCGAGACCCGTGCCATCGGCTGGTGGACCCTCCAGTCGTCCCTCTTCGCCCTGCCGCTCCCGATCGTCTTCGGCGTGCTGTGGCTCACCATCGCGCCCGCACGGTTCGTGTTCGGCCCGCTCTTCCTCGTCGCGCTCGTCCCCGGCCTCCTGTACATGGGCGTCATGCCGATGTGGCGCTACCGCGTGCACCGTTGGGAGATGACCGAGGAAGCCGTCTACGCCGCCTCGGGCTGGCTCTGGCAGAGGTGGCGGGTCGTCCCGCTCTCCCGCGTCCAGACCGTCGACATGCTCCGCGGCCCGCTCCAGCAGATGTTCGGACTCTCCGGCATCACCGTCACCAGCGCCTCGTCCGCGGGCGCCGTGAAGATCAAGGGGATCGACCACCGGACCGCCGCCGAACTCGTGGAGCAGCTGACCACGTCCACCCAGGCCGTACCGGGAGACGCCACGTGACACAGGACACCGCAGTGCGCCGGCAGGAGCACGCCGAGAACGACGGTTGGGGGAGGCTCAACCCCCGACTGTTCCTCGTCAACCTCAGCGTCGTCGCCACACCGCTGGCCACCTTCGCCGCCACCACCGTCATCACCGGCGAGGTCACCCTCCAGGTCCTGATCACCTTCGCGTCGTTCCTCATCACCTGCCTCGTCATCTCCGGCATCAGCCTGATGCGCCTGCTCACCACCCGCTACCGCGTCACCGAGGACCGGGTGGAGCTCCACAAGGGACGGTTCTTCCGCAGCGAACGCTCGATCCCCGTCGACCGCATCCGCAGCGTCGACCTGACCGCCAACCCCCTCCACCGGATCTTCGGCCTCACCTCCCTGAAGATCGCCACCGGCGACCAGGCCACCTCCGGCGGCGGCCTGTCCCTGGACGGCCTCAGCACCCGCGACGCCGAGGAACTGCGCCGCCGCCTGAGCGAACTCCGCCACGCCCGCCAGGGCCTGGAAACCGCCGACCCCGACACCGACGCCACCCTCGCCGCACTCGACTGGGCGTGGCTGCGGTACGCGCCGCTGACCCTGTGGGGCGTCGGCGGTGTCTTCATCGCCGTCGGCACCGTGTACCGCACGCTCCACGAGATGAAGATCGACCCGCTGGAACTCGGCATCGTCAAGGACATCGAGGAGCGCTTCGGCTCCGTACCGCTCTGGTACGGCCTCCTCGTGGCCTTCGCCGTCATCGTCCTGATCGGCGTCGCCGGATCGACGGCCACCTTCATAGAGGGCTGGGGCGGCTACCACCTGGACCGCCCCGAGACGGGCATGCTCCGCGTCCGTCGCGGCCTGCTCATCACCCGCTCCGTCAGCATCGAGGAGCAGCGCCTGCGCGGTGTGGAGGTGGCCGAGCCGCTGCTGCTGCGCTGGGCCGGAGGAGCCCGCCTCAAGGCCGTCGCGAGCGGCCTCGGCGACGAGGACGAGAACAGCAGCCGCAGCCGCCTCACCCCGCCCGTGCCGCTCGCGCTGGCCCGGAGCATCGCCGCGGACGTCCTCGGCGAGAGCGTCTCCCCGACCACCGCTGCGGAACTCGCGCCGCACCCCCGGGCCGCCCTGCGGCGCAGGATCAACCGCGCCCTGATCTGGTCCGTCCTGATCGCCGCCCCCTTCGTGGGCCTCGGCCTGTGGCTCACCCCCGTGCTCGTGCACACCGGCTGGATCACCGCCCTGGCCGTGTTCGCCGTCGGCCTGGCCTTCGCCTTCGACGCCTACCGCAACCTCGGCCACGCCCTCCACGGCCCCCACCTGGTCACCCGCTCCGGAACCTTCACCCGCCGCACCGCGGCCCTCCAGCGCGACGGGATCATCGGCTGGTCCATCACCCGCTCCGCCTTCCAGCGCCGGGCCGGCCTGCTCACCCTGGGGGCGGCCACGGCAGCGGGCAGCGGCGTGTACAAGGTGCGCGACGTGGCCGTCTCGGACGGCCTCGCCTTCGCGGAGGACGCCGTGCCCGGCCTGTTGGCCCCGTTCATCGAACGGGGCCCCGAGGGGGCCGGTGGGCGGTAGCCCGACGAGCGTCGGCCCGGCGGGAGTCGGGCGCGCGGGGGAGGGGTGGTCCCGGTGACCACCCCTCCCCTTTTGCGTTGCGATACCTTCTTGTAGCAGCACCGGGGTTCTCTTTATTCTCGCTTTACCTCAGCCCTCCTGACCTTGAACTTCCTTTACCTTGGCTTGCCTTGCTCTTTGCGTTAGGGGCTCGTAGGGGATGTGGGCCGCCGTGGTCCGGACCTAGCGTCGAGGCCGACAGGCGCGTCCGTCGGGCGTCGAGAGGAAGCGCCGCGAGACTGAGGAGCACCACATGTGCGGCATAGCCGGCTGGATCGCCTACGACCGGGATCTGGCCCAGGAGTCCACGACCCTGGACCACATGGTCCGGACCCTGACCGGGCGCGGGCCCGACGCCGGAGGCAGGTGGATCGAAGGCCCCGCCGCACTCGGCCACCGACGGCTCGCCGTGATCGACCTGGCCGGCGGCGTACAGCCCATGCACACCGCCACCCCCGACGGCCGTGTCGTCCTCACCTACAGCGGCGAGGTGTACAACTTCGTCGAACTGCGCCAGGAACTGCGCGGACGCGGCCACCACTTCCGCACCGCCAGTGACACCGAGGTCGTGCTCAACGCCTACCTGGAGTGGGGCGAGGCCATGGCCCCCAAGCTCAACGGCATGTACGCCTTCGCCATCTGGGACGCCCGCACCCGCAAACTGGTCATGATCCGCGACCGGATGGGCGTCAAGCCGCTCTTCTACCACCCCACCACCGACGGGGTGCTCTTCGCCTCCGAACCCAAGGCGATCTTCGCCAACCCCCTGGCCAAGCCCGTCGTCAGCGCCCGCGGCCTGCGCGAGTTCGTCGCCTTCAACCGACCGCCCGGCGAAACCATCTGGGACGGCGTACAGGAAGTGGTGCCCGGCACCGTCGTCACCGTCGACCGGACCGGCATCCGCAGCCGCACCTACTGGCGGCTGGAAAGCCGCGAGCACACCGACGACCTCGACACCACCGTCGACCACGTCCGCGAACTCCTCGACGACAGCGTCGGCCGCCAACTCGTCGCCGACGTCCCCACCTGCGTCCTGCTCTCCGGCGGCCTCGACTCCAGCGCCGTCACCGGCATCGCCGCCGAACGCCGCGCGGCCCAGGGACTGCCCCTGCACACCTTCGCCGTGGACTTCAGCGGCGAGTCCGACGACTTCGTCCCGACCGGCGTCCACGGCAGCCACGACGCCGACTTCGCCACGGCGATGGCCCGCCACGCCGGCACCGAACACACCGACATCGTGCTCAGCCCGGCCTCCGTCGCCGACCCCGAAGTACGCCGCCAGGTCGTCATCGCCCGCGACAGCCCGGCGGGCCTCGGAGACATGGACGTCTCCCTCTACCTCCTGTTCAAAGCCATCCGCGAACGATCCACCGTCGCCCTGTCCGGCGAGGCCGCCGACGAGGTCTTCGGCGGCTACGGATGGCTGCACAACCCCACCGTCCAGGAAAGCGACACCTTCCCCTGGATCACCGCCGGCATGATCGGCGCCACCCCCAACACCCAGCCCGTCGAGATGTACAACCTCGACACCCTGATCGCGCTCAACCCGCTGGAAACCGTCGCCGACAACTACGCCACCGCCCTCGCCGAGATCGACCGCGTCGACTCCGAGACCCCGCACGAACAGCGCATGCGCGTCATGTCGTACCTGCACCTCACCCGCTTCCTGCGGATGATGCTCGACCGCAAGGACCGCATGAGCATGTCCGTCGGACTCGAAGTCCGCGTGCCCTTCTGCGACCACCGCCTCGTCGAATACGTCTACAACACGCCCTGGTCGATGAAGACCTACGACGGCAGGGAGAAGAGCCTCCTGCGCGGCGCCACCAAGAACCTGCTCCCGCGATCCGTGATCGAACGCACCAAGAGCCCCTACCCCGTCATCCAGGACTGGCGCTACGCCGAGGCGCTCCAACAGAACGCCAAGGAACTCCTCGGCGACGACGGCCCCGTCTTCCAGATCGTCAGCCGGGACTGGCTCGGCGAAACGGTCCTGGCAACCCCCGAGAGCCTCACCCCGGCCGCCCGCAACGGACTGGAACGCGCCCTGGACACCGCGATCTGGCTGGACGTCCACCGACCCGAGATCCGCATGTAGCACCACCGACGCCACGGGCCGGCAGGGGAACACCCCTGCCGGCCCGCACCCGTCTCCACCGGACACGGAAAACCATCCCCGGAATTCTTGCAATTGCCCCCACTCCGAGGGCATTATGATCCGGTCGCACACGCATATTCATCGCGCAATCCGCAGCGCCACCGCATAGGGGCCCCTAGGGGCCCGTTAGGGGTTTCTGCGGCACCTTTCACGTGCCAGGGTCATAACCGGTCTTAGGTTTCTCTGCACGGAGTGATGGAGCGCGCGATGTTGAACGAATCCCAGGATTTCGCGGACGAAATCGACGGCGCCCCCGAGGCCGGCGGAACCCAGGACGTCAGCAGCGGCGACAGCCCCGAACAGTGGCGCGAACACCTCGCCGGCCTCACCGAGGGCGAGCAGCACACCGCCCTGCTCGACTGGGTCTCCACCCTGGTGATCGCCTCGCTCCGCGACAACGCACCCACCACGCTCGACGCCCACCGCTCCTTCCTGGACCTCGGCTTCGACTCCCTCGCCGCCGTGGACCTGCACGCCCGCCTCGTCGCCGGGACCGGCCTGCGACTGCCCGTCACCCTGGCCTTCGACCACCCCACCCCCGCCCACCTCGCCCGCCGGATCCACACCCTGCTCCTGGGCCTGACCACCCCCACCGAAACCCCCGTCACCGCGGCCATCAGCAGCGACGAACCCATCGCCATCGTCGGCATCGGCTGCCGATTCCCCGGCGACGTGGATTCCCCCGAAGCGCTCTGGGAGCTCGTCGCCGACGGCACCGACGCCATTTCCGAATTCCCCACCGGACGTGGCTGGAACCTCGACTCCCTCTACGACCCGAACCCCGACAGCCCCGGCACCACCTATGCACGCGAAGGTGGATTCCTCCACGACGCCGACCAATTCGACGCCGCATTCTTCGGAATCTCCCCCCGCGAAGCCATGGCCATGGACCCGCAGCAACGCCTGCTGCTGGAAACCTCCTGGGAAGCCTTCGACCGGGCGGGCGTCGACCCCGCCCTGCTCCGCGGCGGCCAGGTCGGCGTCTTCGTCGGCGCCGAAACCCAGGAATACGGCCCCCGACTGGAGGACGCCGCCGACGGGTTCGAGGGCTACCTCCTCACCGGCAACGCGGCGAGCGTCGCCTCCGGCCGCATCGCCTACACCTTCGGCTTCGAAGGCCCCACCGTCACCGTCGACACCGCCTGCTCCTCCTCCCTGGCCGCCCTGCACCTCGCCGTCCAGGCCCTGCGCACCGGCGAATGCTCGATCGCGCTCGCCGGCGGCGTCGCCGTCATGGCGAGCCCCGGCTCGTTCGTCTCCTTCAGCCGCCAGCGCGGCCTCGCCCCCGACGGCCGCTGCAAGCCCTTCGCGGCCGCCGCCGACGGAACGGCATGGGGCGAAGGCGCCGGCATGCTCCTCGTGGAACGCCTCTCCGACGCCCGCGCCAACGGCCACCGCGTCCTGGCCGTCGTCCGCGGCACCGCCATCAACCAGGACGGCGCCAGCAACGGCCTCACCGCACCCAGCGGCCCCGCCCAGCAGCGCGTCATCCGCCAGGCACTCGCCAACGCCGGCCTGTCGGCCGCGGAAGTCGACGCCGTCGAGGCGCACGGCACCGGCACCACCCTCGGTGACCCGATCGAAGCCCAGGCCCTGCTGGCCACCTACGGCCAGGACCGCCCCGCGGACCGACCCCTGTGGCTGGGCTCCCTGAAGTCGAACATCGGCCACACCCAGGCCGCCGCCGGCGTCGCCGGCGTCATCAAGATGGTCATGGCGATGCGGCACGGCGTACTGCCCCGCACCCTCCACATCGACGAGCCGACCCCGCACGTCGACTGGGAGGCCGGAGCCGTCAACCTGCTGACCCGACCCGTCGACTGGCCCACCACCGACACCCCGCGCCGCGCCGGCGTCTCCTCCTTCGGCATGAGCGGCACCAACGCGCACGCCATCATCGAAGAACCGCCGGTCGAGGACTGCGACGCGAAGACGCGACCGGCCCACGACACCGGGGACCGACCGGCCGAACACCCGACCGGCCCGGACGCCGGACACGAGACCGGCCCGGACGTCGAACACGAGACCGGACCGGACACCGAGCCGGTCGCCGAGCCGATCGCAGGCCCGCTCGCCTGGACCCTGTCCGCCAAGACCCCCGAAGCCCTGCGCGCCGCCGCCCGACGCCTGGGCGACTGGCTCGACACCCGCCCCGAGACCGACCCCCTCGACATCGGCCACTCCCTCGCCGCCACCCGCGGCCGCTTCGACCGCCGGGCCGTGATCCTCGGCGACGACCGCACCGCACTCATGCACGGCCTGCGAGCCCTCGCCGACGCCACCGACACACCCTCCGTCGTCCACGGAGACCCCGCCACCGGACGCCTCGCCGTCCTCTTCACCGGCCAGGGCAGCCAGCGCCTCGACATGGGCCGCGAACTGTACGACACCTACCCGGTGTTCGCCGACGCCCTCGACGACACCTGCTGGTACCTCGACGAACAACTCGAACACCCCCTCCTCGACGTCCTGTTCGCCGAGGAAGGCACCCCCGAAGCCGCCCTCCTCCACCAGACCGGCTACACCCAACCCGCCCTCTTCGCGATCGAGGTGGCCCTCTACCGGCTCGTCGCCTCCTGGGGTGTCAAGCCCGACTTCGTGGCAGGCCACTCGATCGGCGAGATCGCCGCCGCACACGTCGCGGGCGTGTTCTCCCTGGAAGACGCCTGCGCCCTGGTCGCGGCACGCGGACGCCTGATGCAGGCACTCCCGGCGGGCGGCGTCATGATCGCCGTCCAGGCCTCCGAGGACGAGGTCCTGCCGCTCCTGACCGCCCGCGTCAGCATCGCCGCCGTCAACGGCCCGCGCTCCGTCGTGATCGCCGGCGACGAGGACGCCGCGACCACCCTCGCCAACACCTTCGAAACACAGGGCCGCAAGACCAAGCACCTCACCGTCAGCCACGCCTTCCACTCCCCGCACATGGACGGCATGCTCGACGAGTTCCGCCGCATCGCCCAGGTCATCGACTACGCCACACCCACCCTCCCCGTCGTCTCCCTCCTCACCGGAACCACGGCCACCGCCACCGAACTGGCCGACCCCGAACACTGGGTCCGCCACGTCCGCGAAGCCGTCCGCTTCCTCGACGGCGTACGCACCCTCCAGGCACGCGGCGCCGACTCCTTCCTGGAACTCGGCCCCGACCCCGTCCTCACGGCCCTGGCACAGGACTGCCTGCTCACCGACCCGCAGCACCCCACGACCCCGGCCTTCGCCGCCGCCCTGCGCTCCGGCCGCGACGAAGCCGCCACCCTGCTCGACGCCGTCGCCCGCATGTTCGTACGAGGCACCGACGTCGACTGGGCCGCGCTCTACACCGGCAGCGGCGCCCGCAGCGTCGAACTGCCGACGTACGCCTTCCAGCGCCAGCGGTACTGGATGGACGCCCGCACCCCCACCGACGGGCCCGCCCCGACACCCGGGCACCGGACCGACCCGGCCGACAGCGAGTTCTGGGACGCGGTCGAACTCCAGGACGTGGCCGCGCTCGCCGCCACCCTCGAACTCGACGCGGACGGCGAGCAACCGCTGAGCGACGTCGTCCCCGCCCTGTCGGCCTGGCGCCGCCGCGTACGGACCCGGTCCACGGTGGACGGCTGGCGCTACCGCGACGCATGGAAGCCGCTGACGGATGCCGGCGCGGGCGCCGGCACCGGAGGCCGCCTGTCCGGGACCTGGCTGCTGGTCGTGCCCGCCGGTGCCGTCGCCGACGAGCCCGTCGCGGACGTGTTGACCGGGCGGGGAGCCGAGGTCCGGCGCGTGGTGGCGCAGCCCGGTGCCGGCCGGGAGGCCCTGGCCGAGCTGCTCGCCGGCGCGGGGGCCGTGGCCGGTGTGGTGTCGCTGCTCGCCCTGGACGAGTCCGCGGGTGTCGTGGATACCGCCGTTCTGGTGCAGGCGCTGGGTGATGCCGGGGTGGAGGCGCCGTTGTGGTGCTTGACCCGTGGTGCGGTGAGTGTGGGGCGTTCGGATCGGCTCGTTTCGCCTGTTCAGGCGCAGGTGTGGGGTCTGGGTCGGGTTGCCGCGTTGGAGGCGCCCGAGCGTTGGGGTGGTCTGGTCGATCTTCCCGAGGTGTGGGACGAGCGGGCGATGGGCCGGTTGGTGGGTGTCCTTGCCGCTGGTGCGGGTGAGGACCAGGTCGCGGTTCGTTCCTCCGGTGTCTTCGGGCGTCGTCTGGTCCGTGCTGCCGCCGTTCAGGGTGACCCGTCCTGGACCCCGTCCGGAACGGTCCTGGTGACCGGTGGTACGGGTGCTCTGGGTGGTCGGGTGGCTCGTTGGCTGGCCGGGGCGGGTGCCGGGCGTCTGGTGCTGACGAGCCGTCGGGGTGCGGATGCTCCCGGTGCGGGTGAGTTGGCCGCGGAGTTGTCGGGCATGGGTGTGGAGGTGTCGGTGGTGGCGTGTGACGCCGCCGACCGGGATGCTCTTCGTACGGTCCTGGCCGCCGAGGCGGAGACGCTGACGGCTGTCGTGCACACCGCCGGGATTCTGGACGATGGCGTTCTTGACGCGTTGACGCCGGAGCGGTTCGAGAGCGTGCTGCGGGCCAAGGCCACGTCCGCGCTCAACCTGCACGAGTTGACGGTGGAGTTCGGCATCGAGCTGTCCGCGTTCGTGTTGTTCTCCTCGATGAGCGGGACCATCGGTGGTGCCGGGCAGGGTAATTACGCTGCCGCGAACGCGTACTTGGACGCCCTGGCCGAGCAGCGTCGTGCAGCGGGTCTGGCCGCGACGTCGATCGCGTGGGGTCCGTGGGCCGACGGTGGCATGGCCGCCGACGAGGCGATGGACGCCCGGATGCGGCGCGAGGGTGTACCGCCCATGGCCCCGGACGCGGCGATGGCCGCTCTGGCACAGGCCGTTGGTGCCGGTGAGACCGCCCTGACCGTCGCCGACATCGACTGGGACCGCTTCGCGGCCGTCGTGGCCGCCGTACGACCCAACCCGCTGGTCCTCGACCTCCTCACCGCCAAGGCCGCAGGCGAATCCGCGATCACCGGACACGGCACCGTCGTCACGGGCGCCGACGTCGCAGGGGCCACGTTCGCGAAGCTCGCCGAGCTACCTCGGGCCGAGCAGGACCGGGAGCTCCTCGCCCTGGTCCGCACACAGGTCGCCGCCGTGCTCGGGCACGACGGCGCGGACGCCGTCGGCGCCGAACGCGCCTTCAAGGAGCTCGGGTTCGACTCCCTGACCGCCGTGGACCTGCGCAACCGGCTGGGTGCGGCCACCGGCCTGAAGCTCCCCACCACCCTCGTCTACGACTACCCGACCTCATCGACGCTCGCCGAGTACCTGCGGGGCGAACTCGGTGGCAGCGGGACGCCGGTCGCGGACTCCGCACTGCCGACGGCCGCGCCGACCGACGGCGATCCGATCGCGATCGTCGCGATGAGCTGCCGCTTCCCCGGAGGCGTGCGCACCCCGGAAGACCTCTGGGGACTGCTCGCCCAGGGCACGGACGCGGTCGCCGAATTCCCCGCCGACCGCGGCTGGGACCTCGACGCCCTCTACGACGCCGACCCGAGCACGCAGGGCACCTCGTACGCCCGCGAGGGCGGATTCCTCTACGACGTCGCCGACTTCGACGCCGACTTCTTCGGCATCTCGCCGCGCGAGGCCCTCGCCATGGACCCGCAGCAGCGCCTCCTCCTGGAAACCTCGTGGGAGGCGTTCGAGCGCGCCGGCATCGACCCCGCCGTGCTCAAGGGCAGCCGAGCGGGCGTCTTCGTCGGCACCAACGGCCAGGACTACCTCTCCCTGGTCGCGGGCCAGGCGGACGGGCTTGAAGGCCACGTCGGCACGGGCAACGCCGCCAGCGTGGTCTCCGGCCGTCTCTCCTACGTGTTCGGGCTGGAAGGACCGGCTATCACGGTCGACACCGCCTGTTCTTCGTCGCTCGTCGCCCTGCACCTGGCGGTTCAGGCCCTCCGTCAGGGCGAGTGCTCCATGGCGCTCGCCGGCGGAGTCACCGTGATGTCCACCCCCGACGCCTTCATCGACTTCAGCCGTCAGCGTGGGCTTGCGGCCGATGGTCGGATCAAGGCGTTCGCGGCGGGTGCGGACGGTACGGGTTGGGGTGAGGGTGTCGGCATGCTGCTCGTGGAGCGGTTGTCGGACGCGCGTCGCCACGGGCATCCGGTGTTGGCGGTGGTGCGTGGTTCTGCGATCAACCAGGACGGTGCGAGCAACGGTCTGACCGCTCCGAACGGTCCTTCGCAGCAGCGGGTGATCCGGCAGGCGTTGGCCAGTGCCGGGCTTTCGGCGGCTGACGTGGACGCGGTGGAGGCGCACGGTACGGGTACCCGTCTGGGTGACCCGATCGAGGCGCAGGCGCTGCTGGCCACGTACGGGCAGGAGCGGGCCGAGGGGCAGCCGCTGTTGCTGGGTTCGGTGAAGTCGAACATCGGGCACACGCAGGCCGCGGCCGGTGTGGCCGGTGTGATCAAGATGGTCATGGCGATGCGCCACGGGGTCCTGCCCCGGACCCTGCACGTCGACGCGCCCACCCCGCACGTCGACTGGACGACCGGCGACGTCGAGCTGCTGACCGAGTCCGTGCAGTGGCCCGAAACCGGCCGTCCGCGCCGGGCCGGCGTCTCCTCGTTCGGCCTGAGCGGCACCAACGCCCACACCATCATCGAAGAAGCCCCGGTCCAGGCCGAGGCCACGGCAGCCGAACAGCACACCGGCGGCACCACTGGGGCCCTGCCGTACGTCGTCACCGGCAAGACCCCCGCCGTTCTGCGCGCCCAGGCCGAACAGCTCGCATCGTGGCTCGCCGACAACCCGCAGGCCACCGTCCTGGACACCGCGTACTCCCTCGCCGTCGAGCGGACGAAGTTCGAGACGCGGGCCGTCCTGATCGCCCGCCCCGAGGACCGCGAAACCCTGACGGCCGGCCTGCGCCGGCTCGCCGCGGGCGAGCCCACGCCGGGCCTCGTCCAGGGCACCGTGTCGGGAGGCGCGCGAGCCTTCCTCTTCACGGGCCAGGGCAGCCAGCGCCTCGGAGCCGGGCGCGAACTGTACGACGCTCACCCTGTGTTCGCCGACGCGCTGGACGCGGCGTGCGCCCGCCTCGACTCGCGCCTCGACATGCCGTTGAAGGACGTGCTCTTCGGGTCCGACGCGGAACTCCTGGACCGGACCGAGTTCACGCAGCCGGCGTTGTTCGCGGTCGAGGTCGCGCTGTTCCGGCTGTTCGAGTCGTGGGGTGTGCGGCCGGACTTCGTGTCGGGGCATTCGATCGGTGAGATCGCTGCCGCGCATGTGGCGGGTGTGTTGTCGCTGGATGACGCGTGCGTGTTGGTTGCGGCGCGTGGTCGGTTGATGCAGGCGCTGCCGGCGGGTGGTGTGATGATCGCGGTTCAGGCGTCGGAGGTGGAGGTTCTGCCGCTGCTGACCGATCGGGTGAGCATTGCGGCGGTCAATGGTCCGCAGTCGGTGGTGATCGCGGGTGACGAGGATGCCGCTCTGGCGGTGGTGGAGTCGCTCGGTGAGCGGAAGAGCAAGCGGCTCACGGTGAGCCATGCTTTCCACTCGCCGCACATGGACGGCATGCTCGATGACTTCCGCCGGGTGGTGGAGGGTCTGTCCTTCGCCACCCCGCGGATCCCGCTCGTGTCGAACCTGAACGGCGCCCTCGTCACCGACGAGATGAACTCGGCCGAGTTCTGGGTCCGGCACGTGCGGGAAGCCGTTCGCTTCCTCGACGGTGTCCGGGCCCTGGAGGCCGCCGGCGTCTCGACGTACGTCGAGATCGGCCCCGACGGCGTGCTGTCCGCACTGGCCCAGGACTGCCTGACCGGCGACGCCGACGCAGCCTTCGTACCGGTCCTGCGCTCGGGTCGCCCGGAGTCGGAGTCGGTGGTCACGGCCGTGGCCGAGGCACACGTACGGGGTATGGAGGTGGACTGGTCCGCCTTCTTCGCCGGTACGGGCGCCGGTCGGGGCGAGCTCCCGACGTACGCCTTCCAGCGGCAGCGCTTCTGGCCGGAGACGACCGCGCCGAGCGGCGCACACGTACCCGCCCCGGCGGTCGACGGAGTGGACGCCCGGTTCTGGGAGGCCGTGGAGCGCGGCGACCTCGCCTCTCTGCTGTCCGAACTGGAGGTGGCCGATGACGCCAGCTTCAGCGACTTCGTCCCTGCTCTGTCGGCATGGCGTCGACAGAACCAGGAACAGGCACAGGTCGACGGCTGGCGGTACCGGGCGTCGTGGAAGCCCCTCACGGCGCCGGCGCCGACCTCGGCCGCGCCGGGCGGCCAGTGGCTCGTCGTCGCATCCGCCGCGCTCGCGGACAACTCCTCGACCACGGCCGTTGCGGATGCTCTGACCGGCCGGGGAGCCGAGGTCCGCCGGGTACTGGTCGAAGCCGGCTCGGACCGAGCCGCACTGGCCGAGCTGCTGTCCGACGTGGCACCCGGACCCGTCGCGGGTGTGGTGTCGCTGCTTGCCCTGGACGAGTCCGCGGGTGTGGTGGATACGGCCGTTCTGGTGCAGGCGCTGGGTGATGCCGGGGTGGGGGCGCCGTTGTGGTGCTTGACCCGTGGTGCGGTGGGTGTGGGGCGTTCGGATGTCCTGACCTCGGCGGTTCAGGCGCAGGTGTGGGGTTTGGGTCGGGTTGCGGCGTTGGAGGTTCCGGAGCGTTGGGGTGGTCTGGTCGATCTTCCCGAGGTGTGGGACGAGCGGGCCATGGCACGCCTGGCCGGCGTCCTCGCCGGTGGCGCTGTCGGTGAGGATCAGCTCGCCATTCGTTCTTCCGGTGTGTTCGGGCGTCGTCTGGTTCGTGCGGTTGCCGATGATGCGGGTTCCTGGGCTCCGTCCGGGACGGTTTTGGTGACCGGTGGTACGGGTGCTCTGGGTGGTCGGGTGGCTCGTTGGCTGGCCGGGGCGGGTGCGGCACGGTTGGTGCTGACCAGCCGGCGGGGTGCGGATGCTCCCGGCGCGGGTGAGTTGGCCGCGGAGTTGTCGGGGTTGGGTGTGGAGGTGTCGGTGGTGGCGTGTGACGCCGCCGACCGGGATGCCCTGCGTACGGTTCTGGCCGCCGAGGCGGAGACGCTCACGGCTGTCGTGCACACCGCCGGGATTCTGGACGATGGCGTTCTTGACGCGCTGACGCCGGAGCGGTTCGAGAGCGTGCTGCGGGCCAAGGCCGCGTCCGCGCTCAACCTGCACGAGGTGACGGTCGAGCTCGGTATCGAGCTGTCCGCGTTCGTGTTGTTCTCCTCGATGAGCGGGACCATCGGTGCTGCCGGGCAGGGTAATTACGCTGCCGCGAACGCGTACTTGGATGCGTTGGCCGAGCAGCGTCGTGCCGCCGGCCTTGCCGCGACGTCGATCGCGTGGGGTCCGTGGGCCGACGGCGGCATGGCCGCCGACAAGGCCCTTGAGGCCCGGATGCGCCGGGACGGCGTACCGCCCATGGACGCCGACCTCGCGATCCGAGCCCTCGGGCAGGCCGTCGGTTTCCGGGACGTCGCCGTCACGGTGGCCGACGTCGCATGGGACCGGTACCTCTCCCAGCACACCGCCGTACGCCGCACCGAACTGTTCGGCGACCTGCCCGAAGTACGCGCGACCCGCGCGGCGACGCAGGCCCGGACCGGAGCCCACGGACGGGCCGACGCGCACGCAGGCCTGCCGCTCACCCTGTCCGGCAGGCTCGCGGTACTCGCGCCCGCCGAGCAGGAGCGGGAACTGCTCACCCTGGTCCGCACGCACGTCGCCGCCGTACTCGGTCACGACGGCTCCGAAGCGGTCGGTGCCGAACGCGCCTTCAAGGAACTCGGATTCGACTCGCTCACCGCCGTCGAGCTGCGCAATCGCCTCGGCGCGGCGACGGAACTGCGGCTTCCCGCCACCCTCATCTACGACTACCCCACGTCCGCGGCCCTGGCCGACCACCTCCGTGGCGAACTCGTGGGCGCCGTCCCCGTCTCCGGCGCGCTGCTGCCCGTAGCCTCGGCCGTCGACGGCGATCCGATCGCGATCGTCGCCATGAGCTGCCGCTTCCCCGGCGGCGTACGCACCCCGGAAGACCTCTGGCAGTTGCTCGCCCAGGGCACGGACGCGGTCGCCGGTTTCCCCGCCGACCGCGGCTGGAACCTGGAGCGGCTCTACAGCCCCGACCCCGACCGGGCGGGTACGTCGTACACGCGTGAGGGCGGCTTCCTCGCCGACGCGGCCGGCTTCGACGCCGACTTCTTCGGCATCTCGCCGCGCGAGGCCATGGCGATGGACCCGCAGCAGCGTCTGCTGCTGGAAACCTCGTGGGAGGCGTTCGAGCGCGCCGGCATCGACGCCGGGACACTGCGCGGCAGCCGGGCGGGAGTCTTCATCGGCACCAACGGCCAGGACTACCTGTCCCTGGTCGCCCGCGAACAGGACGGTCTGGAAGGCCACGTCGGCACCGGCAACGCCGGAAGCGTCATGTCCGGTCGCGTCTCCTACGTGTTCGGCCTCGAAGGCCCGGCGGTCACCGTCGACACCGCCTGCTCTTCCTCCCTCGTCGCCCTGCACTGGGCCGTTCAGGCGCTGCGGCAGGGCGAGTGCACCCTGGCCCTCGCCGGCGGTGTCACGGTCATGTCGACGCCCGAGAACTTCATCGACTTCAGCCGTCAGCGTGGGCTTGCGGGCGATGGTCGGATCAAGGCGTTCGCGGCGGGTGCGGACGGTACGGGTTGGGGTGAGGGTGTCGGCATGCTGCTCGTGGAGCGGTTGTCGGACGCGCGTCGCCACGGGCATCCGGTGTTGGCGGTGGTGCGTGGTTCTGCGATCAACCAGGATGGTGCGAGCAACGGTTTGACGGCTCCGAACGGTCCTTCGCAGCAGCGGGTGATCCGGCAGGCGTTGGCCAGTGCCGGGCTTTCGGCGGCTGACGTGGACGCGGTGGAGGCGCACGGTACGGGTACCCGTCTGGGTGACCCGATCGAGGCGCAGGCGCTGCTGGCCACGTACGGGCAGGAGCGGGCCGAGGGGCAGCCGCTGTTGCTGGGTTCGGTGAAGTCGAACATCGGGCACACGCAGGCCGCGGCCGGTGTGGCCGGTGTGATCAAGATGGTCATGGCGATGCGCCACGGGGTCCTGCCCCGGACCCTGCACGTCGACGCGCCCACCCCGCACGTCGACTGGACTGCAGGCGACGTCGAGCTGCTGACCGAGTCCGTGCAGTGGCCCGAAACCGGCCGTCCGCGCCGGGCCGGCGTCTCCTCGTTCGGCATCAGCGGCACCAACGCCCACACCATCATCGAGCAGGCTCCGGACTCCGAGCCGTCCGCGAACACCCACGCGCTGCCCTCCGTACGACCGGCGCGCGTCGTTCCCTACCTCCTGTCCGGGAAGACGAAGGAAGCCCTGCGGGCACAGGCGGCGGCCCTCACCGCGCACCTGGATGCCGGCGCCCGTACCGAGGACGCGGCCGACACGGTCGCCATCGACGTCGCCTACTCGCTGGCCACCAGCCGCGCCCACCTCGACCACCGCGCCGCCACCCTCCTGACCATCGGGGAGGACACGGACCTGCGGACCGCCCTGAGGCACCTCGCCGACGGCGAGACCTCGACCCGACTCACCACGGGCACGGCCCGTGACGGCGGCCGCACCGCATTCCTGTTCACCGGGCAGGGCAGCCAGCGGGTGGGGATGGGACGTGAGCTGTACGACGCGTTCCCGGCGTTCGCGGACGCCCTGGACGCGGTCTGCGCCCACATGGATGACCGGCTGGAGCTGCCGCTGAAGGGTGTGCTGTTCGGGTCGGATGCGGGTCTGTTGGATGAGACGCGGTTCACGCAGCCGGCGTTGTTCGCGGTCGAGGTGGCGTTGTTCCGTCTCGTCGAGTCGTGGGGTGTGCGGCCTGACTTCGTGTCGGGGCATTCGATCGGTGAGATCGCTGCCGCGCATGTGGCGGGTGTGTTGTCGCTGGATGACGCGTGCGTGTTGGTTGCGGCGCGTGGTCGCCTGATGCAGGCCCTGCCGGCGGGTGGCGTGATGATTGCGATCCAGGCGTCGGAGGTGGAGGTTCTGCCGCTGCTGACCGATCGGGTGAGCATCGCGGCGGTCAATGGTCCGCAGTCGGTCGTGATCGCGGGTGACGAGGACGCCGCAGTTGCGGTGGTGGAGTCGCTCGGTGAGCGGAAGAGCAAGCGGCTCACGGTCAGTCACGCGTTCCACTCGCCGCACATGGACGGCATGCTGGACGACTTCCGCCGGGTGGTGGAGGGTCTGTCCTTCACCGCCCCGAGCATTCCGGTCGTGTCCAACCTGACCGGCGCCCTGGTCGCCGACGGCGAGATGGGTACGGCCGAGTTCTGGGTCCGGCACGTCCGAGAGGCCGTCCGTTTCCTCGACGGTGTCCGCGCCCTGGAAGCCGCAGGCGTGACGGCATACGTCGAGCTGGGACCGGACGGTGTCCTGTCGGCACTCGCGCAGGAATGCGTGACGGAGGACGCCGCTTCCTCCGTCGTTCTGCCCGTGCTGCGCAAGGGCCGCTCCGAGGCCGAGAGCCTCGTCACCGCTGTCGCCCAGGCTCACGTTCACGGTGTGGCCGTCGATTGGTCGGCGTTCTTCGCCGGTAGTGGTGCCCGGCGGGTTGACCTGCCGACGTACGCCTTCCAGCGGCAGCGGTTCTGGCCCCACGCGGCGGCGTTCGCGGGCGGGGACCCCGAGGCGATCGGTCTCGGCGACGCCGAGCACCCGCTGCTGGGCGCGACCGTCGCGCTCGCCGACTCCGAAGGCGCGATCCTGGCGGGCCGACTGTCCCTCGACACTCACCCCTGGCTCGCCGATCACACGATCCACGGTGGTGTCCTGCTCCCGGGCACGGCCTTCGTCGAGCTGGCTGTTCGCGCCGGTGACCAGGTCGGATGCGACGTGGTCGAGGAGCTGACGCTGGAAGCTCCGCTGGTCCTGCCCGAGCGCGGCGGCGTACAGCTCCAACTCGTCGTCGAGGCACCGATTCCAGGGGGCGGGCGTCCTTTCGCCGTCTACTCGCGACGCCAGGACGGGACCACGGAGGAACTGTGGACGCGTCACGGGTCCGGTGTGCTTGCCGTCGGTGCCCGGTCCGAGGCGGCGGCGGACTTCGGTGCGCTGGCGGTCTGGCCGCCGGTCGACGCGGTCGCCGTCGACGTGAGCGGACTGTACGAGGAACTCGCCGAGGGTGGTGTCTCCTACGGGCCGCTGTTCCAGGGCTTGAAGGCGGCCTGGCGGCGCGGTGGTGAGTTGTTCACCGAGGTCGTGCTTCCGGAGGACGGGCGTCGTGACGCGGCGCGGTTCGGTCTGCATCCGGCCCTGCTCGACGCCGGTCTGCACGCCATAGGCCACGGCGACCCCGCCGCGGCCTCCGCGGGCGCCTTGCTGCCGTTCTCGTGGTCCGGGGTTTCGTTGTTCGCGGCGGGTGCTTCGGCGTTGCGGATGCGGTTGACGCCGGTGTCCGCGGATGATCCGCACACGTTGGCGTTGTTGGTTGCGGACGAGTCCGGGCGGGCGGTGGCGGCGGTGGAGTCGTTGACGCTTCGGCCGGCCTCGGCCGAGCAGGTCAACGCCGCCGCTGGCGCCCACGTGGAATCCCTCTTCCGCGTCGAATGGGTGCCCGCTCCCGTGGGCGATGTTTCCGCCGCTGGCCTTCGCTGGGCCGTCCTCGGCGAGGACCGGGTCGGTCTGGGAACCACGGATGCGCAGGTCACCGAGTACGCCGATGCCACCGCCCTGGGAGCGGCACTGGACGCCGGCGAGCCGGTCCCGGACGCCGTCTTCGTAATGCCGGGTGCTTCCTCGGACCCCGCGGACACGGTCGGTTCCGTGCACGCGGCGGTGAACGCGGCCGTGGAGACGGTGCAGGGTTGGTTGGCGGACGATCGGTTCGCGGGTGCTCGTCTGGTGTGGTTGACGTCGGGTGCGGTGGCTGTCGGTGTCGGCGAGGGTGTTCGGGACCTGGCGGGTGGCGCGGTGCGCGGTCTGCTGCGTTCGGCGCAGTCGGAGAACCCCGGCCAGCTCCTGATGCTGGACCTGGACCCCCAAGGTGCGTCGGCGTCGGCCGTACCCGCCGCGCTGGCCACCGGCGAACCGGAGCTCGCCGTCCGGAGCGGTGCCGTCAGCGTGCCGCGCCTGGTGCGCGTGCAGTCGGCGGACAACGCCTCGGGCAGTGCTTCGGGCAGTGCTTCGGGCAGTGCTGCCGAGACGCGGACGAGCTTCGGTGACCCGTCGGGCACGGTCCTGGTCACCGGTGCCACGGGCAGCCTGGGCCGGTTGTTCGCCCGCCACCTCGTGACCGCGTACGGGGTGCGGCGTCTGCTGCTCACCAGCCGTCGGGGTCCCGACGCTGTCGGTGCGGACGAACTGGTCGCTGAGCTGGCCGGGTTGGGCGCCGAGGTGGATCTCGTCGCCTGCGACATAGCCGACCGCGACGCGCTCGCCGACGTACTGGCGGCCGTACCGGCCGAGCACCCGCTGACCGCGGTGGTGCACACCGCGGGCGTCCTGGACGACGGCGTACTCTCCTCGCTCACCCCCGAACGTGTGACCACCGTCCTGCGCCCGAAGGTCGATGCGGCGTGGAACCTTCACGAACTCACCCGCGAACTCGACCTCTCGGCCTTCGTCCTGTTCTCGGGTGCGGCTGCCGCGTTCGGTGCGGCCGGTCAGGCGAACTACGCGGCGGCGAACGCCTTCCTGGAAGCCCTGGCGGAGCAGCGTCGGGCCGAGGGTCTGCCTGCCACCGCGCTGGCCTGGGGCCTGTGGGCCCCGCAGGCCGGCAGTGACAGTGGCATGGCGTCGACCCTCGACGAGGTCGACCTGCGCCGCATCGCCCGTGAGGGCGTTGCCGCCCTGGCCGCGGACGAGGGGCTGGGGCTCTTCGATGTGGCGATGGTGGTGGATGCGGCGGTGTTGCTGCCGATGCACCTGGATGTGGCGGTGTTGCGGGCGCAGGCGGTGTCGGCTGGTTCGGCGGGTTCGGTGCCGGCGTTGTTGCGTGGGCTGGTGCGGGTTCCGGCGCGGCGGATGGTCGAGCGGCGTGACGGTGGTGCGACGGATTCTGGTTCGTCGCCGCTGGTGTCCCGTCTGCTCGGGCTGCCGGTCGCGGAGCACGAGGGTGTGCTGCTGGAGTTGGTGTGCGGTCGTGTGGCGGCGGTGCTCGGTCATGGTGGTGCAGAGGCGGTTGACGCCGAGCGGGCCTTCCGGGATCTGGGCTTCGATTCGCTGACGGCTGTGGAGCTGCGCAACGTCCTGAAGGCGGAGACCGGTCTGCGGCTTCCCCCGACGCTGATCTTCGACTACCCCACTCCCACGGCACTGGCCCGCCACCTGCTGGGCGAACTCGCGGTGACCGGTGGTTCCGGTGTGCGGGGTGAGCATGGCCTGCGGACACCTGCACGGAACTCCGTGGGCGTGGCCGACGATCCGATCGTGATCGTGGGTATGGGGTGCCGTTTCCCGGGTGGGGTGCGGACGCCGGAGGATCTGTGGCAGTTGGTTTCGTCGGGTGGGGACGGTGTTTCCGGGTTCCCGACGGATCGTGGTTGGAACGTGGAGGGTTTGTATCACCCGGATCCGGATCATGCGGGTACGTCGTACACGCGTGAGGGTGGGTTCCTGCATGATGCGGCGGAGTTCGATCCGGCGTTCTTCGGTATTTCGCCGCGTGAGGCCCTGGCGATGGATCCGCAGCAGCGGTTGTTGTTGGAGACCTCGTGGGAGGCGTTCGAGCGTGCGGGTATCGACCCGACCTCGATGCGCGGCAGCCGGACCGGCGTCTTCGCCGGCGTCATGTACCACGACTACG
>NZ_JBHVPG010000045.1:0-71249 GCF_042887545.1 Streptomyces sp. NPDC057939
GGCCAGGTCGGCGGCCCGGGGCGCGGGGCCGCGGGTGCGCAGCTCCAGGTGCCCGCCGAGGTGGCCGAGCCCGGCCTCGGTCAGGGCCCGGCGGGCGGCGGGGCCCGCCACCCGTCCGGCGGGCCCGGGGCGCACGGTGACCCCGGGGAGTTCACCGAACCGGAAGCGGGCCCGTACGAGTCCACCCCGGCGGCCGGGCGCGACGGCGCGGCCCGCGACGCCGGCCGGGCCCCGGGGCGGGCTGCCGTTCACACCGGCCCGCCGACGGGGAGCGGGGCCGCCGGCGCGGGGTCGCGGGGCGACCACAGGTCCTCGGGGGTCAGGTCGGCCGGCCGGTACTGACCGACGGCGCTGATCAGCAGCCGGGCCTCCAGGGCGAGGGCCTCCACCAGCCGGACCAGGCCCTCGTCGGGGTCCTCGTCCACCGCGAGCAGGGCCGCCCGGCCGAGCCCCACCGCCGTCGCGCCCAGTGCCAGGGCCCGCACGGCGCGACCACCCTCCCAGATCCGGCCCGACGCCAACAGGTGCGCGCCCGCAGGGCGTTCGATCCTGCGCAGGCACTCGCCGAGGGGCAGGCCGGCCCGGTCCAGGAACACCCGGGGCGCCCAGCCGGTGCCGCCCTCGGCGCCGTCGACGGTGACCGCGTCGGCGCCCGCCGCCCAGGCCGTCGCGGCGGCCCGGGCGATGTCACGACCCGGGTGGAACTTCACCCAGGTCCGGGCCAGCGGGAAGTTGTTCCGCATGAACCGCAGCTGCTGGCGCAGGATCTCCTCGGTGAAGGTCCCCGGGGTCGCCGACCGCAGCCGGCGCCCGGCGGGCTCGCCCAGCAGGTCCCGTACGGCGAACCGCCCGGCGAGCCGCTCGGCCTCGGTCGCGTCGACCACCGTCATCCCGCCGAGTCCGGGCTTCGCGCCCTGGCCCGTCTTCAGCTCGAAGCCGAGCCGGCCGGAGTCCCGCAGGGGGCGGGAGCCCGGATCGCTGTAGAGCAGGTTCCACACCTCGGAGTCGGCGTCCTCGGTGGACTGCTGCACCACCACCCCGCCGACCCCGTCCGCGAGGTGTTCCGCGTACGCCGCGACCCGTTCCAGCAGCGCCGAGCTGCTGCCGTAGCCGTGCACCGGCACCATGTTCTCGCCGATCACCATCGGGATGCCGAGTCGTGCGGCCTGCCGGGCGGCGGCGACCCCGAGGTCCCCGCTGCCGGCCCGGGTGGAGCCGAACGCCGAGAGGTAGAGCGGCAGTCGGGAGGCGAAGCCGCCCACGGGGGTGCGCAGGTCGACGTCCTCGTACGAGGGCTCCCGGCCCAGGTCGATCAGCTTCTCCAGCCGCCTCGGCATGAACACCGGCGGGGCGAGGCGCAGCGAGTCCAGCCAGTCGCCGCCCTGCCCGTCGGCCGCGTGGGGCCCGCCGGTCCCGTCCCGGCCGTCGGGTTCGGGCGCGGCGCCGAACAGGCGCGTCCCGTAGCCGTCGGCGGCGGGGAACACCTCGGCCGTCCCCGTACGGGCCCGGGCCCGTACGGCGTCCGCCGGGAACCCGGCCGCTTGCAGGGCGCCGCTCACGGGGCGATCACCCCCGGCAGCTTCGGGTAGGCGCTGACCTGCCACAGGGCGTCCAGGCCCGTCAGGAACCGGACGAGGCGCTGCAGGCCCATCCCGAAGCCGGCGCTCGCCTCGATGCCCTCGCGGGCCAGGTCTAGGTACCAGGCGTACTTGGCCGGGTTCTCGCCGCTCTCCCGCATCCGGGTCACGATCGTGGCGTAGTCGTTCTCCCGCTCGCTGCCGCTGACCAGCTCCCCGAAACCGCCGTGCGCGATCAGGTCGAAGTTCCGCAGGACGCCCGGGTGTTCGCGGTCCTCGCGGTCGTAGAACCCGCGCGAGCCCTTCGGGTAGTCGTTGACGAAGAACGGCCGGTCGGCCTCCAGGGAGAGGATCCGTTCCCCCTCCCAGTCGATCTCCGCGTCCGGGCTCTGGGCGTGGCCGCGGGCCAGCAGCCTCGCCACGGCCTCCGCGTGCGTCAGGGAGTCGAACTTCCCCTGCCGCAGTTCCGCGAACTCCAGCTCGTCGCGCCCGAGTTCGCGCAGCACCTGCGGGAGGGTCGCCCAGACGTGGCGCACCACGTGGGTCAGCAGCCGGGCCGCGAGCTCCTGGACGTCGCGCCGGGTGCCGCCCGCCAGTTCCACGTCGATCTGGTGGAACTCCACCAGGTGCCGGCCCGTCGACGCGGTTTCCGGCGGCTCCACCCGGACGTTGGGGGCGATGTAGAACAGTCGGGGGAAGCCCTTGAGCGAGGCCTGCTTGTAGAGGATCGCGCTCGTCATCAACTTGTACGGCTGCCCGTAGTAGTCCACGTCGATGGCCTTGGCGCCGCGTCCGCCCGGATCGGTCACCGGGCCGATCAGCGGCGGCAACAGTTCCACGAAGTCCTCGCCGCGCAGGAACTCGCGCGCCGCGTGCAGGACTTCCTGCTGCACCAGCATCGCGGAGCGCAGTCCCGGCGAACGCAGGTGCTCACCGAGCGGGGGAGGGGTGCGAAGCTCCATGTCGACTCCTGTCGATCTGTGGGTCATTGGTCGGTGGGTGGGGTGCGGGGACGGCCGGGCGGTGCGGATCCGGCGTGCCCGCCGGTCGGGGTCCGGTCACTCCCGGTCGTCCGGTGCGTCGTACCGCAGGGCCACCCCGTGCAGGGCCGTCAGCAGTCCGTCCGAGGTCATGGCCGGTGCGCGGGACCCCGAGCGGGGGGCCGCGCGGGCCGCCGCCGGCATCGAGCCCGTCTCGGACCAGCGCAGCCGTCCGCCCGCGTCGACGAAACTGCGCGAGCGGCCCGCGTTGTCCGGGTGCAGGCAGTACGGGACGTCCAGCACGCCCCGCGCGAACGCGGTCCGCAGGGCCCGTCCGAGGTCCTCGTCCAGCTCCAGCACCGCCTCCACGAAGGCCCGGGCCTCCCGGTACACCTCGCTGTCGGCGCCGGCGTCGTCGGCGCCGCCGTCCCCGTGGGTCGACGGCGCACCGCCCGGGGAGCCGGGGCGTTCCTGCAGCGCCGCCGTCGCGGCGGCCGTCTCCAGCGCCCGTACGTTCTCCAGCACCGTCGGGATCCGGTGGGCCTCGGCGGCCGTCTTCACGATCAGCCGCTGCGCCCCGGACCGTACGGCGAGCCGCGCCGACGCCTCCAGCAGCCGGGTGGCTCCCCCGGCGGTCCGCGGGAAGACCCCCATGTACGTGTAGAGCACCACGTGCCGGTCCACCCCGGCGGGCAGGAACTCCCCGGCGAGGCGGCGCAGCGCCCGGACGGCCTCCGCGTCCTGGGCGGGGTCGGTCTGTTGGGCGTAGCTGAGGGAGACGCTGCGGATGCCGTGGCGGACGAAGAACATCCCCTCCAGCAGGCTCAGCGCCACCAGCAGGCCCGGCGGGCAGAGCTGGCCGAGCATGCAACCGCCGAAGCTCTCCAGGTGCGGGATCCGGGGCGCGGGTACCAGTGCGGCCAGGAGTTCGCAGCAACGGGCCCAGTTCTCCACGGACTCGGCGAGCGGGGTGCGGCCGTAGGGCAGGCAGTACGAGACCGGCCCCCCTTCGGTGGCGTCGAGGCCGGCGGCGGCCAGCGCCCGCACGATCGCCTCGGGCCGGGAGGAGCCGTGCCGGACCTGCACGGGAAAGCCCGGACCGGCCAGCCCGTCCAGCAGGGACCGGGTCAGTTCGACGGGGTGGGTGGTGATCGGGTAGCCGTTGAGGGCGGTGCCCTCGGCCACGGCGGCCCGGGCCGCGGCGACGTCCCCGACCCGGGTGTAGCTGTCGATGGTCAGGGTGCCGACGGTGGTGGCGACGGCCCCCTTCGTGCGTTCCAGCCCGGCCCGCATCCGGCGCGGGTCGCCGAACCCCATGCGGGGCTGCACGACGAGCTGCCCGGCGGCGGCGGCGCGGGCCACGAAGCCCCCGAAGGAGGCGTCGGGTTCCGGGGCGCCCGGCTCCCGCAGCGCCCCGGGGGCCAGCAGGGCGGCGCCGCCGGTCATGCCACGGCCCGCGGGACGGACCGGCCGACGGCGAGCGTGGAGAGGTAGTCCCGCAGCGCGGCCACGTTCCCGTCGTCGAAGACGGCGTCACAACCGGCGTCGAGGAGGCGACCGCGCTGCTCGGGGTCGGCGACCCCGGCGACGCCCAGTTTGCCGCCGATGACGACCGGCAGGGTCAGGCCGGACCTGCGCACGGCCCGTACGGCGCCCAGCCCGTCGCGGTAGCCGTGACCGTTCACGCTGCTGATCACCAGCAGGTCCGGCCGGGCCGGCCCGTCGGCGGCGCAGGCTCCGGTCAGCAGGTCGTCCGGCACGCAGGGGCCGAGGTTGTGGACCCGGTGCCCGAGCTCCTCCAGGAACAGCTGGAGGTAGACCAGGTTCCAAGTGTGGGAATCCGATGCCGTGCCGCTCAGCAGGATGTCCATATTCCGTCGTCGCATACCGAGAATATAGAAAGCGGTCGGCCCGCCGAGGGGAAGTTGCGGCGGCAGTATCGGGGAATTCGGGCGGGCCGCCGGCGCGGGCGCCGGCCGGTGGGGCAAAGCGAAATGGTCGCACCCCGCGGTGCGGGGTACGACCATTTCGCTTCCGGTGTCGGTGCGGGATTTCGTGGTTCCGGTCAGGAGTACTGGGCGACCAGGCTCCGGGGGCGGATGTCGGTCCAGCTCCGCTCCACCCAGGCGAGTGCGTCCGCCCGGGAGCCCTCGCCCCACACGACCTCCCAGCCGCCCGGGACCTCGGCGAACACCGGCCACAGGGCGTGCTGCCCCTCGGCGTTGACCACGACGCGGAAGGTGCCCTCGGTGTCGTCGAAAGGATTGGTCATGACAGACTCCTCAATTTCTCGGAAAGAATACGGCCGATCATCGCAAGTGGTTCCGGTTCGCCCATCCTGGTGTGTGGAACGCCGATCAGGTGGTTCTCCACCAGGCCTTCCACGTAGGGAATCCAATGCTGGGCGAGGGTGTTTTCCGTTTCCCCGTCCTCCAGGGCTGCCAGGAACAGCATGTCGGTGGCGACCGGGCGCGGGGCGTACAGGTTCATGATTTCGGCGTGGTTGATGGAGGCGCCGATCACCGAGCGGATCTCCGCGTCGGAGAAGGCGCCGAGCACCGGGTCCTTCAGCCGGACCAGCCCGATGAGGGCGTCCACGTCGAAGGGGGCGTCCTCGGGCTCGTCGGTGGCGTCGCCGACGAGCATGTCCCGCTTCTGCGCCGGCGTCATCCGGCGCCGCTCGGGCTCCGTCGGCAGCAGGTGCACGTCCATCATGGCCAGCAGGTCGGTGCGTTCGCCCAGCTCGGCGAGGCGCACCGCGAGCGCGTGGGCGACGGTGCCGCCGAAGGACCAGCCGAGGAAGCGGTACGGCCCGTGCGGCTGGATCCCGCGGATCAGCGGCAGGTAGTCGTCCACCATCTCCTCGACGGACCCGGGGGAGTGCCCCAGTTCGCTCAGTGCCCGCGCCTGGACGGCGTACAGCGGCTGATCGGGTCCGAGGTGGCGGGCCAGCCCGGCGTACGGCCAGCCGACGCCCGTCCCCGGGTGGATGCAGAACAGCGGCCGCTGCGCACCCCGGGTGTTCAGCGGGAGCAGCACCCCCATCGGGTCGAAACCGGAGGGTTCGTCGCCGAGGAGGCCGGCGACCGTCGGCGTACGGAACAGGTCGCGGACTCCGAGCTCCAGGCCGAGGACGGTCCGCATCCGGCTCACCAGCCGCACCCCGAGCAGCGAATGACCGCCCAGGGCGAAGAAGTTGTCGTCGATGCCGACCCGCTCCAGACCCAGCACCTCGGCGAACAGGGAGCACAACACCTCCTCGCGCGGGGTGCGGGCCGCCCGCCCGCCGCCCCGTACGGCCGGCGCGGGCGCCGGCAGGGCTGCCCGGTCGGGCTTGCCGTTGACGGTGAGCGGGATCGCGTCCAGCAGCACCGCCGCCGAGGGCACCATGTGTTCGGGGAGCTCGTCGGCCGCCCAGCGCAGCAGTCCCGGCCCGGTCAGGGTGTGCCCGGCGCGGGCCACGGCGTACGCCACGAGCCGCTTTCCACCGGGACCGTCCTCGCGGACGGCGACGGCGACCTGACCGACGCCCGGATGCCGGGCGAGGGTCTCCTCGATCTCGCCGGGCTCGATCCGGAACCCGCGCAGTTTGACCTGGCCGTCGGCCCGACCGAGGAAGCGCAGTTCGCCGTCGGGCGTCCAGTGCGCCAGGTCGCCGGTGCGGTACATGCGGCTGCCGTCCGCCGCGAACGGGTCCGGCAGGAACCGTTCGGCCGTCAGCCCGGGCCGGCCGACGTAGCCGCGCGCCACCTGGGTGCCGGACAGGTACAGCTCGCCGGGCACCCCGAGGGGCACCGGACGCAGCCGACCGTCCAGGACGTGGGCGCGGGTGTTGTCGAGGGCCGCGCCCAGGTACACGCCGCGGACCTCCCGCTCGGTGAGCGGGAACCGTTGTTGGTGCGAGGCGAAGGTGGTCTCGGTCGGCCCGTACGAGTGGACGAGCACGGTGTCGGGGCAGTTCTCCAGCACCCGCCGGATCGCGCTCGGGGAGGCGACGTCCCCGCCGGTCCACACCTCGTCGAGGAGCTTGAGGGTGTCCAGGCCCTCGTCCGCCATGATGTGGAACAGGCCCATCGTGAAGTAGGCGGCGGTGACCTCGTTGCCGCGGATCGCCCGGTCCAGCTCCGCGACGTCGGTGCCGTCCCCGGGGGCGATCACCAACTGACCGCCGTTCAGCAGCGGCACCCACAGCTCGTACGTCGAGGCGTCGAAGCCGATCGCCGAGTGGACCAGCATCCGACGGTGGTTGGGCAGGTCCCAGCAACGGTCGGTGACCAGGTCCACCACGTTGCGGTGGGTGACCCCGACGCCCTTGGGGCGGCCCGTGGAGCCCGAGGTGAACATGACGTACATCAACGCGTCCTCGCCGACCGGCACGCCCGGATCGGTCACCGGATGCCCCGACACCGGAGTGTCCACCGACAACACCCGCACACCGGACGCCAGTTGTGCGCGGACGGCCGGTAGGCCGGCCTGGGCCTCGCCGACGAGCAGCACGCGCGCGCCGACGTCCTCCATGACCATGTCCACCCGCGCCTCGGGCAGCCGCGGGTCCAGCGGCACGTACGCGGCACCGCACTTGAGCACCGCCAGCGCCGCGACCAGCAGGTGCGGGGTGCGCTCCAGGAGCAACCCCACCGCGCCGTCCCGGCCCACGCCCGCCTCGATGAGCCGGTGCGCCAGCGCGTTGGCGCGGGCGTCGAGCTCCTCGTACCGAAGGCTCTCCTCGCCGTACGTGACCGCGGTCCGCCGCGGCGTGCGCCGGGCCTGCTCCGCGAACCGCTCGTGCACCAGCCCGCACACCGCCCGGGGCGCGGCCGTGTCGTTGTACTCGACGACCAGCCGGTGCTCCTCCTCCTCGGACAGCAGCCGTACGTCCCCGATCCGCTGCTCGGGGTCCAGGGCCACGGCCCGCAGCGTCCGCGCCACGTGCCCGGCCAGCACGGCCGCCGTGGGGGCGTCGTACAGGTCCGTCGCGTACTCCAGTACGCCCTCCAGCCCGCCCGCGGCGCCGTCGGCGTCCCGCGTCTCGCGCAGCGACAGCGTGAGGTCGAACTTGGTGAACCCGGAGGCCGTGCCCACGGCCGTCCCGGCCAGGGCCGTCGCACGGGGCGGTCCCGCCTCGGCCGGCTGGACCTGGACGACCGCCTGCACCAGGGGATGGTGCGCGGTGGACCGTACCGGGTTCAGCTGCTCGACGACCAGGTCGAAGGGCAGCTCCTGGTGGGCGTACGCCGCGTACGCGGTGTCCCGGACCCGGCCGAGCAGCTCGCTGAACCGGGGGTCGCCGGAGGTGTCGCAGCGCAGGGCGAGCGTGTTGACGAAGAAGCCGACCAGGTCGTCGAGGGCCTCGTCGTCGCGACCCGCCACGACCGTGCCCAGCGGCAGGTCGGTGCCGGCGCCGTGTCGGGTGAGGGTGGCCGCGAAGGCCGCCTGCACCACCGTGAACAGGGTGGCGCCGTGTTCCAGGGCCAGGCGTTCCAGCCGGGCGTGCGTGGCGGCGTCCACGGCCAGCGGGGCCGCCGCGCCCCGGTGCGAGGCTTCGGCCTGGCGGGTCCGGGCGCCGGTGAGCTCCAGTACGGGCGGTGCGTCGGCGAGGGTCTCCCGCCAGAAGGCGATGTGTTCGGCGGCGGCTTCGCCGTCCAGTGCGGCCCGCTCCCACAGGGTGTAGTCGGCGTACTGCACCGGCAGTGGCTCCCAGTCGGGCGCGGCCCCGGCCAGTCGGGCCTCGTAGGCCGCGGTCAGGTCGTCGAGCAGCGGTCCGGAGGACCAGCCGTCGGCGGCGATGTGGTGGACCAGTACCACCAGGACCTGCCCGGTCCCGCAGTCGATCAGCGTGGCCCGGAAGGGCAGTTCGGCCGCCAGGTCGAAGACGTGACCGGCCGCCGCGTCGACGGCCGCCTCCAGCGCGTCCTGCGGCGGGACCAGCGGTCCGGGCGCCGGAGCGTCCCGCGGTACGGTCACCCGCTCCAGCACCGGCCGGGCCCCCGGGCGCACCCGCTGGTACGGCTGCCCGTCCACCTCCGGGTACACGGTCCGCAGCACCTCGTGCCGCTCCGCGACGTCCGCCAACGCCTCGGCGAGGGCCGCCGGGTCCAGCGGCCGGTCCGGACGCAGCACGAAGGGGATGTTGTACGAGCGGCTCGGCCCCTCCAACTGGTCCACGAACCACAGCCGGCGTTGCGCGTACGACAGCGGGATCCGCTCGGGACGCAGCTCGGGCGGCACCGCGGTCGGCGCGGGCCGGCCGGCGGGCCGGACCTGCCCGGCGGCGTGCGCGGCGAGCCCGCTCCCGTCCGCCGGGTCCGTCCCGTCCGGGGGCCCGGCCTGCGCGTCCGGCTCGGCGAGGAGTCGTCGCGCCAGACCGGCCGGCGTGGGGTCGAGGAACAGGTCGCGGATCCGCGCCTGCACCCCGAGCGTCGCGCGGATGCGGTTCACCAGGCGGATCCCCATCATCGAATGGCCGCCCTCCGAGAAGAAGTTGGCGTCCGGGGCGACCGGTCCGGGGAGCCCGATGACCTCGCCGAACATCGCGCACAGCAGTTGCTCGGCGGGGGAGTCGGTGGCGGGGGCGGTTCGAGCGGTCGGCTCCGCGGGAGCGCGTTCCCGGAGCCCGGCCAGTACCGCCTCCTCCTCGGGCGTCGGCAGTGGCAGGGCGCCCGGCCGGGCGTCGGGGTCGGCGGCGGCCCGCGCGAGGGCCCGTACGAACAGGTCCAGCAGCAGTTGCGCGGTCCCCGGGTCGAACAGGTCCTCGGCGTACTGCCACCACACCTCCAGCCCGCCGTCCGCGTCCTGCACGCAGGATGCGCTGAGGTCGAACTTCGCGACTTCCAGGCCCGGTTCGACGAACCGGCCCGACAGCGGTCCGCCGTCCGCCGACCCGGTGGTTCCGGTGCCTTCCGCGCCGGTGGCCTCCTGCGCGGTCAGCATCACCTGGAAGAACGGGTTGACGGCCGAGGTCCGCTCCGGCCGCAGGTGCTCCACCAGCAGGTCGAAGGGCAGCTCCTGGTGCGCGTACGCGGCCAGGTCCGCCTCCCGCGCCCGGTCCACCAGCTCCGCGTACGAGGCGTCGCCCGAGACGTCGGTGCGCAGGACCAGGGTGTTCACGAAGAAGCCGACCAGGTCGTTCAGGGCCTCGTCGGCCCGACCCGCCACCGGGGTGCCGATGGCGACGTCGGTTCCGGCGCCGGCCGACGCCAGGGCCAGCGCGAGGGCCGGCTGCACCACCATGAGCAGGCTCGCGCCGCGTTCCCCGGCCAGCGCGACCAGCCGCCGGTGCGCGTCCGCGTCCAGCCGGGCGACGAGCGTCGCGCCCCCGCCGCCGGGCTCGGCGGGCCGGGGCCGGTCCGTCGGCAGGTCCAGGACGCCCGGCATGCCGGCCAGGGCGGCCCGCCAGTGCTCGACCAGGGCGCCGGGATCCTCCAGCAACTCCCGCTGCCACAAAGTGTAATCGGCGTACTGCACGGGGAGCGGCTCCCGGTCGGGCGCGGACCCGGCCAGCCGGGCCGCGTACGCCTCGCCCAGGTCCCGCAGCAGCGGGCCCACCGACCAGCCGTCGGTGGCGATGTGATGGGTCAGCAACGCCAGGGTCGCGGATCCGTCACCCGGGACGAACAGGGCCGCGCGCAACGGGAGCTGCATCCCCAGGTCGAAGGTGGTCGCGGTGAACCCGGCCACCAGGATGTCCAGTTCGCCCGACTCGCACGGCCGGACGGTCAGCTCCACCGGCGGCGCGGGCAGTACGTGCTGGTACGGCTCCGAGTCCACCGCCGGGTACACCGTCCGCAGCACCTCGTGCCGTTCCACCACGTCGGCGAGGGCCGCGGCGAGGGCCGTCCGGTCCGGGACCGCGTCCAGACGCAGCACGACCGGCAGGTTGTAGGTCGCCGAGGGTCCCTCCAGCGAGGCGAGGAACCACAGGCGGCGTTGCGCGTACGACAGCGGTACCCGCTCCTCGGCGGGCAGCACCACCCCGTCGAACACCGCCCCGGGGGCGTCCGGTTCCGGGCCCGAAGCACCCCGAAGCGCCTTGCGGTCGATCTTCCCGGAGGAGGTTCGGGGCAGCGCCTCCACCAGCGTCACCGTGCCCGGCACGGCAGCGGCCGGCAGCTGCGCCCGGACCCGCTCGCGCAGCTCCCGCGCCTCCACCCCGTCGTCGGCGACCACGTACGCCACCAGCAGGCGCACCCCGTCCGTCGTCTCCCGGGCCACCACGGCAGCCTCGCGGACCCCGGGGTGCGCGGTCAGCACCGACTCCACGGACGCCGGGTCCACCCGGTGCCCGTTGATCTTCACCTCGTCGTCGGCCCGCCCCCGGAACCCCAGCAGGCCGTCCGGCCGTACGTGGACCAGGTCCCCGGTGCGGTAGGCGCGTTCCGTGCCGAGCGTCGTGAACCGGGCCCGGGTCAATTCCGGCCGGCCCAGGTAGCCGTCGGCGAGGCCACCGCCCAGCAGCCACAGCTCCCCGTCGACGACGGCCGCGCGGACCCCCGGCAGCGGCGTCCCGATCGGCACCGGACCGCCCGCGTACCGGGACAGGTCGGCGACGGTCGCCACGACGGTCGCCTCGGTCGGGCCGTACGTGTTCAACAGCCGGACCCGCTCCGGATCCACCGCCGCGCACCACTGCGCGACCCGTTCGGGGAGCGCGGCCTCGCCGCCGATGACCACCGTCCGCAGGCTCCGCGGCAGTTCGACGATCCCGGTGGACAGGGCGTGGGCCAGCTCGTGCCAGTACGCGGTCGGCAGGTCGAGCACCGTCACCCCGTGCGCGGCGCAGCCGGAGAGGAGCCCGGGGACGTCGAGCATGTCCTCGTCGCGGAGCACGAGCGCGGCGCCCGAGCCCAGGGCCAGGAAGACCTCCTCCACGCTCGCGTCGAAGTGCAGCGGGGCGAACTGCAGCACCCGGTCCTCGGGGCCGATCCCGTACCGGACGCCCGCTCCCGCCACGAACCGGGCCAGTGCCCCGTGCCCGACGACCACGCCGTTCGGGGTGCCCGTCGACCCGGAGGTGTAGATCACGTAGGCGGTCCCCTCGGGGACCCGGGCCCCGGGAAGCGTGAACTCCCCTTCGGCGAGCTCCACTTCCCGGCCCGAGCAGTCGGCGAGGATCGCCGCGTTCCGGGCGGCGGGCGCCGCGGGGTCCAGCGGCAGGTATCCGGCGCCGGTCCGCAGGGCCGCGAGCAGTCCCACGACCGCCTCGACGCCCCGGGGCCGGTGGACGGCCACCAGGCGACCCGGACCGGCCCCGCCGGCGGCGAGCTCATCGGCCCGCACGGCCACCGCCAGAGCCAACTGCCCGTAGGTCATGTGCCGCTCGCCGTGCACCAGCGCGGTCCGCCCGGGGTCCTGAGCGGCGATCCGGTCGAGTACGCCGGGTGCCGGGCTGATCGCCGGGCCGCCGTCCAGGACGGCGGAGGCGGTGGGGGCGGTCGAGGGCATCGCGGGGCCTCCAGGCGAGGGGATCGGGAGCGGTTGCGACTCCGTGCCCCCACGCTAGGCACCCCCCACCTCCCCGGAAGGCAGTCCCTCCGGCAGCTCCCACCACCGCCGGCTGCCGCCCCCGACTGCCGCCGCGCACCGGCCGGGGCGGCAGCCGCTCCGGTGCGCTCCCGACCCGGGAACGCCTCGTGGCCGCCCGCGTTCACGGGCGGCCACGACACGGGTCGCGCAGGGCCGACGGTCCGGCCGGGCCGGACCGGGCCCGGTCGCTCAGCCCCGCACCCGGCTCCCCGCGTGCGTACGGCGGCGCAGGGCGGGGGCGGGGGCCGCGGCGGGGGAGGCCGCGGCCAGGAGCGCCGCGAGACGGCCCGGGGTGGGGTGGCGGAAGACGTCGCGGAGGGTGATCTCATGGCCCAGTTCCGCACGGACCCGGTTCACCAGGCGGACGGCGAGCAGGGAGTGGCCGCCCGACTTGAAGAAGTTGTCGTCCGGTCCGACCTGCCGTTCCAGGACCTCCGCGAAGAGCCGCAGCAGCGCGGCGGCCCGCGCGCCACCGGCCGGGTCCTCGGCGGTGCCCGCCGCGCCGGCCGTGCCCGTCGAGCCCGTCGAGCCGGTGGTGCCGGGGCCCGCCGGGTCGGCCGGCTCGCCGGGGACCCGTACCGCCGCCGGGACCGCGTACTCCGGCAGGCGCTGCGCCGCCCACGACTGGAGCTCGGCCTCCGACACGGTCCCGCCGACCGGGGTGACCTCGGCGAGGAGCCGGCCGTCCGCCACCCGGGCCCGCGCCCCGCCGACCTCCGGATGCTCCGTGAGGACCGCTTCGACCAGGGCCAGGTCGATCGGGTAGCCCCCGACGAGCGGACGCGGGGCCCGCCGGTCCGCCGGGGCCGCGAGGCCCGACACCCGCCGGTCCGGATCGGCCGCGAACAGCTCCAGCGCCGACACCAGCAGCGCCGCGAGCCGGCCCGCGCCCGACGGCTCGTACAGGTCGGTGGCGTACTCCAGCACCCCGGACAGCCCGCCCCCGTCCCGTTCCGTCAGGGCGAAGGTGAGGTCCGACTTCGCGGTCCGCGCGGCGAACGACCGTTCCGTGCCCGCGAGCGGGCCCGTCGGCGGACCGGCGGGCGCCGGGTTCACCTGGAGCATCACCTGGACCAGCGGGTGGTGCGCCGAGGAGCGGTGCGGGTTGAGGGCCTCCACCAGCAGGTCGAAGGGCAGGTCCTGGTGCGCGTACGCCGCCAGGTCCGCCTCCCGGACCCGGTCCACCAGTTCCCCGAACACCGGATCGCCCGACACGTCGGTCCGCAGCACCAGGGTGTTCACGAAGAAGCCGACCAGGCCCGACAGGGCGTCGTCGCCGCGGCCCGCGACCGTCGTGCCGATCGCGAGGTCGTCGCCCGCGCCGGTGCGGGCCAGCGCGGCCGCCAGCGCCGCCTGCACCACCATGAAGAGGGTGGCGCCCCGGGCGTGCGCGATCCGCAGCAGCCGTCGGTGCGTGTCGGCGTCCACGGTGACCCCGGTGACCGCGCCGTGCCCCGAGGGGACGGCCGGCCTGTGCAGCTGCGTCGGCAGGTCGATCAGCGGCGGCAGCCCCGCCAGCGCCGTACGCCAGTGCCCGGTCGCGGTCGCGGCGTCGAGGCCGGCCCGCTCCCACAGCGTGTAGTCGGCGTACTGCACCGGCAGCGGCTCCCAGTCGGGCGCCGCTCCGACCAGCCGGGCCTCGTAGGCGGCGGCGAGGTCCGCGAGGAGCGGTCCGGTGGACCAGCCGTCGGCCGCGATGTGGTGCAGGAGCAGCACCAGCGTCTGCGGTCCGTCGCCGTCGGGGAGGAACAGTCGGGCCCGCAGCGGCAGGTCCCGGGTCAGGTCGAAGACCTCCGCCGCCACCTCGTCCACGGCCGCCGCGAGGTCCGCCGGACGGGCGAGCTCCAGCTGGGGCCGCGCCCCCTCCAGGACGCGCTGGTACGGCTCACCGCCCTCGGCCCCGTACACCGTGCGCAGCACCTCGTGCCGCGCGACGACGTCCGCCAGCGCCCCGGCGAGCGCCGCCGGGTCCAGGGGTCGCTCCAACTCCCGCACCAGTGCGATGTTGTAGGTCGCGGACGGGCCCTCCAGCTGGTCCACGAACCACAGGCGTCGCTGCGCGTACGAAAGCGGCAGCCGCTCCGGCCGGTCCGCGACGGCGACGGGCACGAGTCGGGCCGGGCCGCCACCGGTGGCGTCGCCGAGGCGGCGGTGCAGGGCCGCCGGCGTCGGCGCGAGGAACAGGTCGCGGATCCCGGCCTCGACGCCGAGGACGGCCCGGATCCGGTTCATCAGCCGGCTCGCCAGCAGCGAATGCCCGCCGGCCTTGAAGAAGTTGGCGTCCGCCGCCATCCGTTCACGGCCGAGCGCCTGCGCGAACAGCCCGCACAGGATCTCCTCCCGGGGGGACGACACCCGACCCGGGCCGCCCCCGCGGCGGGCTCCGGCTCCGGCCTCCCGCAGGTCCCGTGCGTGTCGCTCCAGCGCCGCCCGCCGCTCCTGAAGGGCCTGCCGCTCCGGCTCCGACAGCAGTTCCAGCGCGCCGAGCCGCGTCCCGGGGGCCCGCCCGAAGGCGCGCAGGGCCCGCACGAACAGGTCCAGCAGCAGTCGGGCCGTGTCCTCCTCGTACAGGTCGCCCGCGTACTGCACCAGCACGTCCAGGCCGCCCGGCCCGCCGTCGGGGGCGCGCCGTTCCGCGCAGTGGAAGGACAGGTCGAACCGGGCCGCACCCAGATCGGTGCTGCCGGCCCGGCCGGGGATCCCGCCGAGCCGCACCCGGCCCGCATCGGCCTGTCCGACGGTCAGCATCACCTGGAAGAACGGGTGCTCGCCCAACGCCCGCCGCGGTCCGGCCAACCGCTCCACCAGCACGTCGAAGGGCAGGTCCTGGTGGTCGAAGGCCGCCAGGTCCGCGTCCCGGACCCGATCGACCAGCTCCGACGCCGACGGATCGCCCGACAGGTCGGTGCGCAGCACCAGGGAGTTCACGAAGCAGCCCACGAGATCGTGGAGGTCCTCGTCGGAACGGCCCGCCGCCGGGGTCCCGATCGCCAGGTCCTCACCCGCGCCCGCCGCGGAAAGCGCCGCGGCCAGGGCCGAGCGGACCACCATGAACAGGCTGGCCCGCCGCTCCCGGGCCAGTGCGGCCAGCGCCCGGTGCGCGTCCTCCTCCAGCGCCGCCGACACCGTGGCGGCCCGCCCCGACGGTTCCGCCGGCCGCGGCCGGTCGGCGGGCAGCGCGGTCCGCGCGGGCATTCCCTCCAGGGCCGCCCGCCAGTGCGCCAGCAGGGCCGTCGGCTCCGCCAACAACTCCCGTTGCCACAGGGCGTAGTCGGCGTACTGCACCGGCAGGGCCCGCCAGGTCGGGGCCCGTCCCGCGCCGCGCGCCCCGTAGGCCTCGGCCAGGTCCCGCAGCAGCGGGGCGAGGGACCAACCGTCGGTGGCGATGTGGTGGAGCAGCAGCACCAGCACCGAGGTGCCGTCCCCGGGCCGCAGCAGTCGGGCCCGTACGGGAACGCGCGCCGCCAGGTCGAAGGTCTCCCGGCCGAAGCCGGCGACGAGGTCCTCCAACGCCTCCGGCGCGCAGTCGGCCACCTCCAGCAGCCCCGCGGGCACCTCCAGCACCCGCTGGTAGGGCTGCCCGCCCTCCTCCCCGTACACGGTGCGCAGCACCTCGTGCCGCGCCAGTACGTCGCCCAGCGCGGCCTCCAGCGCGGCCGCCGCGGGAACCCCGTCCAGGCGCAGCACCAGCGGCGCGTTGTACGTCGCCGACGGCCCCTCGATGCGGCCCAGCAGCCACAGCGCACGTTGCGCCGCGGACAGCGGGAGCCGCTCCGGCCGCTCCCCGACCGGCACGGCCACCAGCGGGGGCCGGGAGGCGGCCGCGCCCACGCGCCCGGCCAGCCGCCGGTGCAGTGCGGCCGGCGTCGGGGCGAGGAACAGGTCGCGGATGCCCGCCTCGACGCCCAGCGCGCCCCGGATCCGGTTGACGAGCTTGCTCGCGAGCAGCGAATGGCCACCGCTGCGGAAGAAGTTGGCGTCGACGTCGAGCCCGGGGCCGAGCACCTCGGCGAACAGCCCGCACAGGATCTCCTCCCGGGGCGCCAGTCCCTCGCGCCGCACCCCGGCGGCGGCCACCGGGGCGGTCACCGCCGCGGTGGTGTGCGGCCGCCCGGCCAACGCCCGCGCCTGCGCGGACGCCGAGGGACCCAGCTCGCCGAGTCGCGCCCCGGGAGCGAGGCCGAACGCGCCGAGCGTCCGCACGAACAGGTCCAGCAGCAGCCGGGCCGTGTCCTCGTCGAAGAGGTCACCCGCGTACTGCAGGGCGACGTCCATGCCGTCCGGCCGCCCGTCCGGCGTGTGCCGTTGGGCGCAGTACCAGGTCAGGTCGAACTTCGCGGTGCCCAGGCCGACATCGGCGAGCCGCCCGACGAGACCCCCGCCCAGGTCCACCGGCGCCGCGCCGGCCCCGTCCGCCTCCACGGTCAGCATCGTCTGGAAGAACGGGTGGTGGCCCAGCGCCCGTTCCGGGCTCAGCTTCTCCACCAGCAGGTCGAAGGGCAGTTCCTGGTGCTCGTAGGCGGCCAGGTCCGCGTCCCGGACCCGGTCCACCAGCTCCGCGACGGACGGGTCGCCCGACAGATCGGCGCGCAGCGCCAGCGAGTTGACGAAGAAGCCGACGAGTTCGTGCAGGTCCTCCTCCGGGCGGCCCGCGACGGGCGCGCCGATCACCACGTCCTCACCCGCCCCCGCCGCCGACAGGGCCGCCGCGAGCGCGGCCCGCACCACCATCGTCGCCGTCGCGCGCCGGGCACGGGCCAGCGCGAGGAGCGCGCCGTGCGCCGCCGCGTCGAGCCGGCCGGTCACCGCGCCGCCGCGCCCCGAGGGCTCGGCCGGCCGGGGCCGGTCCGCGGGCAGGGTGAGGACCGGCGGAGCGCCCTTCAGGGCATCCCGCCAGTACGCCAGCTGCTCCCCGGCCGCGCCGTCGGGGTCATCGGGGTCGCCGAGCGCCTCGTGCTGCCACAGCGCGTAGTCGGCGTACTGCACGGGCAGCGGCTCCCAGTCGGGGGCACGCCCGGCCAGCCGGGCTCGGTGGGCCCGCGCGAGGTCCCGCAGCAGCGGCCGCACCGACCAGCCGTCGGTCGCGACGTGGTGGATCAGCAGGACCAGGACCGCGCTGCCGTCACCGGAGCGGAACAGGCGTGCGCGCAGCGGTGGTTGGCGGGTGACGTCGAACGTCTCCCGGACGAGTGCGGCGACCCGCGCGTCCCGTGTGCCGTCCGTGCAGTCCTCGACGGTCAGCCGGGGCACGTCGGCCGCCGCCAGCACCCGCTGGTGGGGTTCGGCGTCCGCGCCGGCGGGCAGCACGGTGCGGAGCACCTCGTGCCGCTCCACGACGTCGGCCAGCGCGTCGGCGAGCGCGTCGAGCGGCGCGCCGGCGGCCGGGCCGGCGTCCAGGTGCAGGACGACCGGCGCGTTGTAGGCGGCGGACGGGCCGTGCAGCCGGCCCAGGAACCACAGCCGGCGCTGCGCGTACGACAACGGGATCACGGTCATGTCCTCGGCGTCCTCAACGGTCCTGGCTCGCGGTGGCCGCGACGAGCGTGTCGATGTGGGCGGCCAGGTCCCGCAGGCGCGGGTTGGCGTAGACGGCCTTCACGGGCAGGGCGACGCCGAGTTCGGCGCGGACCCGCGAGACCAGTTTGATCGCGAGCAGGGAGTGGCCCCCGAGCTTGAAGAAGTTGTCGTCGGGGCCGATGCGAGGGGCGCCGAGCACGGTGGCCCATACCTTCGCGATCAGCTGCTGCGAGGCGCTCAGCCCGTCGGGGGCCGCGTCCTCCCCGGCCGGGGAGGCGGGCCCGGTGGTGACGGGGGCGGGCAGCGCCGCCCGGTCGACCTTGCCGTTGACGGTGGTCGGGAACCGGTCCAGGGCCACGAACAGCGCCGGAACCATGTAGGCCGGGAGGGCGGACTCCAGGTGGGCCCGCAGCTCCGCCTCGGCGACGGCCGGCCCGGAGCCCCGGTGGTAGGCCACCAGGCCGGGCGCCCCGTGCACCTCCGGGTGCAGCACGACGACGGCCTCGGCGACTCCCGGGGCCCCGGCGAGCGCCGCCTCGACCTCGCGGAGCTCGATCCGGTGGCCGCGCAGCTTGACCTGCCCGTCGGCGCGGCCCAGGTAGGCCAGCCGGCCCTCGGGCAGCAACCGGACGAGGTCACCCGTCCGGTACATGCGGGCCCCGCCCGCGCCGCCCGCCCCGTCGCCATCGGCGTCGGACGGGCCCGCCAGGTCGGGGAGGAACCGTTCCGCCGTCAGCGCCGGCCGGCCGCGGTAGCCGCGGCCCACGCGCGGTCCCGCCAGGTACAGTTCGCCGCTGCCGCCTTCCGGGACCGGGTTCAGCGCCGCGTCCAGGACCCGCATCCGCAGTCCCGGCAGCACCCGCCCGATGTGCGGTTCGCCGTCGGGTCCGATCCAGCCGGCGGTGGCGTCCACCGTGCACTCGGTCGGCCCGTACAGGTTCACCGTGCGCAGTACCCCGCGCGCCCCCAGGGCACCCAGGCGCCGCCACAACGCGGGGCTGACGGCCTCCCCGCCGACCAGCAGGGTCAGCGGGCGCGGCCCGCCGTCCGCGTCGAGGAGGTCCAGCAGCGGTTCGGCGTGCGACGGGGTGATGTCCAGGTCGGTCAGGGCCTGTTCGTCGACGAACCGGGCCAGCAGCGCCGGGTCCGCGCGGGTCTCCTCGTCGATCATCACCAGGGTGTCGCCCCGGCACAGCCGCACCCACTGCTGGACGGAGGCGTCGAAGGACGGCGAGGCGTTCCAGCCGACCCGGCCGCCGTCCGTCACCGCGATGCCCGCCCCCTCCAGCTCGGCCAGCAGCGCGGAGACGGCCGCCCGACCGATCTCGACACCCTTGGGGCGGCCGGTGGAGCCGGAGGTGTAGATGACGTAGGCCAGGGTGTCGGCGCCGACGGCGACGGGGACGTAGGGCAGCTCCGGGCCCGGCGCCGACAGGTCGGCCACCGGCAGGTGCGGCGCACCCCCGGCCGCCGGCCCGGCACCCTCCCCGACCGTGACGACCAGGTCGGCGCCCGCGTCCTCGATCAGGTAACTCCGCCGCTCCGCGGGCAGCTTGGGATCGACGGGCAGGTACGCGGCCCCCGCGGTCAGGGTTCCGACGAGCGCGACCACGAGGTCCGCGCCGCGCGGCAGGCACAGCGCGACCACGCTCTCGGGACCGATGCCGCGCGCGGTCAGCCGGTCGGCGAACCGCATCGCCCGCGTGCGCAGCGCGCCGAAGGTCAGCTCGTCCCCGCCGGCCACGACGGCGGTCCGGCCGGCGGGGGCCTGGGCGAGTCGGTCCAGCAGGTCCGGTACGGATCCGGGGGCCGCGCGGAGGCGGGAACGCTCGGGAAGTACGGCGGTCACGGTGCTCACTCCCCGGTGTGGACGGTGGTGGACGGCTGGGTGGCGGGCGCGCAGTCGGCCAGCGCGACCGGCTCGCCCATGGCGACGAGGATCTTCCGGTCGCCGCGGTAGGCCTCGCGGCCGTGCGCGCAGAGGATGTTGTCGACGATCATCAGGTCGCCCGTCCGCCAGGTCTCCCGCACGGTGACCCGGTCGTAGACCGCGTTGACCGCGTCGACCTCGGCATCGGTGAGGCGGGAACCGTCACCCAGGTAGGTGTTGAACGGCAGACCGTCCTCCCCGTAGGTGTCCAGCAGCACCTCGCGGACGTCGGGGTCCAGCGTGCGGCTGTTCCAGAAGGCGAAGTGGTTGAACCAGGTCCGCTCGCCCGTCACCGGGTGGGTGACGATCGCGGACCGGCGCTGCCGGGTGATCATCGAGTCGCCCTCGTCGGTCCACTCGTAGCCGATCGTGTTCTCCTCGCAGTACGCCTGCGCCACGGCCTTGTCCTCGGTCGCGAAGGTCTTGTACCAGGGCAGCCCGGCCAGCTCCGAGTAGTTCCGTACGAGGAGCCAGCCGGCCCGCTCGAACCGCCGGACCAACTCGGGCGGGAGCAGCCTCAGTGCTTCGCGCATGTCGCCGACGGTGGTGGCGCCGCCCTCCTCGGGGGCGGTCACGCAGCCGAACAGCAGCACGCCCGGGAAGTCGAGGGTGTAGCTGTTCTCGTTGTGCAGTCGGATCGGTTGCACGGCGGGCAGATCGGTGGAGGAGAACACGCCCTCGCCGAAGTCGGTGCGCGGGGTGGCCTTCTCCTTGTAGCCGGCGCGCCGTTCGATCAGGGCGTCCCGGGCGGCGGCGAACGAGGCCGCGTCCTCGACGGGCAGTCCGCGCAGCAGGACCGCCCCGCTGCGGAGCAACTCCGCCTGGATGGCGACGCGGTGCTCGGTCAGCCAGGCGACGGAAGCGGCGAGGCCGAGTCCGGCCGGGGTGTGCACGACGACGGGCTTGCCGGGCTCACGGACCGGACTGATACCGGTGTCGGAGGGCGCGGGGGCCGTGGGTGCTTCGGTGTGCGTGGTGGTCATGGGGCGTCCCTTGGGATGCGGAGGGATGGGAGCGGGATGGGAGCAACGAGGGGTGTACGGGATGACCGGCGCCGCGGGCGGGGTGCCGGGGCCGGTCGGGGGTCAGGCGGTCGCCGGGGCGTGTCCGCCGACCACGGGGGCCAGCACGGCGAAGAACTCGGGGAGCCGCTCCTGGAAGTAGAAGTGGCCGCCCGGCAGCACGTGGGAGGAGAACCCCTGCTCGGTGATCCGCGCCCACCGGTCCAGGGACGCGGCGGGAGCGACGGGGTCGACGTCCCCGCCGATCACCGTCACCGGGCACGCCACGCGCGCCGCGGACTCCTCGCACCGGTAGACGTCGTCGATGGCGAAGTCGGCCCGGATCGAGGGCAGGATGATCTCGCGGAGTTCCGGCTCGTCGAGGATGCCGTCGTCGGTGCCCCCGCGCTCCTTGATCGCTGCCACCAGGGCGTCGTCGTCCAGCAGTTCGGGGTGGACGGCGCACGGGTTGGCGAGGAACGGAGCCCGGCAGGCCGACACCACCAGGGCCCGCGGCGTACGGCCCGCCGCCTGGAGGCTGCGTACGACCTCGAACGCGACGAGCGAGCCCATGCTGTGCCCCAGCACCACCAGGTCGTCGGTGACCCCGGCGGGCAGGGACGCGACCACCGGGCCGGCCAGGTCGTCGATGTCCCGGGGCAGGTCCTCCGCGAAGCGGGCGCCGCGGCCCGGGTACTGGCCGATCAGGAGCCGCACGTCCGGGGGGAGGTGGTCGCGCCACTGCGCGTACGCGTGGGCGTTGCCGCCGGCGTGCGGCAGCACCAGCAGTGAGGTGCGTTGCGGGCCTTCGCCCGGCAGGTCCCAGACGACGTCGTCGGGTGCCGGTCGGAAGGCCGGCTGCTGGTCGTGGCTCATGAGGAACTCCGTTCCTGGTCGGGGGTGCGGCGGCGCAGGGCGGGCCTGGCGCGCCGGGGTGCGGGAGGCGCGGTCAGCAGCCGGGTCCCGATGTGCTGGGAGAGCGTGGCGGGGGTGGGGTGCTGGAAGACGTCGCGGAGGGTGAGGGTGACGCCGAGCGCGGCGCCCAGACGGTGGGTGAGGCGGGCGGCGAGCAGCGAGTGGCCGCCGTGGTCGAAGAAGTCGTCGTCGATCGACAGCGGCGAGGGCGTGCCCAGGGCCTCGCTGAAGGAGGTGCGCACGGTCTCCTCCAGGGGGGTGCGCGGTTCCCGCCCGCCGGGCGTGGTCTCCGCGCGGGGCGACGGCAGGGCGCTCCGGTCGATCTTGCCGTTGGGCGTCAGCGGCAGCCGGTCGAGCACGACCACGAACGCCGGGACCATGTGGTCGGGCAGCAGGGTCCGCAGCCAGAGGCGGACGTCCTGCGGGGCCGGCGCGGGCTCGGTGGTGACCAGGTAGGCCGTCAACTGCGGGGTGTTGTGGTGGTCCGGGTGCGTGGCGAGGGTGGCTTGGGTGATGTGGGGGTGGGTGGTGAGGGTGGTTTCGATTTCGGTGGGTTCGATGCGGAAGCCGCGGATTTTGATCTGGGTGTCGGTGCGGCCGGTGTAGTGGAGGTTGCCGTGGGTGTCCCAGTGGGCCTGGTCGCCGGTGCGGTAGAGGCGGCTGCCGGGGGGTCCGTAGGGGTTGGGGATGAAGTGGGTCGCTGTGGTGGTGGGTTGGGCGAGGTATCCGTGGGCGATGCCGTCACCGGAGAGGTACAGCTCGCCGGTGGTTCCGGCGGGTACGGGGACCAGGTGGGCGTCGAGCACGTAGGCGTGTTTGTTGGTGAGGGGGCGGCCGATGGGCAGGGGGCCTTGGACGTCGGGGGTGGGTTCGACGGTGTGGGTGGTGGTGAAGCCCATGGATTCGGCGGGGCCGTAGCCGTTGGTGATGGTGAGGTGGGGGTGGAGTTGGTGGAGGCGGTGGACGTGGGCGGGGGAGGCGGGTTCGCCGCCGGTGTAGACGATCCGGGTGGTGGTGAAGGTCTCCGGGTGTTCGTCGGTGAGGTAGTTGAACAGGCTGGAGGACAGCTGGAGCATCGTGACGCGGTGCTGCTGGGTGAGGGCCGCGATCAGCGCGGGTTCGGGGCGTTGTCCGGGTTGGAGGACGGTGGTTCCGCCGTGGAGCAGTGCTCCCCAGAATTCGAGGCTGAAGGCGTCCCAGGAGACGGGGGAGCACTGGAGGAAGGTCTCGTCGGGGCCGAAGCTCGCGTAGGTCTGGGCGGTGAGGGTGGAGACCAGGTTGCGGTGCGAGGACAGGATGCCCTTGGGCCGGCCCGTCGACCCGGACGTGAACATCACGCACGCCACGTCGTCCGCGGTCAGCGCGACCCCGGGGTCGGCCGGATCCCGGTCGGCGATCGGATCCGCCTCGGCGTCCACCCGTACCACCTGCCAGGGGCCGGTGAGTCGTGCGTGGTGGCCGGTGTTGGTGACGAGGAGCCGGATGTGGGCGTCGTGGGCGGTGCGGGTGAGGCGTTCGTCGGGGAATTCGGGGTCGAGGAGTGCGTAGCCGGCCCCGGTCTTGGTGACGGCGAGGAGGGTGACGGCGAGGTCGGTGCCGCGGTCGAGGAGGATGCCGGCGAGGTCGCCCCGGCCGAGTCCTCGGGAGATCAGGTGGTGGGCGAGGCGGTTGGCCCGGGTGTTGAGCTCGCCGTAGGAGAGTTCCTGGCCGCCGAAGACGACCGCGCGGGCATCGGGCCGCAACCGGGCCTGCTCCTCGAAACGGTCCGTCAAGGTGCCGGGCCCCCGGGCCTCCCCGGACCCGCCGCGGACCCCGCTCCACTCCTCCAGCACGCGCCGCCGCTCCACCGCACCCAGCAGCTCCAGCTCCGACAGCCGCACCCGCGGCTCCCGGGCCACCTGTTCCAGCGTGCGCCGCAGCATGCCCGCCATCCGTTCCACCGTGGCGTGGTCGTACAGGTCGGAGCTGTAGAGCACCGCGCCCGTCAGCCCCGACTCCTCCTCGGCGTGCAGCAGGAACTCCAGGTCGAACTTGACCGCCCCCGTCGCCAGCGGCTCGGCCGCCCCGGCCCGCAGGCCGGGGAACTCCGGTGCGGCCCGGGGACCCGACTCGACGGCCAGGCACACCTGGAACAGTGGATGCCTGGCCGCCGAGCGCGCCGGGTTCACCGCCTCCAGGACCAGGTCGAACGGGGCCTCCTGATGGGCGAACGCATCCAGGTCCGCGGCGCGCACCCGGGCCAGCAGCTCCCGGAAGGCCGGGTTCCCGGAGGTGTCGGTCCGTAGCACCAGGGTGTTGACGAAGAACCCGACCAGCGGATCCAGCGACTCCTGCGGCCGGCCCGCGACCGGAGCGCCGAGCGGTACGTCCGTGCCCGCCCCGAGCCGGGTCAGCGTCGCCGCCAGCGCGGCCTGCACCACCATGAACGGCGTGCACCGCTCGGCCCGCGCCAGCTCCACGACCCCCCGGTACGACTCGGCGCCGAAGTCGACCCGCACGACCCCGCCGCGCTGTCCGGCCACCGGCGGACGCGGCCGGTCGTGGAGCAGCCCCAACTCCTCGGGGAGCCCCGCCAGCGCCGTCCGCCAGTGGGCGATCTGGGCGTCCAGCGCCGCCCCGCCGTCCGGGCCCGTCAGTGCCGTGCGCTGCCAGAGCGCGAAGTCGGCGTACCCGGCCGGCAGCGGCGCCCAGTCGGGCGCCCGTCCGGCCAGGCGAGCGGCGTAGGCCAGGGACAGGTCCTCGAACAGGGGCAGCAGGGAACGGCCGTCGGTGGCGATGTGGTGCAGCAGGATCAGCAGCGTGTACCGGCCCGGTCCGCTGTTCAACAAGCTCACGCGCAGGGGGTGTTCGGCGGCCAGGTCGAAGGTGTGCCGTGCGGCGTCCAGGAGCTCGGAGTCGAGCGCGTCGGCGGGGACCGTGCGCGACACGAAGGAGTGACGGGGGTCCGGGTCGACGACCTGGTACGGGTCCCCGTCCGCTGTGGCGAAGCGGGTGCGCAGCGGCTCGTGCCGGGCGGCGAGGTCCTCGAAGGCGGCCCGCAGCGCGGCGACGTCCGGCTCGCCCTCCAGCCGGACCGCCATCGGGACGTTGTAGGCGGCGCTCCTCCCGTCGCTCCCCGCCGCCCCGTCGACGAGCCACAGACGCTGCTGGGCGAAGGACAACGGGAGCCGCTCGGGGCGCGGGCCGTGGGCGGCGAGCGGGGGCAGTGCGGGTCGGGACGAGACCGCCTCGATGCGCCGCGTCAGCGCGGCGGGGGTGGGGTGCTGGAAGACGTCGCGGAGGGTGAGGGTGACGCCCAGGGTGCTGCCGAGGCGGTGGGTGAGGCGGGCTGCGAGCAGCGAGTGGCCGCCGAGCTCGAAGAAGTCGTCGTCCATGGACAGGGGGGCACGGATCCCCAGCACCTCGCCGACGAGGCCCCGCACCAGTTCCTCGGTACCGTTCCGCGGCCCGCGGCCCCCTTCGGTCGGGGCGGGTGCGACATCCGGCAGTGCGGCCTTGTCGATCTTCCCGTTGCGGGTCAGCGGCAGCCGGTCCAGGAGCACGAACCGGGCGGGGACCATGTGCTCGGGCAGTCGCTCCCGCAACCAGGCGCGCAACCCCTCCGGCGCCGGCGCCGGGCTCCCCGGAACCGCCGTCACGTAGGCGGTCAGCTGCCCGTCGGAGTGGACCAGGGTGGCTTGGGTGATGTGGGGGTGGGTGGTGAGGGTGGTTTCGATTTCGGTGGGTTCGATGCGGAAGCCGCGGATTTTGATCTGGGTGTCGGTGCGGCCGGTGTAGTGGAGGTTGCCGTGGGTGTCCCAGTGGGCCTGGTCGCCGGTGCGGTAGAGGCGGCTGCCGGGGGGTCCGTAGGGGTTGGGGATGAAGTGGGTGGCTGTGGTGGTGGGTTGGGCGAGGTATCCGTGGGCGATGCCGTCACCGGAGAGGTACAGCTCGCCGGTGGTCCCGGGAGGGGAGGGCCGCAGCCTCGCGTCCAGTACGTAGGCGTGTTTGTTGGTGAGGGGTCGGCCGATGGGCAGGGGGCCTTGGACGTCGGGGGTGGGTTCGACGGTGTGGGTGGTGGTGAAGCCCATGGATTCGGCGGGGCCGTAGCCGTTGGTGATGGTGAGGTGGGGGTGGAGTTGGTGGAGGCGGTGGACGTGGGCGGGGGAGGCGGGTTCGCCGCCGGTGTAGACGATCCGGGTGGTGGCGAAGGTCTCCGGGTGTTCGTCGGTCAGGTAGTTGAACAGGCTCGACGACAACTGGAGCATCGTCACCCCGTACTCCTGGGCCAACTTCGACAGCACCGCCGGTTCGGGGCGTTGTCCGGGTTGGAGGACGGTGGTTCCGCCGTGGAGCAGTGCTCCCCAGAATTCGAGGCTGAAGGCGTCCCAGGAGACGGGGGAGCACTGGAGGAAGGTCTCGTCGGGGCCGAAGCTCGCGTAGGTCTGGGCGGTGAGGGTGGAGACCAGGTTGCGGTGCGAGGACAGGATGCCCTTGGGCCGGCCCGTCGACCCGGACGTGAACATCACGCACGCCACGTCCTCCCACGACAACCCCACGCCGGGATTCCCCACCCCCGCCGCCGAGATCGCAGCCCCGTCGGCGTCCACCCGCACCACCTGCCAGGGGCCGGTGAGTCGTGCGTGGTGGCCGGTGTCGGTGACCAGGAGGCGCAGGTCGGCGTCGTGGGCGGTGCGGGTGAGGCGTTCGTCGGGGAATTCGGGGTCGAGGAGTGCGTAGCCGGCTCCGGTCTTGGTGACGGCGAGGAGGGTGACGGCGAGGTCGGTGCCGCGGTCGAGGAGGATGCCGGCGAGGTCGCCCCGGCCGAGTCCTCGGGAGATCAGGTGGTGGGCGAGGCGGTTGGCTCGGGTGTTGAGCTCGCCGTAGGAGAGTTCCTGGCCGCCGAAGACGACCGCGCGGGCATCGGGCCGCAACCGGGCCTGCTCCTCGAAACGGTCCGTCAGGGTGGCCTCGCCGGTCTCCGCCCGGATCCCCGTCCACTCCTCCAGCACCCGCCGCCGCTCCACCGCACCCAGCAACTCGACCTCGGCCAGCGGACGCCCGGGCTCGGCGAGCACCGACTCCACGAAACGCAGGAACCGGTCCTGGTGCCCCGCCACCGCCTCCAGGTCGCACACCTCGGGCGCCGCGTCGAAGTCGATCCGCAGTCCGCCCTCCGGCCCGAGGTCGTACACCCCCACCGCCAGGTCCTCGACCGGGCCGTTGCTCAGGTTGTGCTGCGTCGTCGGCAGACCGCAGAACCGCATCCCCGGGGTGAACGCCATGATGTTCACCAGCGGCGCCGTGATCCGCCGGTCCGTCTCGCCCAGCCCCAGGTCGCGGCACATGTCCTCGTACCGGGTGCGCTGCCGCGCCAGCCCCTGCCGCGCCTCGGTGACCACCGTCGCCAGCAGCTCGCCCGGTGTCCCGCCCGCCCGTACGGGCACCCGCAACGGGATGACGTTCGACAGCATGGCCGGCGTGCGCCGCGCCAGATCGGTGCGCCGGCCGGTCACCGGGAGCCCCAGCACCGGCTCCGGGCTCCCCGAGACCCGGTGCACGTACGCCCCGACCAGCGCGATCACCAGCATCGTCCACGGCGCCCGGTGAGCCCGGGCCACCTGCCGCAGCCGCTCCGCCCGGTCCGGCGACAGCAGCACGGTCCGCCGTACGAAGGGCAGCGCGCCCGGCGCCGTACGGCCCGAGCGGCCCTCCCCGAGGCGCGGGGTCTGCGGCAGCTCCGCGAGGTGCCCCGCCCAGTGGGCGCGGTCCGCGGCCGCCTCCGGCGAGGCGCGGTGGGCGGCGTCCTCCTCCAGCACGTCCGCCAGCGTCCCGAACGGGCTCGGCCCCCAGGGCTCACCCGCGGCCCCCCGCTCGTAGAGCTCGACCAGCCGCCGGTCCAGCAGCGCCACACCCATGCCGTCGACCACCAGGTGGTGGAAGGCGTGGAAGTAGAACCACCGGTCCTCGCCGCCCCCGGTCGTCCCCGCCTTGAGCAGGGCGTGCCGGGTCAGCCAGTCGCCGGCCAGGTCGAAGGGCCGGGCCAGCTCCTCGGTCATCCAGGCCCCGGCCGCGCCCACGGGATCCGCGGCGCCACCGAAGTCGAGGAACTCCAGCCGACGATCGTGCGGTTCGGGGTGCAGCGACTGCCACAGCCCGCCGTCCTCGTCCGAACCGGTGCCCCTGATGCGCAGGACGTCCGCCTCGCGGGCCAGTTGCTGCCAGGCGCGGGCCAGCAGCTCCGCGTCCAGCGGCCCGACCAGTTCCCGGTACTCCCCGATGTTGTAGCGGCAGCCCGAGGCGTCGAGCCCGTGGGCCATCCAGATGTCGCGCTGCGCCGCCGACAGGGGCAGCCGCACAGCGGCCGGCCCGTGCGCGCTGCTGCGTTCGGACGCGGTGGGGGACATGCGGATGCTCCTCGCGAGGGGGTGGTGGGTGGTGCGGGAGGCCGGTCGCCCGCGGCGGTGGTCCGGCCGTACTTCATCCAACCGGCGGTGGGCGCCGGGGGCGGCAGTTGCTCCGGCACTCCGGCAGCAGTTGAGCGGCAGGACGGACCGGGGGCGGCCACCGCGGCGGGCCGACCCGAGCGGTGACGGGTCGATCAGCCGGCCCGCGGGGCCCGACGCGGTGCTCCGCGTCGGTGGTCATCGCGCTGCCGGCGCTCACGGCGGGGGCCGCCACCCACGGGAATCCGGGTTCGGGCCGCCGTACCGGGCTCAGGGCCCGACCGCTGCCGCCACCCGGGATCCGGAGCGCACCGAGGCCCGGACCAGGCCCAGCACCCTGAACCGGGAGCCGCCGCTCTCGTGCGCGGCCCGCACGGCGCCCGCGATCAGCAGTTCCCGCAGCATCCGGCCCGACTCGGGCAGACCGCGGCCGGTCAGCGCGGTGATGCCGGGCAGGTCGAACTCGGCCCCGTCCCGACCCGGCCCGACGTCGGGCCCCTGCGCGCAGAGGGCGTCCAGCAGTTCCCGGGCCCCGGCCGACAGCCGGTCCAACCGGCTCCGCAGGGCCACCCGGAAGCGGTCCGCGCCCGCGCCCCCGCCGAGGTGGTCGAGGAGCGCCACGGGATCGGCGTCCAGGCCGTGGCACAGGGTCGTCAGATCGCACACCACCAGCCAGGAGGCCGCCGAGGCGAGGGCCCCCGGGTGCCCGTCGAGCCGCCGGCACAACCAGGCGACCTGCTCCATGTCGACGGGCCCGGGGGTGAACTCGGGCCGCACCCGCCGTACGTGGTCCAGGAACACCCGCACCGCGGGGGACCCGGCATCCACCGCACCCTCCGCCGGCACCTCCAGCGGAGCGAGCAGGAAGATCCGCTCACCGGGCACCTCCCACGGCTGCTCCGAGGTGACCAGCAGCCGCAGCCCCGGGCAGGCCCGCAGCAGCCCGGTCAGCCGGTCGCACCGCGGGCCCGTCGCCGGCGCCCCGTCCAGGACGAGCAGAACCCTCTGCTCGCCCACGAGTTCGGCGAGCGCGGCCACTCCGAAGCCGGCCGCGCCGACCCCCGGCAGGATCGGTCCCTGCGGTCCCTCGACGAGCGGGGCGTCCACCGCAGCCGTGGCGCACAACTCGGCGACGGCCCCCGCCACCCGGTCCGACAACTCGCCCTCGCCGTGCGCCAGATAGTCCGCCGACGCGCCCGGGAACCCGTACCAGAGAACCGGCATCCCGGCGTCGTGCACCCGTTCGGCGACCTCCAGCGCCACCCGCGTCTTGCCCACCCCGCCGAGCCCCACCAGATGCGTCAGCCGTTCGGCGCCCGATGTCAACTCCCGCACCAGCAGAGCGGTTTCGGCGTCACGTCCGGGCATCGCGTGCAACGCGGTCGGCGGCGCCGGGGGCTGCGCCCAGCACGCCCCGCCGCCACGTCCCTGCTGGGCGGCGGCCTCCAGCGCGGCCCGCGCCCGCTGACCCAGCCGTAAGGCGTCGGCCATCAGTCGCACGGTGTCGGGCCGGGGCCGTCTGGCCTTGCCCTGCTCCAGGTCGCGGATGGCCCGCACGCTGATCGTCGACAGGTCGGCCAACTCCCGCTGGGTGAGACCTATCCGCAGCCTGTGGGCCCGTATCAGGGCTCCCACCCGAGAGGTTTCCTGCGCGGCGGGACCCGTGGGGGCGTCGTGATGCCGGTCCGTGCTCGTGTCCTTGTTCGTATCCGTGTTCATGGGCGCTCCCGGGGACGGTGAGGGAGAACGGCGGGGCCAGGGGTGACGGCCCGGTTCCTGTTCCCCATCCTCAGCAGGGCGCTATCCCGTCGGCATCACCCGACGAACAGCGCCCGCCCCGCCGGCCCTATCGCCACTCCGGGCAAACACGAGCGGCCCGTGATAGCGCGGGGATAGGAGCACGGCCGGTCCGGGGATTCCGGCCGTTCCTACGTTGGTGTCCAGAAAGAAGGAAGCGCCCCGGAAGCCCCCGGAGCGCACCGACGAAAGGACCCGACATGACCGTCTCCCGCACCCTCCGCGCCGCTTTCGTCACCGTCGCCATCGCCGGGGCGGCCGTCCTCGGCACCCAGGCCGCCCACGCCGACGGCGCGGGCTCGGCCACCACCCTCGGCGCCGGCCCGCAGGCCGTCCCGGCCGCCGGCGCCTCCACCAACACCAACCCGTGGGACTGACCCCGAACCCGCCCGGCGCCCCGCACGAGGACGTCGGGACGAGCAGGCCCCGCACGCCGCGGGATCCGGCGTACGGTCAGACCCCGGCCGCGGAACCCGCCGCCGGCGCACGCACCACGGCCACCGCGGCCCCCGGTGCCGCGGGAAGCGCTCCGGACAGGACCCCGGGAGCGGCGCCCACCGATCCGGGAGCGGCCACGACCGCGCCTCCACCCGCCGCCGGCGCCACACCCGTCCCCGGCGTGACGCCCAGCATCCGCTCGGCCTCCGCCAGTTCGGGCTCCATCCGCCTGTCGCGGAACGCCCGTACGGCACTCTCCAACAGCTCCCGGGACCGCGACCGCTCCCCGGCACCCCCGCTCGCGGCGAGCAGCCGGGCCAGGTCCAGGCGCACCAGCGCCGCCCCGCCCTGGTCCATGATCTGCTCCCGCACCGAAAGCGCCTGCGCGTAGAACCCGCGCGCCGCCTCGCACCGGCCCATCTCGGCGTGCGCGTGTCCCAGGTCCCGCAGCAGGTGCCCCTCGCCGATGACGTCCCCGCTGTCGCGGCACAGTTCCAGCACCTCGGTGAAGGTCAGCACCGCCCGCTCGTGCTCGCCCTGCCCCTGGAGCAGCTGCCCCGCCCGCCGCAGGGTCCGCGCCTGACCACCGGTGTACCCCACCGACCGGTAGATGCCGAGTGCTTCGTCGAGACGGCTCTGCGCTGCCGACGTCTGCCCGCGCCGCATCCAGATGTGCGCGCTCTGCGTGAGGACGATGGCCCGACCCACCACGTCACCGGCCCGGTCGAAATCCCGCAACGCCCGGTCGTACAGGGTCAGCGCGTGGTCCTCGTTCCCCCGCATGCGCTCCAGCAGCGCCAGGTCGCGGTGGCACAGCGCCAGCCCCTGCCGGTCGCCCAACTCCTCGAACAGTCCGAGCGCCTCCGTCAGGGCGGCCCGCGACTCCCCGGCCTGACTGCGCCCGAGGTGGAGCACCCCGAGCGAGCTGAGCAACGCCGCCGTACCCCGGGTGTTCCCGGTCGACCGTACGCATTCCAGGGCGAGTTGGTGCGTGCGTTCCCAGTCGTCGAAGTAGCCGCGTCCCTCGAACAGGGTGGCCAGCGTCGTCGCCAGGTCCCAGCACAGCTCGTCCATCCCCTCCCCGGCGGCGTGCTCCACCGCCTGCACCAGGTTGGCGTGTTCGCTGTCGAGCCACTCCAGCGGATCGACGAGCAGCTCCTCCACGCAGCCCCGCGGCGGTTCCCAGCGCGGCGCGTCGCCGTGCAGGACGGTGAAGTCCCCGCCGTAGATGCGCCGGTGGGCCTGTTCGGCCAGGGACATCCAGCCGCCGAGCATCCGACCCGTCGCCGCCCGCTGGTCGGCCGGCTCGTGGTGCGCGGCGAGCTGTTCCCGGGCGAAGACCCGGATGATCTCGTGGAAGCGGTAGCGGAACCCGCCCGTGGACTCCATGCCGACGACGTCCAACATCTGCACGTCGACCAGCGGCTCCAGCAGGTCGGAGGCGAAGGGCCGCGGATCGTCCAGCAGCGGCCCCGCCAGCCAGCCCGGCAGCGTGGGGCCCTTCGCGAGGCTCAGCAGCCGAAACAGCCGGCGGTCCTCGGAGGCGAGCCCGTCGTGGGTGAGGGAGAGACTCGCCCGCATCGTCATCTCGCCGTGGGTCAGCTCGTCCAGACGGTGCCGTTCGTTCGCCAGGCGGTGCACCATCGACGCGATCGTCCAGTGCGGGCGCGCCGCCAGGCGGGCCGCGACGATCCGCAGCGCGAGCGGCAGCCCGCCCACCGTGCGGATCAACGCCTCGACGGCGACCCCCTCGCGGGCGACCCGCTCCGCCCCGATCACCCGGACCAGCAGCTCCACGGCCCGAACGGTGTCCATCACGTCGAGCTCCACCCGGTGCGCCCCGGGCAGCCCCGTGAGCCGGACCCGGCTGGTCACCAGGACGGCGCAGCTGTTGCTCCCCGGCAGCAGCGGCCGGATCTGACTCTCCGACCCGGCGTCGTCGAGCACCACCAGGACCCGTCGGGAGGCGAGCAGCGTCCGGTACATCTCGGCGCGCTCGTCCTGCGATTCGGGGATCACCGGTCCGGGGATCCCGAGCGCGCGCAGGAACCGGCCCAGGACCTCGCCGGAGGTCGCCGGGGTGCCGGTGCCGCGCAGGTCGCAGTACAACTGGCCGCCGGGGAAGGCGGCGTCGCCGAGCCGGTGCGCGATGTGGGTGGCCAGGGTCGACTTGCCCGTGCCCGGCTTGCCGACGATCACGGCGAGTCCCACGGCACGCCGGGTGCCGTCCCCGAGCAGTGCCCCCTCGATGTGCCGGATCTGATCCTCGTCGCCGACGAAGTCGGATGTGTCCGCGGGGAGTTGGCGGGGCGTCTCCTCACGGTACGGGCCCGACTGCGCGGGGCCGCCGCCGTACGCCCCGCCGGGTCTCTCCGCGCCGCCGCCGGGAGCGCCGCCCGCGCCGGGGGCGACCCCCCAGGGCCCGGCCGGGGCGCCGGCCACCGCTCGGGCCGCGCCCGTTCCCCCGCCCGGGCCGAACCCGTCGGCCGTCCGACCGTCGGCGGGCGCCCCTCCCGCTCCGCCCGGTCCCGCGAGGGCGTCCCGGAACAGGGCGGCGGTTGCGAGCTCCGCTCCTCCGTCGCCCGTGAACGCGTCCTGACCGGCGGGAACGCCCCGGTGGTCGGTGGGCGTACCCGCCGCGGCGCCGCCCGCGCCCGGGGCGCCCGGCTCCGTGCCCGCGCCTCCGGGGGCCCGCCACCCGACGTCCGTTCCGGGCGCGGGTGCGCCACCGGTGAAGGTCCCGCCCTCCCGGTACCCGTCGCCGCCGGCCGGGCCGCCCGGCCGGGCCGCCCCCGTCGCACCGCCCGCCGGGGTCCGGCCACCGCCGAGGGGTTCCGCGGGACCCGCGAGGAGCGCGCCGACCAACGCGCCGCCGAGGGCGTCGGCCCCGCCGGACCCGCCGGCCCGGCCGGGCAGGGCCGGGAGCCGGGAGGTTCCGTCGCGGGGCGCGTCCGCGCCCGGCCGTACGCCCGCCGGGTCCCCGTTGCCCGGCGTCCGCAGGCCGTCACCACCCGGGGTCGACGCTGCCGGGCGGTCCGGGAAGCGCGGTGCCCCGGAGCCGTCCGCCCCGCCACGGCTTCCCGACCCGCCGGGTGAGCCCGTGCCGACCGGACCGCCCGACGCCCGACGGGCGTCCTCGGTGCCGTCGGTGCCGTCCGGGCCGGTGGTCCTCCCGGGGCTCGTCCCCGCGAAGGCGGCGGGCGGGACGGCGCCCGAGAGGATGGCCCGCTCCAGTTGTCGCAGTTCGCCGCCGGGCTCCAGACCGAGTTCCTCCACCAGGAGCTCGCGCCCGACGCGGTAGCTCTCCAGCGCCTCGGCCTGCCGGCCCGAGCGGTACAGGGCCAGCATCAGCTGCCCGCGCAGCCGCTCCCGCAGCGGGTGGACCCGCACCAACAATTGGATCTCGCCGACGAGTTGGTGGTGGCGGCCCAGGTCGAGTTCGAGGTCGATCCGGGTCTCGGCGGCCGTCAGCCGCTCCTCGTCCAACTGGAGGGCCTTGCTGCGCAGCGTCTCGCTCGACACCCCGCTCAGGCAGTCGCCCTGCCACAGGTCGGCCGCCGCGAGCAGCAGCTCCACGGCCCCGGCGGGCTCCCCCCGCTTGCCGAGGGCCCGCGCTTCCGCGACCCGGCGGGCGAAGATCGCCGCGTCGACGAGCTCGCCCTCCGTCTTGAGGGCGTAGCCCGGCGGCCGGGTGGTGATGGCGGCGGCGATCCGAGCCGCGGAGAACAGCTTGCGCAGCCGCGACACGCAGATCTGCACCTGCGTCCGCGCGGTGTCCGGCGGCTCGTCGTCCCAGATCAGATCGACCAGGTAGTCGGTGCTGACGACCCGGTTCGCCTCAAGCAGCAGGGCGGCCAGAATGACCTCCTGCCGCCCCGGTGGAATCCTGACCGGCCCGCCGAGGCCGGTCACCTGTAACGGTCCGAGGATGCGGAACACCACCGTGTCCGGGGTGTGCGGAACCCCGCCGGGCGAAACGGTCATGAGACTCCCAGCTGGAGGCACGCCAGTGAACGGGTGGAGCGCGGGGTCAGTCTCTCCGAACACCTCTCCGGTTGTCCATGGTGTGGAGATTGCGTGGTGATGAAGCGTGATAGGCAAGGGATAGCCCCGAGTTGCGGACCTGGAGGAACGTGGAGCCGTCGGCACCCGGAGGGGGTGCGGCCGTACGAAAGGACTGACCATGACCAGTCGGCACGCCGGGCGGGTGCCGCCCAGCCGCGTCATCACCGACTCCGGGGTCGACCACGTGCGGCTCGCCTACGACTACTTGGACGCGGGCGACCTCGACGGCTACGGCTCGCTCCTGCACGCCGGCACCCTCGGCACCGACCTTGAGTGTCCGCGCCCCGACGGGGTCCGCCACCACATCGACCGGATCGTCGCCGACGGGGACTGCGTGGTCGTGATGGGCTGCCTCTCCCCCCAACAGAGCGAGTTCGTCGACGTGTTCACCCTCTCCGCCGAGGGCATGCTGCGTGCCTGCCGGCGGTACTACCGCTGACCCGACAGGCGGCCCGTCGGCGCCGGCCGGCATCCTGGGCGACACCGAAGCACCACCGAAGCAACGCACCGAGCACCACCGGCCACCGCCGAAGCCCCGGCGCCGCGCCGCGTACCGCACCACACCCAGGAGCCCCGGTTGTCCCGTCCGCACGACACCGTGCCGTCCCGCCACGTCGCGTTCGACCGCCTGCACAACCTCCGTGACCTGGGCGGCTATCGCTCGGCGGACGGCCGTACCGTCGTGCGGGGGGTGCTGTACCGGTCCGACAACCTCGCCAAGCTCGAAGGCGACGACTGGGAGCGGTTCCTCGGGCTGGGCGTGCGGACCGTCATCGACCTGCGCTACCCCTGGGAGATCGAGCGCCGCGGTCGGGTACCGCAGGCGCACCTGTTCACGTACGCCAACCACAGCATCGAGCACAGGCCCTACGACCAGGCCGAGATCGACCCGGACACGGACCCCTGGCGCTACCTCGCCGACCGGTTCGCGGAGGTGGCCGAGGACGGGGTCGTCGAGATCCGGGAGGCCATCGAGCTCATCGCCGACGGCCCCGGCCCCACCGTGTTCCACTGCGCCTCCGGCAAGGACCGCACGGGGCTCATCGCCGCGCTGGTGCTGACCCTCCTCGACGTCCCGGAGGAGGAGATCCTCGCCGACTTCGCGCTCACCGAGCTGGCCACCGAGCGCCTCGTCGCCGACTGGCGGGCCGCCCACCCCGGACGCACCCTGCGCTGGCCCTCGTACGGGCGGGCCCCGGCCACCGTCATGGCCCTGGTCCTCGCCGACCTGAAGGCCCGCCACGGCTCCCCCTCCGCGTACCTCACCGGCCCCGTCGGCATCACCCCGGCCACCATCGCCCGCCTGCGCGAGCGCCTGCTGACGCCCCTCCCGACGAACTGAGGACCGGCGACCGCCTCGAAGGCAGGGCCCCGGCCGCCCGGGCGGCGCCCGGGTCGGCGGCAGCGCCGCAGGGGGAGGGGTCCCGGATCACGTGACAACAATTACATCTGCCCCATTAATGACCCTTTCGGGTGATCCTGGATGTCCGGAATAGTCATCTATGGGCTGCTGTCGCGGCCCACGCCCGCCCTTCGACCGGCGGCGCAGCAGGGAGACACATGGGACGCGCGGGCAACAGGACGGTCAACTGGCGGATCGCCCTGTCGGTGGCGGGCGGCGCAGCCGTGCTCGGGCTCGGCGGCCTCTACGTCACCGGACTCGTGACCGGCTCGGACGTCGACCGGGGCACCTTCGTCCGCGGCGTGGACATCGGCGGCATGAGCCGTGAGCAGGCGCAGCGGACCCTGGACCGGGAGCTGGGCCCCCTGGCCGCCGCCCCCGTCGCGATGAGGATCGGCGACCGCGTCGAGGAGTCCGCACCCGCCGGCCTCGGGCTGTCCCTGGACACCCGGGCCACCGTGGACGCCGCCGTCCGCGGCGGCTACGCCCCCACCGCCGTCATCGGCCGGCTCTTCGACTCCGGCGAGCACCGTGAGCTGGAACCGGTGACCAGGATGGACGAGGGCACCGCCCGGGCGGCACTCGAACGCATGGACGAGAAGACCCGGCAGCAGGTCCGCGAGGGGACGATCGCCTTCGAGAAGGGCGAGGTCAAGGCCGTCGCCCCGGCCCAGGGCGTCGACCTCGTCGAGGACCGGGCCCTCGACACACTCCGCGACGCCTATCTGCGGCCGGGGTCCGGCCCCGTCGTGATGCCGGTCGAGCGCACCCACCCGAAGGTCGGGGACGAGGAGACGGGACGGGCCCTGCGCGAGTTCGCGCAGCCCGCGATGTCGGGCCCCGTCACGCTCACGGTCGCCGGTACCCGCATACCGATCAGCACGGCCGTGCTCGGCGCCCACCTCCGGATGAACCCCGACGACACCGGTCGCCTCGTCCCGGCCCTCGACTCCAAGGGCCTGCTCGCCGACCCCGCCGTGGCCCGTCCCGTCCGGGCGGCCACCCCGACCCCCCGCGACGCCTCGCTCACCACCGGCGCCGACGGCCGCGTCGTCGTCGCCGACCAGGGCCGCACCGGACAGAAGGTCACGGACGCGGCGCTCGGCAAGGCCGTGCTGCCCCTCCTGACCCGGGCGGGCGCGGCCCGCAGCGCCGAGGTCGACACCGTCGCCGTCCCGCCGGACCTGACGAGCGCCGAGGCGCAGCGTCTCGGGATCAAGGAGAAGCTCTCCTCCTTCACCGTCGAGTTCCCGGCCGCCCCGTACCGCACCACGAACATCGGCCGCGCCGTCGAGCTCATCAACGGCTCCGTCGTCCTCCCGGGCGAGGAGTGGAGCTTCAACCGCACGGTCGGCGAGCGCACCCCCGAGAACGGCTTCGTCGACGGAATCATGATCAACGACGGCCGGTACGTGAAGTCCCCGGGCGGCGGCGTCTCCGCCGTGGCCACCACCATGTACAACGCCGCCTTCTTCGCCGGGGTCAAGACCGTCGAGCACGGCGCCCACTCCTTCTACATCGAGCGCTACCCCGAGGGCCGCGAGGCCACGGTCGCCTGGGGCACCCTCGACCTGCGCTGGATCAACGACACCGGGCACGCCCTGTACGTGCAGGCGCGGTCCACCGACACCTCGCTGACCATCAGCCTCCTCGGCACGAAGAAGTACGACGAGATCCGCGCCACCAAGGGGCCCCGCACCCAGGTCACCCCGCCGGCGAAGATCGAGGGCAGCGGTCCCACCTGCGAGGTGCAGACCCCGCTCGAAGGCTTCGACGTCTCCGTCGGCCGCGTGTTCGTCCAGGGCGGGCAGGAGGTCAAGCGCGAGGAGACCAGGACCCACTACACCCCGCGCGACGAGGTCACCTGCACCCCGCCCGCGGGACAGGTCCCGCAGCCGCCGGCCGCGCCGGTGTCGCCGGACCCGGTGCCGCCCGTGACGACCCCGGCGGGCACCGCACTGACGACGACGGCCGCGGCGGGGCGGTCCGCGGGGTGACCGGTCCGGCGCGGATCGCGCCGTTCGGGCGCCCCGGGCGGCCGGAAGTGCTACAACTGGGTTCGTGACCTTTCTCTGCCACCCGTGCCGGGCACGTCGGTGCGGTCACTGCTAGGCAACCGGTTCAGGAGCGTCGCCGGACAGGTATTCATCCTCCAGGTGGCGATCGTGGTGTTGCTCGCCGCCGGATCGCTGCTGGCGCTCGTCCTCCAGTCGCGCCACGACATCGACCGCGAGGCGCGCAACAGGTCGGTCTCCGTGGCGGAGACCTTCGCGCACTCCATCGGACTCCAGGCGGCCCTGGAGTCCCGGAACCCGTCCGCCCTGCTGCAGCCGCTCGCCGAGGCCACCCGCAAGGCCGCCGGTGTCGACTTCATCGTCGTGATGGACACCAACGGCATCCGCTACAGCCATCCCCAGCCCGACCGCATCGGGAAACGGTTCGTCGGCACGATCGAACCCTCACTGGCCGGGCAGGTCCACACCGAGAGCGTGCAGGGCCCGCTCGGCAAGGAGATCCAGGCGATCGTCCCGGTCACCGCGCCCGACGGTCGGGTCATCGGCCTGGTGTCGGCGGGCCTGACCGTGAAGAACGTCAGCGGGGTCGTCGACCGTCAGCTCCCCGTCATCCTGCTGGCCATCGCCACCGGCCTGGCCCTGGCCACCGTCGGCACCTGGCTGATCAGCCGAAGGCTGCGCCGCCAGACCCACGGGCTCGGCACGCAGGAGATGACGCGGATGTACGAGCACCACGACGCGGTGCTCCACGCCGTCCGCGAAGGGGTGCTCATCACCGACGGCGACGGGCGGCTGCTCCTGGCCAACGACGAGGCCAAACGTCTCCTCGGGCTCCCGGACGACGCCGACGGCCGCCACCTGGGCGAGGTACCGGGCCTGGACCGGCGGATGGCCGACCTGCTGCTGTCCGCCCGGGTCGCCACCGACGAGGTGATCGAGAGCGGCGACCGGCTGCTCGTCGTCAACCAGCGGCTCACCCACCCCGGCGGCCGGCCAGAGGGGACCGCCGTCACCATCCGGGACTCCACCGAGATGCAGATCCTGACCACCCGCGCCGAGACGGCCCGGCGGCGCCTGAAACTGCTGTACGACGCGGGCGGCGACATCGGCACCAGCCTCGACGTCGTCCGGACGGCCGAGGAACTCGCCTCTGTCGCCGTCCCCCGGTTCGCGGACTACGTCACCGTCGACCTGGCCGATCCCGTCCTCGTCGGCGACGAACCCGGCCCCGACGCCGACATGCGGCGCACCGCCGTCAACGGCATCCGCTCCGACCACCCCCTCTACCCGCGCGGCCGGCTGATCGACTTCCTCCCGTCCACCCCCCAGGCGCGCGGCTACGGCACCGGACGGGCGGAGCTCGTCCCCGACCTGGTCGACGCGCCCGGCTGGCACGCCCAGGACCCCCCGCGCGCGCAGGCCATCATCGACTACGGCATCCACTCCCTGATCGCCGCGCCGCTGCGGGCCCGGGGTGTCGTCCTCGGCGTGGTCAACTTCTGGCGCTCGCAGAAACCCGAGCCGTTCGACGAGGACGAGCTGTCCTTCGCCGAGGAACTCGTCGCCCGCGCGGCCGTCAGCATGGACAACGCCCGCCGCTACACCCGGGAACACGCCCTCGCCGAGACCCTCCAGCGCAGCCTGCTGCCCCGCGCCCTGCCCGAACAGAGCGCCGTGGACGTGGCCCACTTCTACCTGCCCGCGCAGTCCGGGGTCGGCGGCGACTGGTTCGACGTGATCCCGTTGCCCGGCAGCCGCGTCGCCCTGGTCGTCGGGGACGTCGTCGGGCACGGCCTGCACGCCGCCGCCACCATGGGACGGCTGCGCACCGCCGTGCACAACTTCTCCTCCCTCGACCTGCCGCCCGACGAGATCCTCGCCCGCCTGGACGACCTCGTCCAACGCATCGACCACGACGGGGACGGCGGCGACGGCAACGGCGGGGTCCTCGGCGCGACCTGCCTGTACGCCGTCTACGACCCGGTGTCGCGGAACTGCACCATGGCCCGCGCCGGGCACCTGCCGCCCCTGCTCGTCGCCCCCGACGGCTCGACGGAGATCGTGGAACTCCCGGCCGGACCACCGCTGGGCCTGGGCGGCATGCCCTTCGAGACCGCGGAGCTCGTGCTGGCCGAGGGCAGCCAGCTCGTCCTCTACACGGACGGACTGGTCGAGGAACGCACCCGGGACATCGCCGAGGGCCTGGAACTGCTGCGCCGGGCGCTCAGCCACCCCGACCGCGACCCGCACGAGAGCTGTCGGGCCGTCCTCGACCTGCTGCTGCCCGACCGGCCCACCGACGACGTGGCCCTGCTCATCGCCCGGACCCGGACCCTCGGCCCGGACCGGGTCGCCCAGTGGGAGGTGCCGTTCGAGCCGAGCGCGGTCGGCGTCCTGCGGAGCGCGGCGGCCCGCAAGCTCGACGAGTGGGGACTCGAAGAACTCTCCTTCGCCACCGAACTGATCCTCAGCGAACTGATCACCAACGCCCTGCGGCACGGCACCGCCCCCGTCCGCGTGCGACTGCTCCACGACCAGACCCTGACCTGCGAGGTCTGGGACGGCAGCAGCACCGCCCCCCACCTGCGGTACGCGGCCACCACCGACGAGGGCGGACGCGGCCTGTTCCTGGTCGCGCAGCTCAGCGAACACTGGGGCACCCGCTACACCCCCGAGGGCAAGGTCATCTGGGCCGAACAGACCCTCCCCGGCACCGCGGGCACCCCCGGCGCCCCGGAACCGGCCCTGGCCGCGTTCCTCGACGTGGACCCGCTCTGACCCCGCCGGCACCGCCGCCGCACCGTCCGTTCCCGGACACGCCACCGAGGGTTCAACGAGAAAATCCTTGATGTCGCACTAGAATGGCAGGTTGTTTGGCGCCGGACCGGAACAACCCGGGCAGACCCGGGCTCCGCCGGCGACCCGGACACATCCGGGGAGCGAAGACGCGAGGGCCGATGGCAGCCACACCTGAGCACGGTGAAATCACTCTGCTCGACGGCGGGAGCGCAGGGGACGACCGCCCCGGCGAGCCCGGCAAGTCCGCCCGCTTCACGGCCGGACCCGCTGCCCCCGTCCGCACCCTCGTCGACGTCTTCGAGGCCTCCGTCCGGGCCCACCCCGACGAGCTCGCGCTGGACGACGGCACCTCCCGGCTCACCTACCGGGCCCTGGCCGCCGACGTCGAGCGCCGCAGGCGCGCCCTGGCCGCGGCCGGCGTCGGACTCGGCGACCGGGTGGGCGTCCGCGTCCCGTCCGGCACCAACGAGCTGTACGCGTCCGTCCTCGCGGTCCTCGCCGCGGGCGCCGCCTACGTCCCCGTCGACGCCGAGGACCCCGACGAACGCGCCGAGCTGGTCTTCGGCGAGGCCGGCGTGCGCGCGGTCCTGGGCGCCGGGCAGCGCATCGACGTCGCCGGGACCGCCGGGGAACGGGCCCCCACCGGCCGCCCGGGCCCCGAGCACGACGCGTGGATCATCTTCACCTCCGGATCCACCGGCAAGCCCAAGGGCGTCGCCGTCAGCCACCGCAGCGCCGCCGCCTTCGTCGACGCCGAGGCCGCGCTGTTCCTCACCGAGGAACCGATCGGGCCCGGCGACCGCGTCATGGCCGGACTGTCCGTCGCCTTCGACGCCTCCTGCGAGGAGATGTGGCTCGCCTGGCGCTACGGCGCCTGCCTGGTGCCCGTACCCCGCGCCCAGGTCCGCAGCGGCGCCGACCTCGGGCCCTGGCTGGTGGAACAGGAGATCACCGTCGTCTCCACCGTGCCGACCCTCGCCGCGCTCTGGGAGTCCGAGAGCCTCAACGAGGTCCGGCTGCTGATCTTCGGCGGCGAGGCCTGCCCGCCCGAGCTGACCCAGCGGCTGGTCACCGAGGGCCGCGAGGTCTGGAACACGTACGGGCCCACCGAGGCCACCGTCGTCGCCTGCGCCTCCCTCCTGACCGGCGAGGAACCCATCCGCATCGGCCTCCCGCTGAACGGCTGGGAACTGGCCGTCATCGACGAATCCGGGGAACCGGTGCCCATGGGCGGCAGCGGCCAGCTCGTGATCGGCGGCGTCGGCCTCGCCCGCTACCTCGACCCGGCCAAGGACGCCGAGAAGTACGCCCCGCTGCGATCCCTCGGATGGGACCGCGCCTACCGCAGCGGCGACCTCGTCCGCGCCGAACCGGAAGGGCTGGTCTTCCTCGGCCGCGGCGACGAGCAGATCAAGCTCGGCGGCCGGCGCATCGAACTCGGCGAGGTGGACGCCGCGCTCCAGGCACTGCCCGGCGTCGCCGGCGCGGCCGCCGCCGTCCGCACCGCGCGCAGCGGCAACCAGCTCCTCGTCGGCTACCTCGTCACCCAGGACGGCTGGGACCACGCCGCGGCCGTCGAACGGCTCCGAGCGGAACTGCCCGCCGCCCTCGTACCGCTCCTCGCGCCCGTCGAGGCGCTGCCGACCCGCACCTCCGGCAAGGTGGACCGCGACGCCCTGCCCTGGCCGCTGCCCGACGCCCAGCCCACCGGACCCACCGAGCAGCTGTACGGCACCGAGGCCTGGCTCGCCGAGCAGTGGACCGAAACCCTCGGCGTGGCCGTCGCGGGCGCCGGCGACGACTTCTTCGCGATCGGCGGCAACAGTCTGGCCGCCGCCCGGCTCACCACCCGGCTGCGCACCCGCTACCCGAGCGCGGCCGTCCTCGACATCTACCAGCAGCCCACCCTGCGCAAGCTGGCCCGCCGCCTGGAGAAGTCCGTACAGGACGACGGGGCCGCCCGGACCGTCGCACCCGTCGGGCTCCGCACCCAGGTCGTCCAGAGCCTGCTGCTCCTGCCGCTGTTCACGCTGGTCGGGCTGCGCTGGACCGTGGCGCTGCTGGCCCTCGGCAACGTCCTGCACCGGTTCGGCGCCTACCCGTGGGCGCCGACGGCCTCGTGGTGGCTCGTCGGCGCGGGCGCCCTCCTCCTGTTCAGCCCGCCGGGCCGGCTCGCCATCGCCGCGGGCGGAGCCCGGCTGCTGCTGCGCGGGGTCAGGCCCGGACGGTACCCGCGCGGCGGCAGCGTGCACCTGAGGCTGTGGACGGCCGAGCGGCTCGCCGAATGCGCGGGCGCGACCTCGCTCAGCGGATCCTGGCTGGAGCGCTACGCACGGGCCCTCGGCGCCAAGATCGGCCCCGAGGTCGACCTGCACTCCCTGCCCCCGGTCACCGGCATGCTCAAACTCGGCCGCGGCTGCGCCGTCGAGTCCGAGGTGGACCTCTCCGGGCACTGGCTCGACGGGGACCGGCTGGAGATCGGCCCCGTGAAGGTCGGGGCCGGAGCGGTCGTCGGCACGCGCAGCCTGCTCTTCCCCGGCGCCCGCGTCGGCAAGCGGGCCGAGGTGGCCCCCGGCTCCGCCGTCGTCGGACAGGTTCCGACCGGTCAGCGCTGGGCCGGGGCACCCGCCCACAAGCTCGGCAAGGCCAAGCGCAACTGGCCCGGCCACCGCCCGCCGCGGACCCTGCGCTGGCGCGCCATGTACGGGGCCAGTGGCGTGTGCCTGACCGTCCTGCCCGTACTGGCGGCCCTCCCGGCCCTGCTCGTCGTCAGCCGGTTCGTGCCGGCCGGCGCCGGGCTCGGACAGGCGCTGCGGGCGGCGCTGCTCGCCGTGGTGCCGGGGGCGCTCGCCTTCGGGCTGGCGTACGCGCTGTTGCTGCTGGTCTCCGTGCGCCTGCTCAGCCTCGGCCTGCGCACCGGCAACCATCCGACGCACAGCCGGATCGGCTGGCAGGCCTGGACCGTCACCCAGCTGATGGACCTGTCCCGGGAAACCCTCTTCCCGCTGTACGCCGGATTGATCACCCCGGTGTGGCTGCGGCTGCTCGGCATGAAGATCGGCCGGGGCGCCGAGGTGTCCACCGTGCTCGCCCTGCCCAGCCTGACCACCGTCGGCGAGGGCGCGTTCCTCGCCGACGACACGCTGACCGCCCCCTACGAGCTGGGCGGCGGCTGGATGCGGATCGGCCCCTCCGAGATCGGCCGCCGGGCGTTCCTCGGCAACTCCGGGATGACCGCGCCCGGCCGCACGGTCCCGGACGACGGTCTCGTCGGCGTCCTGTCCGCCACCCCGAAGAAGGCCAAGAAGGGCAGCTCCTACCTCGGCCTGCCCCCGGTCAAGCTGCCGCGGTCCGCCGCGGCGGCCGACCGGAGCCGGACCTACGACCCGCCCGCCCGCCTGCTGTGGGCGCGCGGCCTGGTCGAGCTGTGCCGCCTCGTCCCCGTGTTCTGCTCGGCCGCCCTGGCCGTCCTGACCGCGGCCGGGCTGTGCGCGCTGATGACCGCGAGCGGGTCGGGGGCCTGGGCGGCCGCGCTGCTGTCCGGAGTCGTCCTGCTCCTCGCGGGCGCGGCCGCCTGCCTCGTCTCCGTGGCCGCCAAGTGGCTGCTCGTGGGCCGGCACCGGACGGGGGAGCACCCGCTGTGGAGCGGCTTCGTGTGGCGCAACGAACTGGCCGACACCTTCGTCGAGGTCCTGGCCGTGCCCTGGCTGGCCGGATCCGTACCCGGCACGCCCCTGATGACCCTGTGGCTGCGCGGCCTCGGGGCGCGGATCGGACGGGGCGTGTGGTGCGAGAGCTACTGGCTGCCCGAGACCGACCTGGTAACCCTGGGTGACGCGGTCGGCGTGAACCGGGGCTGTGTGTTGCAGACCCACCTCTTCCACGACCGGATCTTGAGGACGGATACTGTGGTCCTCCGCGAGGGCGCCACCCTGGGCCCGGGCGGAATCGTCCTGCCCGGGAGCACGGTCGGAGCCCGTAGCACCCTGGGACCCGCCTCCCTCGTGATGGCCGGGGAATCCGTCCCCGCCGACACCCGCTGGCTGGGCAATCCGATCGAGGCGTGGCGGTCCTGAGTCCGTACGGCGGCCCGTGCGCCGGCCGGGCCCGGCGGGCTCCGGCACGGCACACGAGCACGTCGTACGAGCACGTCGCACGAGCACAGCGCAGGGAGCGGAAGCGTCAGTGAACGGCCAGAGGACAGCGGCAACCGACCCGTACTTTCCGGCCAACGGCGATCCCCGTTACCGCGTGCACCGGTACGAACTCGCTCTGGAATACCGGCCCGGTCCCAACCGACTGGCAGGCACCGCCAGGATCAGCGCGATCGCCGGGCGGGCGCCGCTCACCGAGTTCGCCCTGGACCTCGCCGACTTCAAGGTCGGCCGGATCCAGGTGAACGGCCGGGCCCCGCACTGGACCCACCGCAACGGCAAGCTACGCCTGCGGCCCGCCAAGCCGCTGCCCGCCGGCTCCGCCTTCACCGTGGAGGTGCAGTGGGCGGGCAACCCCAAGCCCGTGCGCAGCCCCTGGGGCGGCCTCGGCTGGGAGGAACTGACGGACGGGGCGCTGGTGGCCAGCCAGCCCGTCGGGGCTCCGTCCTGGTACCCGTGCAACGACCGGCCGGCGGACAAGGCCTCGTACCACCTGTCCGTCAACACGCCCTCCGCCTACACGGTCGTGGCCGGCGGCCGGCTGCTGACCCGTACGACCAGGGCCAGCACCACCACCTGGGTGTACGAGCAGTCCGCCCCCACCTCCAGCTACCTCGTCGGCCTGTCCATCGGCCTCTACCAGACGGTGCTCCTCGGCGACCCCGGCCTCGACGGCGTCCCGCAGAGCGCGTACGTCCCGGCGCACCTGCTGGCCCGGTTCTCCCGGGACTTCGCCCGCCAGCCCGCGATGATGCGGCTCTTCGAGGAACTGTTCGGGCCCTACCCGTTCGGCGAGTACGCGGTGGTCGTCGCCGACGAGGAACTGGACGTTCCGGTCGAGGCGCAGGGGCTGTCCCTGTTCGGCGCCAACCACGTGGACGGCGTGCGCGGTTCGGAGCGGCTCATCGCCCACGAACTCGCCCACCAGTGGTTCGGGAACAGCGTGACCATCGCCGACTGGCGGCACATCTGGTTGAACGAGGGCCTCGCCAAGTACGCGGAATGGCTGTGGTCGGAACGCTCCGGCGGTCACACCGCCCACGAACGCGCGGCCGTCGCCCACCGGGTCCTCGCCGGGCGGGCCCAGGACCTCAAGCTCGCCGACCCCGGTCGCAAGCTGATGTTCGACGACCGGCTCTACGAGCGCGGCGGACTCACCGTCCACGCGGTCCGCTGCGCCCTCGGCGACACCGCCTTCTTCCGCATGCTTCGCGACTGGACGGCCGCCCACCGCCACGGCGTGGTGACCACCGCGGCGTTCGCCGCCCACGTCGCCCGCTACGCGGACGGGCCCGTCGACGACCTGTTCGCGGCCTGGCTGTACGCGCCGGCGCTCCCGCCGCTGCCCGCCCCGCCGATACCGGCCAGACCCAGCCACCTGCCGACGAACGCGAGCCTCCCGCCCGCCCCCGGGGTCTGACGGAACCCTCCACCTGGAACCCTCGGTGGTGGCCGTGGTCGGCCCCACGGCCGCCATGGGTGTCACCACGGATGGACAACGGCCCCGCACCCGGTCAGGCTGGGCCGCAGGTCAGGCCCCGCAGCAGGTCACGGCGGGTGTGGTGCGGCGCGGACGGCGACGGCCGGGGTAGCGTCGAGGGGTCCGGCAGGCGGAACGAGGGGAGAGCGCGGTCGTGTCCTTGTACTGGCGCATCTTCGTCCTCAACGCGGCCGTCTTCGCGGTGGCCGTCCTGCTCCTCCTCGGCCCGGTCACCGTCTCCACCCCCGTCCTGCTGGGCGAGGCGATCGTCCTCGGTCTCGGGCTCGCCGCCATGCTCGTCGCCAACGCCGTCCTCCTGCGCGTCGCCCTCGCCCCGCTGGCCCGGCTCGCCCGCGCCATGGCCTCCGTCGACCTGCTGCGCCCCGGCAGCCGCGCCCCGGTCGAGGGGCCGGGGGAGATGGCCGAACTCACCACCTCGTTCAACGCCATGCTGGCCCGCCTCGAAGCGGAACGCGCCACCAGCAGCGCCCGCGCGCTCTCCGCCCAGGAGGCCGAACGGCGCCGCATCGCCCAGGAACTCCACGACGAGGTCGGCCAGACCCTCACCGCGGTCCTCCTCCAGCTCAAGCACACCGCCGACCGGGCCCCCGGCCCGCTGCGCGAGGACCTCCACCAGGTCCAGGAGACCACCCGTGCGAGCCTCGACGAGATCCGGCGCATCGCCCGCCGGCTACGGCCCGGGGTCCTTGAGGAACTCGGCCTGCACAGCGCCCTGCGGGCCCTCGCCGCCGAGTTCACCACTCCCTCGCTGATCGTGCGGCACCACATCGCGCCCGGCCTGCCGACCCTGGACGAGGCCTGCGAACTGGTCGTCTACCGGGTCGCGCAGGAGGCCCTCACCAACGCGGCCCGCCACGCGCGGGCGACCGAGGTGGAGGTACGGCTGTCCCACCGACCGGCCGGAGCCGTCCGGCTCCTGGTCCGCGACAACGGCGCGGGCCTCCGGATGGCCGCCGAGGGCGCCGGCATCCAGGGCATGCGGGAACGGGCCCTGCTCATCGGGGCCGGTCTCGCGCTCGACCCGGCGCCGCACGGCGGCACCGACGTACGGCTGGACGTACCCGCGGGCAGCGGGACCGAGGAGACCCACCGATGACCGCACCGCGACCGGCCCCGACCCGGGTCCTGCTGGCCGACGACCACGCCCTCGTCCGGCGCGGCGTCCGCCTCATCCTCGACTCCGAACCCGATCTCACGGTGGTCGCCGAGGCAGGGGACGGCGCCGAGGCCGTCGCCCTGGCCCGCTCGCAGGACGTGGACCTCGCCGTCCTGGACGTCGCCATGCCGCGGATGACCGGGCTCCAGGCCGCCCGCGAGCTCTCCCGACTCCGGCCGGGGCTGCGCATCCTCATCCTGACCATGTACGACAACGAGCAGTACTTCTTCGAGGCCCTCAAGGCCGGGGCGGCCGGCTACGTCCCGAAGTCCGTCGCCGACCGGGACCTCGTCGAGGCCTGCCGGGCCGCCATCCGGGACGAGCCGTTCATCTACCCCGGCGCCGAGACCACCTTGATCCGCAACTACCTGGACCGGGCCCGTCAGGGGCACCCGCTGCCCGCCCGGGCGATCACCGAGCGGGAGGAGGAGATCCTCAAGCTGGTCGCCGAGGGGCACTCCTCGAAGGAGATCGGCGACCTGCTCGTCATCAGCGCCAAGACGGTGGAACGCCACCGGGCGAACCTGCTCCAGAAGCTCGGCATGCGCGACCGCCTGGAACTCACCCGCTACGCGATCCGCGTCGGCCTGATCGAACCCTGAGCCTCGGGGGCCGATCAGGATCCGATCAGGGTCCGATCAGGGCCCGGGTCAGGCGGCCTCGCCGACGAGTTCCTCCAGCACGTCCTCCATCGTGACGAAGCCGATGACCGCCCCGTCGTCGTCGGTGACGGCGGCCAGGTGGGTGCCGGCGGCGCGCATGGCGTTCATCGTGTCGTCCAGCGGGGTGCCGCTGCCGACCCGGGTGACGGTGTGCAGCGCCGATCGCGGGAACGGGGCGGTCCGGTCGGCGACGCCCAGGGCGTCCTTGATGTGCAGGAAGCCCATGATCTCGCCCTCCGGGCCGGCGACGACCAGCCGGGAGAAGCCGTGGTCCGCCGCGGTGCGTTCCAGGCCGCGCGGGGTCGTCCCGAAGGGGACGCTGACGAACTCGGCGCGCGGGATCGTGATCTCGCCGACGGGTCGCTTGCCGAGTTCGAGGGCGTCCCGGAGCCGCTCGCCGTCCTCGGGGCCGAGGAGCCCGGCGGCGCTGGAGTCCTTGACCAGGCGGGCGAGCTCCTCGTCCGTGAAGACCGCGCCCACCTCGTCCTTCGGCTCGACCTTCAGCAGCCGCAGCAGCGTGTTCGCGAAGGCGTTGATGCCGAACACGAACGGGCGCAGCGCCTGGGTGAGGGCCACCAGCGGCGGCGCCAGCAGCAGGGCGGTCGGCGCGGGCGCGGCGAGCGCGATGTTCTTCGGGACCATCTCGCCGATCAGCATGTGCAGGTAGGTCGCCGCGGCCAGCGCGATGACGAACGCGATCGGGTGGACGAGCGCGTCGGGGACCCCGACGGCCGCGAAGGGCGGTTCGAGGAGGTGCGCGATGGCCGGTTCGGCGACCGCTCCGAGGACCAGGGAGGACACGGTGATGCCGAGCTGGGCGGTGGCCATCATCGCGGAGAGGTGCTCCAGCGCCCACAGCGTGGTGCGGGCGCGCCTGCTGCCCTTGAGGGCGGCCGGTTCGATCTGGCTGCGGCGCACCGAGATCAGGGCGAACTCGGCACCGACGAAGAAGGCGTTGGTGAGCAGCGTCAGCGCGCCGATCAGCAGCTGGACCGCGGTCATCGGTTCTCCTCCCCGGAGTCGGCTTCCTCATCGGATGCGGCGGGCGCGGTGACCGTGACCCGGTCGGCGCGGTGGTGGTCTATGTCGAGGACGGTGAGTTCCCAGCCGTCGACGGTGACGGTGTCGCCCTCTACGGGGATCCGGGTCAGGCGGGTGGCGACGAGTCCGGCCAGCGTCTCGTACGGGCCTTCGGGGACGGCGAAGCCGATCTCCTCCAGTTCGTCGACGCGGACGCTGCCGTCGGCCTCCCACACCTTGCGGCCCGCGTGCTCGGGGCCCTCGATGAGGTCGGGGACCTCGACGGGGTCGTGCTCGTCGCGGACCTCGCCCACGACCTCCTCGACGATGTCCTCGACCGTGACGACGCCGGCGGTGCCGCCGTACTCGTCGATCACCACGGCCATGGTGCGGGCCTTGCGCAGGCGTCCGAGCAGGGTGTCCACGGGCAGGGAGTGCGGTACGAGGAGCGCCGAGGTCATCAGGTCCGACACCGGGGTCAGCGGCCGCTTGTCCTCGTCCAGGTCGAGGACGTCGCGGATGTGGACGGTGCCGACGACCTCGTCCAGGGAGTCGCGGTAGACGGGGAAGCGGGACAGGCCGGTGGCGAGCGTCAGGTTCGCGGCGTCGGCCGCCGTGGCATGGAGCTCCAGCGCCTGGACGTCGATGCGCGGGGTCATGACGTTCTCGGAGGTCAGCTCGGCCAGGTGCAGGGTGCGCACGAACAGCTCGGCCGAGTCCGCCTCGATCGCGCCCTCGCGGGCGGAGTGCCGGGCGAGCGCCACCAGCTCCTCCGGCGTCCGCGCGGAGGCCAGTTCCTCGGCCGGCTCCAGCCCGAAGCGGCGTACGAGCCGGTTCGCGGTGTTGTTCAGGTGGCGGATCAGCGGTGCGAAGGCGGCGGTGAAGCCGCGCTGCGGGCCCGCGACGACCTTGGCCACGGCCAGCGGCCGGGAGATCGCCCAGTTCTTCGGGACCAGCTCGCCGATCACCATCAGGACGACGGTCGACAGGGCGACGCCCAGCAGGGTCGCGGTGGTCGGGACGGCGCCGGCGGGCACGCCGACGGCCTCCAGCGGGCCGCGCAGCATGGCGGACACGGACGGCTCGGCGAGCATGCCGATGACCAGCGAGGTCACCGTGATGCCCAGCTGGGCGCCGGAGAGCTGGAAGGTGAGCCGCTTGGCGGCCTTCAGGGCGCTCTCGGCGCCGCGCTCACCCGCCGCGACGGCGCGTTCGAGCTCGCTGCGTTCGACGGTGGTGAGGGAGAATTCGGCGGCTACGAACACCGCGCACGCCAGGGTCAGTGCCAGGGCGAGGAGGAGCAGCAGGACTTCGGTCACCGTGCCACCCCCGCTTCCCGACTCTGCTGCTGCGGGCTGGGCGTGGCACGGCTTGGACTGGGAGGTTCACCCATTGCGGGTCCTGCGCTCCATTCGCTACTCGACGGGCCTCGATCGGCCCGGACGGTTGTGGTAACGGACAGTATCCGCGAACCGATGGTAAAGGGCAAGTAAATTGCCCCGCCCCGCGGTCGGCGGGCGGTGCCCCGCCCCGGGCGCGGCGACGGACGCACCCGGGGCTCCGGAGGGGGCCGGGCCTACGACGGGCCCTGGGCCAGGGCCTTGCGCAGGGTGTCGACGGCGAGGCCGATGGCGAGCTCGGCGCCCCGGGTGCCGCGGAGCGCGTTCAGCATGACGAAGTCGTGGATGACCCCCTGGACGCGCAGCGCGGTGACCGGGACGCCCGCGGCGCGGAGCCGGGCGGCGTAGGCCTCGCCCTCGTCGCGCAGGACGTCGGCCTCGGCGGTGATCACCAGGGCGGGCGGCAGGCCGGTCAGCTCGTCGGCGCCGGCGCGCAGCGGGGAGGCGGTGCTCAGGGCGCGTTCCGCCGGGTCGGTCGTGTACTGGTCCCAGAACCAGCGCATGGCATCGCGGCGCAGGAAGTAGCCCTCGGCGAAGAGGTGGTAGGACTCGGTGTCGAAGGCGGCGTCCGTCACCGGGTAGAAGAGGACCTGGTGGGCGATGCGGACGTCGCCGCGCTCCTTGGCCATCAGGGTGAGGGCGGCGCTCATGTTGCCGCCGACGGAGTCGCCGGCGACGGCGACGCGGGTTCCGTCGAGGCCCTTGGCGCCCCCTTCGGCGACCACCCACCGGGCGACGGCGTAGTTCTGCTCGATGGCCACGGGGTAGCGGGCCTCGGGGGAGAGGTCGTACTCGGGGAAGACGACGGCCGCCCCGGTGCCGACGGCCAGTTCGCGGACGAGCCGGTCGTGGGTGTGGGCGTTGCCGAAGACCCAGCCGGCGCCGTGGATGTAGAGGACGACGGGGAGGGGCCCCGTCGCCGAGCGCGGGCGGACGATCCTGGCCCGGACCTCGCCGGTGGGTCCGCCCCGGACGGTGACCCATTCCTCGTCGACGTCGGGCAGGGTGACGCCCTCGCCGCTCTGGACGTCGTCGACGGCCGCGCGGCCCTCCGGGACGGGGATCCGGTACAGGAACGGCGGCTTGGCGGTGGCGTCGGCGAAGGCCTGGGCGGCGGCTTCGAGCACGGGCTGGTTCGGCTGGTCGGGCCGGTTCGACACGGGTCTCCTCGGGGGGAGGCGGGGTGCGGGCACCGGCGTGCGCGGGCGCCCGTCGGGCAGGGTCCAGGATCACACCGCGACGACTCCCGACAGGGCTTGGACGCGGTGGGTGCGGCGCGTCGGCCCGCGCGTGACACCCCGTGGGACGCCGCCGCACGTCCCCCACATGACGCCGCCGCCGTACGGAACGGTGTGTTCCGTACGGCGGCGGCGACGGCCGGTCTGCCCGGGGCCATGGGCGGGCGACCGACACGACAAAGGGCCGACGGAGCGGGTCCGCCGGCTTCGGGAGGGCCGTCAGGGACGGCTGGTGAGGTACCCGCCCATGGAGGTGAAGTACTCGGTGGCGGGCAGTTCCCGGCCGTCCTCGGTGCGTACGCGGGTGATGGCCAGGCCGTGGTTGCGGCCGGTGCGGGCGTCGGCACCGGCGACGATCGCCACGCCCTCGCCCTCGCGGTAGAAGACGCGGCCGGGGGTGCCGCCGTAGAGGCCCTCGGAGACGACCGCGGAGACGATCTCCAGGCGCTTGCCCTTGTGGAAGGTGAAGGCGCTCGGGTAGGGGGCCGACTGGGCGCGGACGAGGCGCTCCAGGACCTCGGCCGGCCAACTCCAGTCGATCCGGATGTCCTCCTCGGCGCGCTTGTGGAAGAAGCTCGCCTGCGACCGGTCCTGCTTCGTGAACTCGGTCTCGCCGGCGGCGATGCGGTCCAGCGCGCCGACGGTGACCGGGGCGATGAGGTCGACGGTCTTGTGGAACAGGTCGGTGGCCGTGTCGGTGGGGCCGACGGCGACGGACTGCTGGAGCACGATGTCCCCGGCGTCCAGGACCTCGTCCATCATGTGCGCGGTGACGCCCACTTCGGTCTCGCCGTTGATGAGCGCCCAGATCAGGGGGGAGAAGCCGGCGTACTTCGGCAGCAGCGAGTCGTGCACGTTGAGCGTGCCGTGCCGGGGGAGGTCGTAGATGCGCGACGGTATGTACGTGCGCCAGTTGTTGGCGACGATGATGTCGGCGTCGGCCTCCTTGAGCCGCGCGAACAGCTCTTCGTCGTCGGGGCGGTTGCGGATGACCACGGGGACGCCGTGCTCCTCGGCCAGGTCCGCGACCGAGTCGCTCCAGATCTTCTCGTAGGCGTGCTCGCTCTTGGGGTGGGTGACGACCATCACCACATCGTGCTCGGAGTCCAGGAGCGCTTGAAGGGTGCGATGGCCCCAGGTCTGATAACCGAACATGACGACCCGCATGGAGGTTCCTCCTCTGAAGAGCGATAGATCTCAAAGAAGTAAAGCAAGCCTTACCTAAGGATGCAACGTGCCTGATTTTAGGCGTCGTTTGGGGCTGCAATCCGCTATTTGTCCGGTTTGTCTGGTCGACAGGGTGGCGAGATCAGGTTAGCTTTACCTAAGTTCGCTCGGCCGTCGCTCGTCGGCGTGCCCTGCTCCACATTCTTCATCGACGCCTCACGGGCGGCTGTCCCGCACGATCGGAGTGACATGTCACAGGCTCTTCCTGCTGACGCACCGGTGATCCACGACCTCATAGGCATCGGCTTCGGCCCGTCCAATGTGGCCATGGCGATTGCTCTCACCGAGCACAACGCACGCGTCGGGCGGCAGGAGGCGGTCACTGCTCACTTCTTCGAGCAGCAGCCGCGTTTCGGCTGGCACCGGGGAATGCTGTTCGAGGACGCGACCATGCAGGTCTCCTTCCTCAAGGACCTGGTGACGCTCCGGAACCCGTCGAGCGAATACAGCTTCCTCTGCTACCTGCAGAGCCGGGGCCGCCTGATCGACTTCGTCAACCACAAGAACCTCTTCCCGCTGCGGGTCGAGTTCCACGACTACTTCGAGTGGGCGGCGGAGAAGGTCGACGACATGGTGTCCTACGGGCACGAAGTGGTCGCCGTGCAGCCGGTCGTGCGTGACGGCGTCATCGAGTACGTCGACGTGACGGCCCGTTCGGGGGACGAGCTCGTCACCCACCGCGCCCGCAACCTCGTCATCGGCACCGGCCTGCGCCCGTACATGCCGGAGGGCGTCGACCGTACCGACCGCGTCTGGCACAACTCGGACCTGCTGCGCCGCGTCGACGAACTGGACGGCACCGACCCGACCCGGTTCGTCGTGGTCGGCGCCGGTCAGAGCGCCGCCGAGAACGTGGCCTTCCTGCACCGCCGGTTCCCCGAGGCCGAGGTCTGCGCGGTGTTCGCCCGCTACGGCTACAGCCCCGCCGACGACAGCAAGTTCGCCAACCGCATCTTCGACCCCGCCGCCGTGGACGAGTACTTCACCGCCCCGGGCGAGATCAAGAACAAGCTGATGGACTACCACGGCAACACGAACTACTCCGTGGTGGACATCGACCTGATCGACGACCTGTACCGCCAGTCGTACCAGGAGAAGGTGCTGGGCGAGGAGCGCCTGCGCTTCCTCAACGTGTCCCGCCTCTCGGACGTCGTCGAGACCGAGGACAAGGTGCTCACCACCGTCGAGTCGCTCGTCTCCGGCGAGAAGACCCCGCTGGAGGCCGACGTCGTGGTCTACGCGACGGGCTACCGCCCCGCCGACGCCCTGGGGCTCCTCGGCGACGTCGAGGGCTACTGCCACCGCGACGACGAGGGCCGCGTCAGCGTCGAGCGCGACTACCGCATCACGACGGACCCCGCGCTCCGCTGCGGCATCTACCTGCAGGGCGGTACCGAGCACACGCACGGCATCACCTCGTCCCTGCTGTCGAACACCGCGATCCGGGTCGGCGAGATCCTGGACTCGGTGATCGAGCGCACCCCGAAGGCCGCCGTCGGTGAGGCCGAGCGCGTCGTCGACGGGGTCGGTACGTCCCGCTAGGGATCCCGACCGACCCTCCCCACCACTCCCCTCCCGCCTGGCCACGCCGTCCGGCCGGGCGGGCGAGGCATGCATCGTGCAAACCCCGTGAAAGGAAAACCCGTGTCCGTTGGGACCAGCCCCGCGCTGACGAGAATCGTCAGAAACTTCCCCCGCGTGGCCGTTGCCGCCGCCGCCGCCCTCGTCCTGAGCGCGTGCGGTGGTGGCGCCGAGAAGACCGAGTCGAAGCCGTCCGGCGAGGCGACCGCGAAGTCCGGGGCCTTCCCGGTCACGGTCGACCACAAGTACGGCAGCACGACCATCGAGGCCGAGCCGAAGAAGGTCATCACCCTCGGTCTGTCGGACCAGGACGCCGTGCTCGCCCTCGGCGTGAAGCCGGTCGGCGCCGTCGCCTGGTTCAAGGAAGAGCCGTTCGGCAAGTGGCCGTGGGTGAAGGACCAGTGGGGCTCCACGCCGCCGCAGCTCGTCGGTGAGCGCGACGAGTACAACATGGAGAAGATCGCGGCCCTCAAGCCGGACCTGATCATCGCCCAGTACTCGGGCATGAAGAAGGAGCAGTACGACACCCTGTCGAAGATCGCCAAGGTCGTCGCGCAGCCCAAGGGCGCCGAGGACTACCAGGCGTCGTGGCAGGTCATGACGAAGCAGATCGGCAAGGCGCTGGGCAAGGACGCCGAGACCGACAAGCTCATCTCCGGCATCGACGCCCGCTTCAAGGCCGTCCGTGACAAGCACCCGGAGTGGAAGGGCAAGACGGTCGCGGCCGGCGAGCCCTACGAGCCCGGCAAGTTCTCCGCGTTCTCGCCGAAGGACCCGAAGGTCGCCTTCCTGACCGAGATGGGCTTCACCACCACGGACCTCTACCGCACCACGCTGGGCAACGACGTCATCGCCGACCTCAGCTTCGAGCGCTTCGACGTCATGGAGGCCGACCGCACCGTGTGGCTCGGCACCGCCGAGACCGAGGCGCAGCTGAAGGCCGACCCGCTGTACACGAAGACCAAGGTCAACCAGGAGAAGCGGGACATCTTCCTGCCCTACGAGGGCCCGGACGTCGGTGCCGCGCTCTCCTTCAACACCGTGCTGAGCATCCCGTACGCCATCGACCAGGTCGTGGCGAAGCTCGAAGCCATCAAGTAACACCACCGACGCGCGACCAGGGAAAGGCCCTCTGAACGATGTTTGATGCCGCGTCCGACCGGATTCCCGCGACCGGGACTCCTGTCACCGGTGGGCAGTCAGGAATTTGGCTCGCCCAGCAGATCGAGCCCGACAGCTCGGCCTTCAACGTCTCGTTCACCCTGGAACTGCGCGGCGACGTCGACCTCGACCACCTGGCCGCCTCCGTGCGGCAGGTGGTCGAGGAGGCGGACTGCCTCCACGTCGTCTTCGGGACGGACGCGGACGGCATCCCCCACCAGCTCCCGCACCGCTTCCCCGTCGACATCCCCGTCGTCGACCTGCGCGCGGAAGCCGACCCCGAGGACGCCGCCTGGGAATGGATGCGCGCCCACCGCGCCCGCCCCCTGGACCTCGCGGCCGGTCCGCTGTTCTCCCACGTCCTGCTCCGCCTCGCCGACGACCGGGTGCTGTGGTTCCAGTGCTACCACCACCTCGTCATCGACGGCCTGAGCATCGGCCTGCTCTCCCGCCGGGCCGGTGAGCTCTACACCGGCGCCCGACCCGTCGCCCCCGTCGCCTGGGACGTGAACCGTCTCGCGGCCTCCGAGCGCGCCTACCGGGCCTCCGAGGCGTACACCGCCGACCGGTCGTACTGGTTGGAACGCTTCGCCGACCGGCCCCGGCCCGTCCGCCTCGTCGAGCCCGGCCAGAAGATCATCACGCGTCGCTACCGGCGCACCACCGAACTTTCCGTGGCGGCCACCGACCGCCTCAAGGCCGCCGCCCAGGTCTCCGGAGTGCGGGTGTCCCGCCTGCTGGTCGCCGCCGTGGCCGCCTACCTGCACCGCACCACCGGCGAGCAGGACCTCGTCCTCGGCCTGCCCGTCACCAGCCGACAGGACCGCTCCGTCCTGGGCGTCCCGGGCATGGTCTCCAACATCGTGCCGCTGCGGCTGTCCGTACGCCCCGGGACCACCGTCGCCGAACTGCTGGCCCAGACCGACGAGCGGATCGGCGAGGCCGTCACCCACGGCCGCTACCGCGCCGAGGACCTGGCCAAGGAGCTCGGCCTCGTCGAGGGCGTGCCCGAGCTCGTCGGCCCCACCATCAACATCCTGCCGGGCACCGACTGGCTGCGCTTCCGCGACCACCAGTCCGACCTGCGCCCCCAGTGGCTCGGCGCGGTCAGCGACCTCGCGGTCAGCGTCGGCGAGTCCGTCCGCGGCGCCGTCCGCGTCCTCTTCGACGCCGACGCCGACCAGTGCTCGGAAGAGGAACTCGTCGCCCACCAGGAGCGCTTCGGCACCCTCCTCGACGCCTTCGCCGAGGACGCCGCCCGGCCCATCGGCCACCTCGAACTCACCACCCCCGCCGAACGCGCGCTGCTGCTGGAGGACTTCGGGGTCTCCCCGAGCGAGTCCCCCGAACTGTCCTGGCCCGCCGCCTTCGAGGCACAGGTCCGCCGCAGACCGCAGGCCGTCGCCCTGGTCTGCGAGGACCGCGAGCTGACCTACGCCGAACTGGACGCCGCCGCCAACCGGCTCGCCCGCCTGCTCGCCGCCCGCGGCGTGGGCGCCGAGGACGTCGTCGGCGTGGCCCTGCCCCGCTCGCCCGAGCTCGTCACCGCCCTGCTCGCCGTGATGAAGGCCGGCGCGGCCTACCTGCCGCTGGACTCCGACCACCCGCAGGACCGCCTCGCCTACATGCTCCAGGACGCCGGGGCCCGTTCCGTCGTCACCGCGCGCGAACAGGCCGCGGGCCTGCCCGAACTCCCGGGACTGGACCCGCTCCGGCTCGACGACCCGGAAACGGCCGCCGCGCTCGCCGCGCAGGACCCGGCCCCGCTCGGCCTGGACGTCCCGCTCGACCGCGCCGCGTACGTCATCTACACCTCCGGCTCCACCGGCCGCCCCAAGGGCGTCGTCGTGCCCCACGACGGCGTCGGCAGCCTCATCGCCACCGCCACCGAGCGGATCGGCATCACCGCCGACAGCCGGGTCGTGCAGTTCGCCTCCGTCGGCTTCGACGTGACGGTCTGGGACCTGATCATGTCGCTGTGCGTCGGTGGACGGATCATCGTCGTCCCCACCGAACGCCGCGTCGCGGGTCCCGCGCTCACCGAGTACATCGCGGAGCACCGGGCCACCCACATGATCCTGCCGCCCTCACTGGTGTCGGCGATGCCGCAGGACTGCGAGCTCCCCGAGGGCGCCGTCCTCGTGGTCGGCACCGAGGCCGTGCCGAGCGAGCTCATCGCCCGCTGGTCGCACCGTCTGCAGATCGTCGTCGCCTACGGCCTGACCGAGGCGAGCGTCAACTCCACCCTGTGGCTCGCCCGCCCCGACTGGCAGGGCCCCGTCCCGATCGGTGAGCCCGACCCCAACACCCGCGCCTACGTCCTGGACTCCGCCCTGCGGCCCGTCCCCGTCGGCGTCGAGGGCGAGCTGTACGTCGCCGGCCGCGGCCTGGCCCGCGGGTACCTCGGCCGCTTCGGCCTGACCTCCGAGCGCTTCGTCGCCGACCCGTTCGGCGAGCCCGGCACCCGCATGTACCGCACCGGCGACCGGGTCCGCTGGACCGCCGGGGGCAACCTCGACTTCCTGGGCCGCGCCGACGGCCAGATCAAGATCCGCGGCCACCGCATCGAGCCCGGCGAGATCGAGAGCGCCTTCATGGCCTGCTCCGGGATCGCCCAGGCCGCCGTCCTGGTCCGCGAGGACCAGCGCGCCGCCAAGCGGCTCGTCGCCTACCTCGTCGCCGACGCGTCCCTGGACGCCGCCGGGGCCGAGGCGGCCGTCACCGCCGCCCGCGCCGAGGCCGCCCAGGGCCTGCCCGACTACATGGTCCCGTCGGCCGTGGTCCGCATGGACGGCCCGCTGCCCCTGACCCCCAACGGCAAGCTCGACGCCCGCGCCCTGCCCGACCCGCGGTGGACCGCGATGACCGGCGGCGCGGCCCCCACCACGCCGGCCGAAACGGCCCTCGCGGGCCTCTTCGCCGACGTCCTCGGACTGCCCACGGTCGGTGTCCACGACAGCTTCTTCGAGCTCGGCGGCGACAGCATCGTCGCCATCCAGCTCGTCACCCGCGCCCGGGCCGCCGGACTGGCGATCAGCCCCCGCGAGGTGTTCCGCCTCCGCACCGTCGCCGCCCTCGCCCGCGCCGCCGGCGACGCCCCGGCGCCGTCCCGCGCCGCCGCGGAGCTGCCCGAGCCGTTCTCCCTGGTGCCGCTCACCGCGCAGGACCGGAGCGACTTCGCCGAGGGCATCGGCGAGCTGCTCGACGTGGTCCCGGCCACGCCGTTGCAGGAAGGATTCTTCTTCCACGCCGTCATGGACCGCGACGGCGCCGACGGCTACGCCGTCCAGGACACCGTCGAGCTCGGCGGCGACGTCGACCCCGAGGCCCTGCGGGCCGCCGTCCAGCGGCTCCTCGACCGGCACCCCCTGCTGCGCGCCGCCTTCCGCCAGCATCCCGACGGCCCCGTCGTCCAGGTCATCGGCGCCGACGTCGCCGTGCCCTGGCGGTTCACCGACCTGAGCGGCCAGGACGCCGACCGGCAGCGCGCCGCGGTCCTGGAGACCGCCGCCGCCGAGCGCGACCACGGCTTCGACCTCGGGGCTCCGCCGCTGATGCGCGCGGCCCTGGTCCGACTCGGCGCCGAGCGCTCCCTGCTGATCCTGACGATGCACCACATCATCGTCGACGGCTGGTCCGTCTCCCTGGTCATGCGGGAACTGCTCGACGGCTACCGGCCCGGCGCCCCCGCCGCGGCCGTCGCCGTCGACCCGGCCTACCGCGCCTACACCGGCTGGCTGGCCGGCCGTGACCGCGAGCTGGCCCGCGACGCCTGGCGCGACGCCCTCGCCGGCCTCGACGCGACCGACGGACTGCCGTACCGCGCCGGGGAGCCGGCCGGCGCCGGATCCGGCCGGATCACCGTGGAGCTGACCGCCGCGCGGACCGAGGCGCTCACCGCCCGCACGCGGGGCCTCGGGCTCACCCTCGCCGCCGTCGTACAGGGCGCGTTCGGCCTGGTCCTCGCCGACGTCCTCGGCGCCCAGGACCTGGTCATCGGCACCACCGTGTCCGGTCGCCAGGCGCCCGTCGAGGGCATCGAGTCCCTCGTCGGCCTGCTCATCAACACCGTGCCCGCCCGTCTGGGCGCGCGTCCCGAGCAGTCCCTGGCCGAGGTGCTCGCCGCCTTCCAGGACGGCCAGGCCGAACTGCTGGACCACCAGCACCTCGGGCTCGCCGAGATCCAGCGGGCCGTCGGCCGCGGCGACCTGTTCGACGCGCTCGTCGTGGTGGAGAACCTGCCCGACGCGGGAGACGTGTCCGACCCGCGGGGTCTCGTCCGGATCCTCGGATCCGAGATCGACGACTCGGTGCACTACCCGCTCGCCCTCACGGTGATGCCCGGCGAAACGATCCGCCTCCAGCTCGACCACGACCCGGCCCGCCTGGACGCCCGCGCGGCGGCCCGGTTCGCCGACCGACTGCTCGCCTTGCTGGAGCAGGTCACCACCGACCCGGAACTGCCCGTCGGCCGGACCGCCACCCTGTCCGCGGACGAACGGCGCACCACCCTCGCCGCCCTCGCCGGAGCCGAACGGCAACTGCCCGCCGGCACCGTCCACGGCGCGTTCGAGGAACAGGCCCGCCGAACCCCCGACGCGGTCGCCCTCGTCGACGAGGACGGCCGGACCACGTACGCCGAACTCGACGCCCGCGCCGAGGCGCTGGCGCACCGGCTCGTCGCCCGCGGGGTGTCCGCCGAATCGGTCGTGGCCGTCGCCGTGCCGCGCTCCGCCGCCTCCCTCGTCGCCCTGCTGGCCGTCATGAAGGCCGGCGCCGCCTACCTGCCCGTCGACGTGGACTACCCCGCCGACCGGGTCCGCCACATGCTGTCCGACTCCGGTGCCCGCACCGTCGTCACCACCGGGCCCGCCCTGGCGAAGCTGTCCGCCCTCGACGACGTCACCCCGGTCCTGATCGACGAGACCGATGCCGGGACCGACGCCGCAAGCACCGCCGCGCTCGCGCCCGTCGACCCGGACGGCGCCGCGTACGTCATCTACACCTCCGGCTCCACCGGTCTGCCCAAGGGCGTCGTCGTCCCGCACCACGCCGTCGTCGGCCAGCTCGCCTGGACCGCCGCGGAGTTCGGCTTCGGACCCGGCGAGCGGGTGCTGCACCAGTACTCGACCAGCTTCGACCCCTCCGTCCAGGAGATCTTCGTACCGCTGATCACCGGCGGCACCGTCGTCATCGCCCGGCCCGACGGCCACCGCGACCCGGCCTACCTCGCCGACCTGATCCGCGCCGAGCGCGTCACCAACGTCGACCTGGTGCCCTCGCTGTACACCGCCCTGCTCGCCGAGGAGACCGAGGGCGCCCCCTGGTGGGCGAGCCTGCGCCGCGCCTTCAGCGGCGGTGAGGCACTGCCCGTCCCGCTCGCGCGCCGCTGGCAGGAGCGCACCGGCGTGCCCCTGCACAACGTGTACGGGCCCACCGAGGCCGTCATCCAGGTCACCAGCTGGCAGGCCGGCGCCGAGTCCGCCGACGCGGCCACCGTGCCCATCGGCCGGCCCGTGTGGAACACCCGGCTGCACGTCCTCGACCGGTACCTGCGCCCGGTCGCTCCGGGCGAGCCGGGCGAGCTCTACCTCGCGGGCGCGCAACTCGCCCGTGGCTACCACGGACGCACCGCGCTCACCGCGGAGCGGTTCGTCGCCGATCCGTTCGGCACTCCGGGAGCGCGGATGTACCGCACCGGAGACATGGTCCAGTTCAACGCGGACGGTGTGCTCACCTATCTCGGGCGCTCCGACCATCAGGTCAAGATCAGGGGAAACCGGGTGGAACTCGGCGAAATCGAAGCACGGCTGCGGGACGAGCCGGCCGTCGGCGACGCGGTGGTCGTCGCCCGCGACGACGAGCGCGGGGTCAAGCAGCTGGTGGCCTACCTGGTCCCGACCCCCGGAGGCCGCGCCGACGCCCTGGACACCGAGGCCGTGCGCGCCGCGCTGACGGCCAAGCTGCCCGCGCCCATGGTGCCCAGCCACTTCGTCGCCCTCGACGCGCTGCCGATGACCCCCGGCGGCAAGACCGACCTGAAGGCCCTGCCCGCCCCCACGGTCCGCCGCAAGGCTGCCGCCCGCACCTCCCGCGAGGGCCGCGAGCAGCAGCTCTGCGCGATCTTCGCCGAGGTCCTCGGCCTCGACGCGGTCGACGCCGACGAGGACTTCTTCATGCTCGGCGGCGACAGCATCCTGTCCATGTCCGTCGCGAGCCGGGCCCGCAAGGCCGGCCTGTCGGTCAGCCCCCGCGAGGTCTTCGAACACCGCACCCCGGCCGCCCTCGCGGCCGCCACCGGCGCCGCCGACACCGCGACCGCCCCGGCCGCCGACACCGACGGCGTCGGCGACATCACCCTGCTGCCGATCGTCCACCAGCTCCGCGAGGACGGCGGCCCCATCGGCCGGTTCAACCTGTCGATGCTGCTCCAGTCGCCCGCGGCCGCCGACGCCGACACCCTGGCCCGGGTCCTCCAGGCCGTCCTGGACCACCACGACGGCCTGCGCACCCGCCTGACCCGGATGGACCTCGGCCCGGCCATCCCGGCCCTGTGGTCCGCCGTCACCACCCCGGCCGGCAGCGTCGACGCCGCCGCCCTGCTGCACTGCGTCGACGCCACCGGTCTCGACGACGACGCCCTGCGCGCCCTGATCACCGCCGAGTCCGACGCCGCCGCGGGCCGCCTCGACCCCGACAGCGGCGCCATGGTCCGGGCCGTCTGGTTCGACGCGGGCACCGACACCCCCGGCCGGCTGCTGCTCGTCGTCCACCACCTGGTCATGGACGGCGTGTCCTGGCGCGTCCTGCTCGGCGACCTCGCCGCCGCCTGGGACGCCGAGGTCCAGGGCCGCCGACCCGAGCTGGAACCCGTACCCTCCTCCCTGCGCCGCTTCGCCCGGGAGGTCGCCGAGCAGGCCACCTCCCCGCAGCGGCAGGCCGAACTCCCTTACTGGGTCAAGACCCTGGCCCCCGGCGCCGAACTCGTCCCCGGCGCCGACCGGAGCGGCACCGCCGGCGAGGCGCGGGACCACACCGTCACCCTCACCACCGACGAGACCCGCGCCCTGCTGACCGCGGTGCCCGCCACCGCCGGCGCCGACGTCACCGAGGTCCTCCTCGCCGCACTGCGCCTGGCCGTCTCCCGGCGGCGCGCCGACGCCGGCGGCGACCCGGCCGCCGACCTGCTCGTCGACCTGGAGCGCCACGGCCGCGACGGCACCGCCCTGGACCTGTCCCGCACCGTGGGCTGGTTCACCGGCCTGCACCCCGTCCGGCTGCCCGCAGCCGACGGCGCCCTGGACACCCTCAAGGCCGTCAAGGAGTCCGTCCGCTCGGCACCCGACTCCGGCGCCGGATACGGCATGCTGCGCTACCTCAACCCGCAGCTCGCCCCCGTCTTCGCGCAACTGTCCACCGCCCAGGTGCTGTTCAACTACTTCGGCCGGCTCCCCGCCGACCAGGCCGTCGACTGGGCGCCCGCCGCCGAGTCCGACGCGCTGTCCGTGGAACCGGACGAGGGCCTGGCCATGCCGTACCCGCTCCAGATCAACGCGGTCTGCGCGGACACCCCGAACGGCCCCGAACTGCGCGCCACCTGGACCTGGCCGGCCGGCCGGACGCTCGGCGAGGACGACGTCCACGCCCTCGGCCTGGCCTGGACCGACGCCCTGCGCGAACTCATCGCCCAGGCCGCCGGCTCCGACTCCGCCGCCGGCTCCCTGACCCCCTCCGACCTGCCGCTCGTCCAGCTCACCCAGGCCGAGATCGACCGCGTCGCGCAGGTCAGCCCGGTCCCCGTCGCCGACATCTGGCCGCTGTCCCCCCTCCAGGAGGGCATCCACTTCCACGCCAGCTACGACACCGACGGCCTGGACGTCTACACCGCCCAGGACTGCTTCGACTTCGGCCACCGCCTGGACCTGGACCGGCTGCGCGCCGCCACCGCCGCACTCCTGGCCCGCCACCCCAGCCTGTGCGCCGGCATCACCTCCGACGGCCTGCCCGCCCCCGTGCAGTTCGTCGGCCCGGCCGCCGAGGTCCCCGTACCGCTCACCGAGACCGACCTGACCGGCCTCACCGAGGAACAGCGCGCCACCCGCCTCACCGAGATCGCCGACGCCGACCGGCTCCGCCGCTTCGACCTGGCCTCGCCCCCGCTGTTCCGGCTCCGGCTGATCCGGCTCACCGAGAACACCGACCGCCTCATGCTCAGCCACCACCTGGTGGCCTGGGACGGCTGGTCCCAGTCCCTGTTCCTCGACGAACTCCTCGCCCTGTACGCGGCCGCCGGCGACGACACCGGCCTGCGCACCCCCGGCAGCTACCGCGACTACCTGAGCTGGCTCGCCGAGCAGGACTTCGACGCCGCCCGCGCCACCTGGAGCGCCGCCCTCGCCGGACTCGACGAGCCCACCCTGGTGGCCCGCGGCCGCGGCGGCGAACCCACCATCCCGCGCCGGCACGCCCTCGACCTCGGGACCGACCTCAGCGACCGGCTCCGCGGCACCGCCCGCGAACACGGCCTGACCATCAACGCGGTGCTCTCCGCGGCCTGGGCCCTGGTGCTGTCCGCCGCCGTCGGCAGCGACGACGTCGTCTTCGGCGCCACCGTCGCGGGCCGCCCGGCCGACGTGCCCGGCGCCGACACCACCATCGGCATGTTCCTCAACACCGTCCCGCTGCGGATCTCCCTGCGCCCCGAGGAGTCCGTCGGCCAACTGCTGCGCCGCGTCCAGACCGAGCGCATGGCGCTCATGGACCACGAGTACCTGGGCCTGGCCGAACTCCAGCGGGCCGGCGGCCACCCCGTGCTGTTCGACACCCTGTACGTGCTGCAGAACTTCGCCGACGAGGGCGCGTTCCGCGAGCTCACCGACCGGCACGGCATCACCGGAGTGGGCAGCGTCGACGCCACCCACTATCCGATGACCCTCATCGTCAACCCGGCCGAGCGCGTCCAGGTCAAGCTGGAGTACCGCCCCGACCTCATCGACGACGACCGGGCCGTGGCCACCCTGAACCGCTACCGGACCCTGGTCGAGCGCCTCCTCGGCGACCTCACCGCCCCGGTCGGCACCCTGGACCTGCTGCTCCCCGACGAGCACGCCGACCTGACCGCCGCCTGGGCGGCCAGCAACGAGCCCGTCCCCGACGAGACCGTCGCCGACCTGCTCGCCGGCCAGGTGGCCCGCACCCCGGACGCCGTCGCCCTCGTCTTCGGCGACACCGCCCTCACCTACGCCGAACTCGACGCCCGGATCAACCGCACGGCCCGCCTGCTGCTGGCCCGCGGCGCCGGCCCCGAGCGGACGGTCGCCCTCGCGCTGCCCCGCTCCATCGAGATGGTCGTCGCCCTGTTCGCTGTCCTGCGCACCGGAGCCGCCTACCTGCCGCTCGACCTGGACCACCCGGCCGACCGGCTCCGCCTGATGGTCGAGGACACCGGGCCGCTGTGCCTGCTGACCACCCTCGCCGTCGCCCCGACGCTGCGCGTCGAATCCGGGCCGCTCGCCCCCGAGGTCGCCCTCGACGACCCCGCCGTCGTCGCCGAGCTGGCCGCCCTGCCCGACACCGAGGTCACCGACGCGGAACGCCCCGCGTTCGCGCACGGCGTCCCCGGCCGGCTGGAGCACCCGGCGTACGTCATCTACACCTCCGGGTCCACCGGCAAGCCCAAGGGCGTCGTCACCCCGTACCGCGGCCTGACGAACATGCAGCTCAACCACCAGGTCGAGGTGTTCGACCCGGCCATCGCCGCCACCGGCGGCCGCCGCCTGCGCATCGCGCACACCGTCTCCTTCGCCTTCGACATGTCGTGGGAGGAGCTGCTCTGGCTCGTCGAGGGCCACGAGGTCCACGTCTGCGACGAAGAGCTGCGCCGCGACGCCGAGGCCCTGGTCGCCTACTGCGACGACCACCGCATCGACGTCGTCAACGTCACCCCGACCTACGCCCAGCTGCTCATCGAGGAAGGCCTCCTCGCCCACGACGAGACCACGGGCAAGCACCGTCCCGCCCTCGTACTGCTCGGCGGCGAGGCCGTCTCCGACACCGTCTGGACCCGCCTCGCCGAGACCGACGGCACCTACGGCTACAACCTGTACGGCCCCACCGAGTACACGATCAACACCCTCGGCGGGTCCACCGCGGACAGCGCAACCCCCACCGTCGGCCGCCCCATCCGCAACACCCGCGGCTACGTCCTGGACGCCATGCTGCGCCCCGTCCCGCCCGGCTGCCCCGGCGAGCTGTACATCGCCGGCACCGGCCTGGCCCGCGGATACCACGACCGGCCCGGCCTGACCGCCGAGCGGTTCGTCGCCGACCCGTTCGGCGCCCCCGGCGAGCGCATGTACCGCACGGGCGACCTCGTACGGCAGCGCCCCGACGGCCTGATCGACTTCCTGGGCCGCACCGACGACCAGGTCAAGATCCGCGGCTACCGCATCGAGCTCGGCGAGATCGCCACCGCCCTGTCCGCGCACCCCGACGTGGCCCACGCCGCCGTCGTCGTCAACGAGCGGGCGGCGGGCAAGCGACTGGTCGGCTACGTGGTCCCCGAGGACGGCGCCGAACGCGGCGAGGCCCTCGCGCAGAGCCTGCGCGAGCACCTCAAGGCCTCGCTGCCCGACTACATGGTCCCGGCCGCCCTGGTCGCCGTCGACACCCTGCCGCTGACCGTCAACGGCAAGCTCGACACCAAGGCCCTGCCCGCGCCCGAGTTCGCGGGCGCCGGCGCCGGCCGATCCCCACGCACCCCGCGGGAGGAGACCCTCTGCGCCCTGTTCGCGGAGGTGCTCGGCCTCACCGAGGGCAGCGTCGGCATCGACGCCAACTTCTTCGAGCTCGGCGGACACTCGCTGCTCGCGACCCGACTGATCGCCCGGGCCCGCACCGCGCTCTCCGCGGAGCTCGCCATCCGGGACCTCTTCGAGGCCCCGACCGTCGCCGAACTCGTCGAGCGCGCCGCCGGCTCGCAGGCCGACGCCCGCCCCGCCCTGGTGGCCGGCGAGCGCCCCGACGAACTGCCCCTCTCCCACGCCCAGCAGCGCCTGTGGGTCATCCAGCAGCTGGAGGACACCTCCGCCGCGTACAACTTCCCGCTCGTCATGCGACTGCGCGGAGACCTCGACGTCACCGCCTGGCGGGCCGCGCTGGCCGACGTCACCGACCGCCACGAGGCCCTGCGCACCCTGTTCGTCGAGCGCGACGGCCGGGCCCACCAGCGGGTCCTGCCCGCCGGCCGGTCCCAGCCGCCGGTCGAGCACCTGCGCGCCACCGAGGAGGAGGCGGGCGCCCTCGTCGACGCGGCGATCAACCGGCCCTTCGACCTCGCCCGCGAACTGCCCCTGCGCGTCACCGTCATCGAGGTGGCGCCCGAGGAGCACGTCGTCGTGATCCTGCTGCACCACATCACCACCGACGAGTGGTCGGACCGCCCCTTCCTCGGCGACCTGGCCGCCGCCTACGCCGCACGCCGGACCGGCCGCGCCCCGCACTGGGAGCCGCTGCCCGTCCAGTACGCCGACTACGCGCTCTGGCAGCAGAAGCTGCTCGGAGACCCGGCCGACGCGCAGAGCCTGGCCGCCCGCCAGCTCGACCACTGGCACCGCACCCTGGACGGCGCCCCCGAGGAACTCGACCTGCCCACCGACCGGCCCCGACCGGCCCGCCCCGCCTTCACCGGCGCCGAACTCGACATCGAGTTCGACGGCCGGGCCTACCAGGACCTGAAGCGGCTGGCCAAGGACAACGGCGTCAGCATGTTCATGGTGGTCCACGCGGCCGTCGCGACGCTGCTGCACCGCCTCGGCGCCGGCACCGACATCCCGCTCGGCTCGCCCATCGCCGGACGCGGCGACGAAGCCCTCGACGACCTCGTCGGCTTCTTCGTCAACACGCTGGTCCTGCGCACCGACCTCGCCGGCGACCCCACGTTCACCGAACTGCTCGCCCGGGTCCGCGACACCGACCTGGCCGCGTTCTCGCACGCCGACGTGCCCTTCGAGGCCGTCGTGGAGAAGCTCAACCCGACCCGCTCGCTGGCCCGCAACCCGCTGTTCCAGGTGATGGTCGGCTACCACGCCCGCACCGAGGGCGAACTGGACCTGGCCGGCCTGGGCGTGGAGTACGTGCCCTTCCGGATCCGCTCCGCCAAGTTCGACCTCGTGTTCAGCTTCACCGAGCAGACCTCCGCCGACGGCGAGGCCGGCTCCCTGGTGTGCCGTCTGGAGTTCGCCACCGAACTCTTCGACCAGGACACCGCCGAGCGGATCGGCGAACGCCTCGCCGTCCTCACCGGTGCCCTCGCCGCCACCCCCGACCGGCCGGTGTCCGCCGCCCCGCTCCTGGTGGGCGACGAACGCGCCCTCGTCCTGGACGGCTTCAACGGCGGCCCCCGCGAGGTCGACGAGCTGTCGTTGCCCGCCCTGTTCGCCCGGCACGTCGCCGAGCGGCCCGACGCGGTCGCCGTCGTCGACCGCGACACCCACCTCGACTACGCCGCGCTGGACGCCCGGTCCAACCAGGTCGCCCACCTGCTGGCCGCCCGGGGCGTCGGCGTCGAGAGCGTCGTCGGCGTGGCCGTGCCCCGCTCGGCGGACATGATCGCCACCGTGCTGGCCGCGCTGAAGCTCGGCGCCGCCTTCCTGCCGCTCGACCTGGTCCACCCCCAGGACCGGCTCGGCTACATGATCGAGGACTCCCGGACGACCCTGGTCGTCGGCACCGAACCGGTGGCCGGGAAGATCCCCGCCACGGACGTCCCCGTCCTCCTGCTCGACGCGCCCGGCACCGCCGCCGCCCTGGCCCTCCAACCGACCACCGCGGTACCCACCCCGCAGGTCGCCCTGGACCAGGCCGCGTACGTCATCTACACCTCCGGCTCCACCGGCCGGCCCAAGGGCGTCGTCGTCCCCCACGAGGGCATCTCCAGCCTCGTCGCCACGGCCGTCGACCGGATGGGTCTGGAAGCCGACAGCAGCGTCCTGCAGTTCGCCTCCATCGGCTTCGACGTGTTCGTCTTCGAACTCGCGATGGCGCTCTGCCACGGCGGTCGCCTCGTCCTGATCACCGACGAGGCACGCGTCGCCGGACCGGCCCTCACGGACTTCCTGGCCGACCACGCGATCAGCCACATGATCCTGCCGCCGTCCCTGGTGTCCGCGCTGCCCGCCGACTGCCGACTGCCCGAGGGCTCCACCATCCTGGTCGGCACCGAGACGGTGCCGCCGGACCTCTTCGAGCGGTTCGGCGCCACCGCGAACCTGATCTGCGCCTACGGACTCACCGAGGCCACGGTCAACTCAACCCTGTGGCCCTCGCGCGGCGCGGAGCTGCGGCCCGGCGCCCGCGTGCCGATCGGCGCCCCCGACCCCAACACCCTCGCCTACGTCCTGGACGACCGGCTCCAGCCCGTCCCGCCCGGCGTGGTCGGCGAACTGTACGTGTCCGGACGCGGCCTGGCCCGTGGCTACCTCGGCCGGTTCGGCCTGACCGCCGAGCGGTTCGTCGCCGACCCGTTCGGCGCCCCAGGCAGCCGCATGTACCGCACCGGTGACCGGGCCCGCTGGCGCCGCGACGGGAACCTCGACTTCCTGGGCCGCGTCGACACCCAGGTCAAGATCCGCGGATTCCGCATCGAACTCGGCGAGATCGAGGCCGCGCTCGTGGGACACCCGGCCGTCGGCCAGGCCACGATCGTCCCCGACCGGGCCGGCGACATCGTCCGCCTCGTCGGATACGTCGTCCCGGAGAGCGGCGCGCTCGACCCGCAGGACGTCCGGGCGCACGTCGCCGCGCAGCTGCCCGAGTACATGGTGCCCGCGCTCGTCGTCACCCTGGACGGCCCGCTGCCGCTGACCCCCAACGGCAAGCTGGACCACAAGGCGCTGCCCGCGCCCGACTGGTCCGGGATGACCGGCGGGGCCCGCCCGGTCGGCGCCACCCAGGCGAAGCTCGCCGGCCTGTTCGGCGAGATCCTCCAGCTCGACGAGGTCGGCGTCCACGACAACTTCTTCGCCCTCGGCGGCCACTCCATGGCCTCCATGCGCCTCCTCGGCCGCATCCGCGCCGAGTTCGGGGTCGAACTGAGCATCCGCGACGTCTTCGACGCGCTGACCGTCGCCGGCCTCGCCACCAAGCTCGACGGCGCCGCCGCCGCCCGCCCGGCCCTGCGCCCGGCAGGCACCGACCCCGACGCCGAAGCGGCCGCCCCGGCGCCCGTCCAGCGCTGGCAGTGGTCGGCGCACCGGCGGTGGGAAGGGTTCGACCACGGCCTGGTGCTCCGCTCGCCCGGCGCCCTGGACGCGGCAGCCCTGGCCGCCGCCCTCGACGACGTCGTCACCCGGCACGAGCCGCTGCGCACCCGCTTCACCGAGCAGGACGGCGCCGTACGCCGCGAACCCGCGGCCCACCCGACGCTGGAGACGGAATCCTGCGCCGACCTCGACACCCGGCTCGGCGAACTCGCCGCGCTGCACCCCGACCTGACGCGCGAGGCGCCGCTGCGGGCACGACTGCTCACCGGCGCCTCCGGCGAACAGGCCCTGCTGATCACCGCGCACTACCTCGCCGTCGACGAATGGTCCGTGGTCCCGCTGTTCCGCGACCTCACCGAGGCCTACGAGGCCCGCGAGCAGGGCCGGGCCCCCGGCTGGGAGCCGCTGCCCGTCAGCTACTCCGACTACGCGGCCTGGGCCGAGCGGGTCATCGGCGTTCCCGCCGACCCCGCCGGCCTCGGCGCCCGCCAGCTCGCCTGGTGGCAGGAGAACCTGGACGGCGTCCCGGAGCAGCTCGCGCTGCCCGTGGACCGGCCCCGCCCGCAGGCCCCGGACGTGCGCGGACCGGGCGGCGACTACGTCTCCTTCGTCCTGGACGAGCAGCTGCACGCCGACGTCGACGCCCTCGCCCAGTCCACCGGGACCAGCATGTTCATGGTGCTGCACTCGGCCCTGTCGGCCTTGCTCACCGCCCACGGTGCGGGCACCGACCTGCCGATCGGTACGATGGTCGCCGGCCGTGGCGAAGAGCAGCTCGCCGACCTCGTCGGCTGCTTCTTCAACACCGTGGTGCTGCGCACCGACACGGCGGGGGACCCCACCTTCGCCGAACTGCTGGGCCGGGTGCGGGAGATCACGCTCAGCGCCCTGGACCGGCAGGACGTCCCGTTCGACGCGGTCGTCCGTGCCACGGCGCTGCCCGACGGGGGGCCGCAGGTCATGGTCATCCACCACGAACAGGCGGACCTCGGACAGTTGGAGGGCGGCGTGGGCTCCTTCCACGCGGTGCCGACCGGCTCGGCGAAGGCCGAGCTGACGCTCAGCTTCTACGAGCCGCGCGGCGACGGTCCGGTCCACTGCGAACTGATCCACGCCACCGACCTGCTCGGTCGGGCCAAGGCCCGCCGGCTCGCCGAAGAACTTCACCGGTTGCTGCGCCATGTGGTGGCCGAACCCGGACAGCCGCTCTCGGAGCTGTTCACCGTTATGTCCATGAGGAGTGAGAACGCATGACCACCAACCCGTTCGAGGACCCGCAGGGCCGCTTCCTGGTCCTCGTCAACGACGAGAACCAGCACTCGGTCTGGCCGGCCTTCGCCCAGGTGCCGGCGGGCTGGCGGACCGTCTTCGGTGAGGACACCCGGGACGCGTGCCTGACCTACGTCGAGACCAACTGGACCGACCTGCGCCCCGCGAGCCTGGCCGCCCAGCAGGCCTGATCCCGCTCCCGGCACCACGACGCCGCCCGCGGTGAGGAACCCTCC
>NZ_JBHVPG010000046.1:0-70675 GCF_042887545.1 Streptomyces sp. NPDC057939
TGGTGGTGGGGATGGTGAAGGTGATGCGGTCGCCGGCTTGGCTTGCGGTGGGGGGTCGGGGTCGGTCGGTGGGGAGGTCGAGTTGTTCGGGGAGTTCGGTGAGGGTGTTTTTCCAGTGCGCGAGTTGGCGTGCTGCGGTGCTGGTGGGGTTGGTGTCGTTGCCGAGGAGTTGGCGTTGCCAGAGGGCGTAGTCGGCGTATTGGACGGGGAGCGGTGCCCAGGTGGGGGCTGAGCCATTGGTGGTGCGGGTGGTGTAGGCGGTGGTGAGGTCGTGGGCGAGGGGGGTGCGGGACCAGGCGTCGCTGGCGATGTGGTGGATGAGCAGGAGCAACACGTGCTCCTCGTCCGAGACCTCGAAAAGGACAGTGCGTAGCGGGAGTTCGCTACCGAGGTCGAAGCAGTGACCCACGGCCTCCGTCAGCTTCCCGCCGAGTTCGTCCTCGTTCACCCGGACAACCGTGAACGACGTCTCGGCCACGTCCGCAGGAACGACGATCTGGTGCGGCCCGTGTTCTTCGTCCTCGGCGAAGGTGGTGCGCAGGCTCTCGTGGCGGGCGACGACGTCACCGATGGCGAGGCGCAGGGCGTCGGTGTCGAGACGGCCGGTGAGACGGAGAGCGGCCGCCGTGTTGTAGGTCGCGTTGGGACCTTCGAGTTGGTGGAGGAACCAGAGGCGCTGCTGGGCGTAGGACAGCGGAACGCGTTCCGGACGCGGCCGGGCGGTGAGGGGGGTGCGGGCCTCGACCGCCTGGTCGAGGGCGGTGGTGAGGCCGGCGATGGTGGGGGTCTCGAAGAGCTGCCGGATGGGGAGTTCGGTGCCGAGGGTGGTGCGGATGCGGCTGACGAGTCGGGTGGCTAGGAGTGAGTGGCCGCCGAGGTCGAAGAAGCTGTCGTCGATGGTGAGGTGGGGGACGGCGAGCACTTCGGCGTAGAGGGATACGAGGATCTCTTCGCGGGGGCTGCGGGGTGCGCGGCCGGCGGCGGATCCCGTGTAGGTGGGTGCGGGCAGCGCCTTGCGGTCGAGCTTGCCGTTCGGGGTGAGGGGCAGGGCTTCGAGGGTGACGAGGGCCGAGGGGAGCATGTACTCGGGCAGACGGGCTGCGAGCCCGGCCTGGGCGATGCTCTCGTTCCAGAAGGTGGGGTCGGGGACGAGGTAGGCGATGAGTCGTTGGTCGCCGGGCTGGTCCTCGCGGAGGATGACGGCTGTCTGGAGTACGCCCGGCTGGGTCGCGATTGCGGATTCGATTTCGCCGAGTTCGATGCGGTGTCCGCGGAGTTTGATCTGGTGGTCGGCTCGGCCGGTGAAGAGGAGTTGGCCGTTGTGGTTCCAGCGGGCGATGTCGCCGGTGCGGTACATGCGGCTGCCGGGAGGGCCGTAGGGGTTGGCGGTGAATCGTTCGGATGTCAGGGCGCTGCGTTGGTGGTAGCCGCGGGCGAGTTGGTGGCCGGCGAGGTAGAGCTCGCCGTTCGTGCCGGGGGCGACGGGGCGTAGGGCGCTGTCGAGGACGTAGGCCCGGGTGTTGGTGAACGGCCGGCCGATGGGGATGGGTCCATCGGGGAGTGCGTCGGCCGGGATGCGGTATTCGGTGGCGTTGACGGTGTTCTCGGTGGGTCCGTAGGCGTTGATGACCTGGGTGTGGGGGTGGGTCGTTCGCCAGGTGGTGAGGTGGTCCGTGTGGAGGGCTTCGCCGCCGAGGATCAGGGTGTCCGTCGGTGATGTCGTCTCGGGCAGGGTGTTGAGGATGGCGAGGTGGCTCGGGGTCGCCTTGATGAGGGTCGGCTGATGGGTGCTGGTTTCGAGGGTGGTGAGGTGGACGGTTCCGCCGTTGGTCAGCGGCGTCCAGAGGGCGGTGATGGTGAGGTCGAAGGCCAGCGGTGAGTGCAACAGAGTCGCTCCGCCGGTGGCGGGGTAGGCGGTGCGGGCTCGGTGGAGGTAGGTGGCGAGGGCGTGGTGTTCGATGATCACGCCCTTGGGGCGGCCGGTGGAGCCCGAGGTGTAGATCATGTAGGCCGCGTGGAGCGGTGACCACGGGGACCGACGTGCCTCATCCGTGAGCGGGTCCTTTGAGTACGTCGCCAGTACGTCCCTCGGGATGGGTTCGGTGAGGGTGAGGGCCGGAGTGGCGTCGGTGAGGATGTGGGTGATGCGGTCGGTCGGGTAGTCGGGGTCGACGGGCAGGTAGGCGGCGCCGGCCTTGAGGACGCCGAGCATGCTCACGATCGCGTCGGTGGTCTTGGGCAGGACCAGTGCCACGAACTGTTCCGCCCGGATGTCGTGGGCGATGAGGTGGCGGGCGAGTTGGTTGGCGTGGCCGTCGAGTTCGCGGTAGGTGAGGCTGCTGCCCTGCTCGTCCGTGACGGCTACGGCGTCCGGGGTGCGGGCGGCCTGTTCCGCGAAGAGTTCGTGCAGGGGTGTGTCCGGGTGGGGGGTGTCGTCGCCGTTCCATTCCACCAGGACCCGCTCGCGGTCGGCGGTGGCGAGGGTGTCGAGGCGGCCCACCGGCTGGTCGCCGTTCGTGGTCAGGGCGTTCAGGACACGTAGGACGCGCTGCGAGAGGGACCGGGCCAGGTGGTCCTCGCATACGTCCGCCCGGTAGTCGAGGTGCAGTTGCAGTGCGGTGTCCCTGGTGTGGGCGACCAGGTTCATGGCGAAGTCGGTGCTCTCGACGGCGTCGAAGCCGTCCATGCGCAGTCCGGCGCCGTCGAGTCGGGTGTTCGTGGCTCCCGGGCTCACGGGGTAGTTCTGGAAGACCATGGCGGTGTCGAAGAGGTCGGTGTGGCCGGCCCAGCGTTGGATGTCGGCGAGTCCGGCCCACTGGTGGTCCAGGAGTCGGGCCTGTTCGGCCTGGAGTCGGCGGAAGAAGCCGGTCAGGGGTTCGGTGTGGTCGAGGCGGGCGCGGACCGGGAGGGTGTTGATGAACAGGCCGACCATCGATTCGACGCCCGTGAGCTCCGGCGGTCGGCCGGAGACGGTGGCGCCGAAGACGACGTCGTCGCGGCCGGTGGCCTGGGCCAGGGCCAATGCCCAGGCGCCCTGGACGACGGTGTTCATCGTGACGCCGTGGGCGCGGGCCCATGCCGCGAGCGCGGTACTGGTCTCGGTGTCCAGGCCGAAGGTCACGCTCTGCGGCGCGGACTGCACCGGTCCGGCGCCCGGGGCGATCAGCCCCGGCTCCTCCAGACCCGCCAGGGATCCCGTCCATGCCTCGCGGGCCGCCTCCCGGTCGCGGCCGTCCAGCCACGTCAGGTAGTCCCGGTAGGGACGGACCCGCGGCAGGGCAGCCGCGCCACCATCGGCCCCCGCGTACAACGCGATCAGTTCCTGCCAGATCAGGGGCATGGACCAGCCGTCGACGAGGATGTGATGGTTGGTCATGACCAGCCGGACCCGGTTCTCGTCCAGCCGGACGGCCGTGAACCGCAGCAGCGGCGGGCGCGTCAGGTCGAAGCGGCGGGCGAGGACCTCGGCGGCGGCACGGTCCGAAGCGCGGGACCGTTCGTCGGGGGCGATGCCGGTCAGGTCGAGTTCCTGCCAGTCGAGTTCGACGTCGGCCGGTACGACCTGCACCCAGGCGCCCGACGGGACCTGATGGAAGCCGGCGCGCAGGTTGTCGTGGCGCCGCAGCAGCGTCTCGGCGGCCGCCCGCATGCGGGGTGAGTCGAACGGGCCGCTCAGGTCGAAGGAGATCTGACCCACGTACACGTCGCGGGTGTCCTCGTCGTACAGGTTGAGGAAGAGGAAGCCCTCCTGGAGGGGCGCGAGCGGCAGGACGTCCCGCAGCCCGGGGACGACGGACTCCAGGTGCTCGATCTCGGCCTGCGTGACCGTCGGGTGGGTGACGTCGGACGGGGTGAGGCCGGCGGCGTCCGGGTGGCGGGCCTCCTCGACGAGGCGCTTCAGGGCGGCGAACCAGCCCTGTGCCAGCTCACGGACGTCCTCGGGCCGCAGCAGGGCCGCCGCGTAGGTCCAGGTGGCCGACAGCCGGGTGCCGGTCGGGGTTTCGCGCGCCGAGGCGTTGAGGTCCACCGGGTGGGCCAGGGGCATGGCACCGTCGATCCCCGCGACGTCGGCCCCGGCGACGGACCAGGCGGCGGCCTCGCCGGCGCCCCGGCCGATCCGGCCCAGGTAGTTGAAGCCGAACTCGGGTACCGGCAGGGCGGCGAGGACGGCCCGGCCGGTGGGGTTCAGGTGGCGCAGCAGGCCGTAGCCGAGACCGTTGCCGGGTATGGAACGGAGCTGTTCCTTGACGGCCTTCAGGGCCGGGATCAGGGCCGGTACGAGGGCAGGCGTCCGGGCCGACGGCAGGGTACGCGCACGGACGGGGCCGCCACCGGTGCCGGGCGTCGTCGGGTCCAGGAGGACGGGGTACATGGAGGTGAACCAGCCCGCGGTGCGGCTGAGGTCGGCTCCGGGCACGGCGTCCTCGTGCCTGCCGTGGCTCTCCAGGTCTACCACCACCGGGGCGTCGGGGTCGCCGCCCCGGCCGCCCCGGCCGCGCCGCCAGTCGGCGACCGCGACCGCGAACGCGGTCAGCAGGACGTCGTTGATCCCGGCGTTGACGGTGCCCGGCACCCAGGTCAGCAGGGCTTCGGTGGTCTCCGCGTCGAGTTCGGCGGTGACCTCCCCCGCGGCCGCGTGGGTGTCGCGGATCCGGTCCACGCGCAGGGCGGGGGGTGTGCCGCCGAGGACGGTGCTCCAGTGGTCGAGCTGAGCCTCGGTCCGCGCGTCGAGGGCGAGGTCGGAGAGGGAGCGGGTCCAGTGGCGCCACGGGGTGCCCACCGGGGTGAGGGTGCCACCCTCGTAGGCGGTGACCAGGTCGGGGACCACGATCCGCCAGGTGACCCCGTCCATGACGAGGTGGTTGGCGACGAGGACGAGGAGGCCGTCCCGGTCCGTTCCCCGGTCGATCCAGACGGCCTGGAGCATCCGGCCGGCAGTCGGGTCGAGCCGGGACCGGGCGTCGCGGGCCCGACCGGTCACGGCGGCGCGGACCGCGTCGTCGTCGAGACCGGTGGCGTCGAAGCGGGTCAGGCAGTCGGAGGCGGTCACCGAACCCGGCTCGGGCACGGTGACGGTCCAGTCGTCGGCGACCCGCATCCGCAGGGCGTCGTGGTGGTCGAGCACGGTCCCCAGCGCGCGGCCCAGGGCCTCGAAGTCCAGGGCGGCGGGCGCGTGCAGGACGGCCGACTGGTTGAACGCGGCCCGGTCGGAGCCGAGGTCGGCGAACCATCCCATCATCGGCGTCGTGGGGGCGTCCCCGTAGGGGGACGCCCCTGCCACCGCCGCGAGCGGTTCGGTGCCCTCCGGGCCGGCCGCGGCCGTCGCCGCTTCGGCGAGCAGTGCGGGTGTCTGGTGCTCGAAGACGTCGCGCACCGACAGGACGAGACCGGCCGCGCGGGCCCGGCCGACGAGCTGGATGGAGAGGATGCTGTCGCCGCCGAGGTCGAAGAACCCGTCGTCGATGCCGACGGGGCCCTGGCCCAGGACCTCGGAGAACAGTGCGCACAGCTGTCGTTCGCGCGGGGTGCGCGGGGTGCGGCCCGAGGTCTGCCCGCTGTAGTCGGGGGCGGGCAGCGCCTTGCGGTCGAGCTTGCCGTTGATCGTCAGGGGCAGGGCGTCGAGGGGGACGAACGCCGTGGGGATCATGTGGTCGGGCAGGATGCCGCGCAGGTCGGCGCGCAGTCGGCGGACGTCCGGGGCGTGGCCGGGCTCGGGTACGACGTACGCCACGAGCCGCCGGTCGCCCGGGTTGTCCTCGCGGACGATGACGGCCGCCCGGGCCAGTTCGGGGCGTTCGACGAGGACGGACTCGATCTCGGCGGGCTCGATCCGCAGTCCGCGGATCTTGACCTGGGTGTCGACGCGGCCCAGGTACTCCAGCTCGCCACCGGGCAGCCAGCGCACCAGGTCGCCCGTGCGGTACATGCGGGTGCCGGGTGCGCCGTACGGGTCGGACACGAAGCGTTCCGCGGTGAGCGCGGGCCGGCCGTGGTAGCCGCGGGCCAGGTGGGAGCCGGCCGCGTAGAGCTCGCCGGGGACGCCGGGGGGCACCGGACGCAGGGCGGCGTCGAGGACGTAGACGGAGCTGTTGGCGATGGGGGCGCCGATGGGCGGGGTGACGGGGCCGGACAGGGGGTGGCTCATGGTGGAGCAGACGGTGGTTTCCGTCGGCCCGTACGAGTTGAGCAGCGTACGGCCGGCGGACCAGCGTTCCACCAGCTCCGGCGGGCTCGTCTCGGCGCCCACGACGAGGGTCGTGACGGTGGGCAGCGCGTCCCCGGGCAGCAGTTTGAGGACGGCGGGGGTCAGGCTGAGGTGGGTGGCGCCGAAGCGGTTCGCCAGGGCGGCCAGCTCCGGTCCCGGGGTGAGGCCGGCCGGTGCGACGACCAGGGTCGCCCCGGTGAGGAGGCCCATCGACAGTTCCCAGAAGGCCGCGTCGAAGCTCGGGGAGAGGTGTTGGAGGACCTTGCTGCCGGGGCCGGTGGCGCAGTCGCCGGTGAAGATGTCGAGGAGTCCGGGGAGTCCGGAATGGGTGACGACGACGCCCTTGGGCCGGCCGGTGGTGCCGGAGGTGTAGATCATGTACGCGGGGTGGCCGGAGAGGCGCGGGCCGTGCCGTTCCGTGTCGGTGACGTCGTGCGGGGGCAGCGCGGCGAGTTCCGCGCCGGTGGCGGCGTCGTCCAGGAGGAGCAGCGGGACGCTCGTGTCGGGCAGTGCGCCCGCGACGGCCCCGGTGGTGACGATCAGGGCCGGGGCGGCGTCCTCGACCAGGTACGCGATGCGTTCCGCCGGGTAGGCGGGGTCGATCGGCACGTAGGCGGCGCCCGCCTTGAAGGCGGCGAGGGTGGCGGTGACCAGGTCGGCCGAACGGGGCAGGGCCAGCGCGACGAACTGTTCGGCGCGCACGCCCCGTTCGACGAGGTGGCGGGCCAGCCGGTTGGCGCGCGCGTTGAGTTCGGCGTACGTCAGGGTGCCGTCCTCGGATTCGACGGCCGGCCGGTCCGGGGCCTCGGCGGCGTGCCGTTCGACGTACTCGGCGAAGGTCCTGGGGTCCGCCGGGCGGGGGGTGTCGTTCCACTCGACGAGTACGCGGCGCAGTTCGGCGGCGTCGAGCACGGACGGCTGCGTGATCCGCAGGTCCGGGTCGTGGGCGAGCGTGTCGAGCAGGCGCAGGAAGCGGGCGACGAGGGAGCGGACGGTGTCCTCGTCGAAGAGGTCGGTGCTGAACTCGGCGGCTCCGGCGAGGCCGGCGGGGGAGCCGTCGGCCTCGCGGTGCTCGGCGAGTTCGAAGGCCAGGTCGACCTTCGCAACGCCGCTCTCGACGGGGATCGGGGTCACGGCGAAACCGGCGGCGGACATGGCCGCGAGCGCGTTCTGCTGGGTGGTGTCCAGGCTCAGGAGGACCTGGAACAGGGGGTTGTGGGACAGCGACCGGTTCGGGCCGAGGACGTCGACCAGGCGCTCGAAGGGCAGGTCCTGGTGGGCGTAGGCCGTCAGGTCGGTTTCGCGCACGCGGTCCAGCAGCTGCCGGAACGTCGGGTCGCCGGAGGTGTCGGTGCGCAGGACCAGGGTGTTGACGAAGAAGCCGACGGCCTCGTCGAGGGCGTCGTCGGAGCGGCCCGCGACGGGGGTGCCGATCGGGATGTCGTCGCCGGCGCCCATCCGGTTCAGCAGGGTGGCCAGAGCCGCCTGGAGGACCATGAACACGCTGGTCCGGGACTCGCGGGCCAGTGAGGCGAGCCGTCCGTGCAGGCCGGCCGGGACGGTCACCGGGACCCGGCCGCCCCGGTGCGAGGCGACGGCGGGGCGGGGCCGGTCGGTGGGGAGCTCCAGCAGGTCGGGAGCGCCGGCGAGGGCCTGCTTCCAGTGGGCGAGTTGGCGGCCCGCCACAGCGGTGGGGTCGTCGGCGTCACCGAGCCGGTCGGCCTGCCACAGCGCGTAGTCGGCGTACTGGACGGGCAGCGGCGTCCACTCGGGGGCGCGGCCCCCGGCGAGCGCGGTGTAGGCGGTCGCCAGGTCGCGTACGAGCGGGCCCAACGACCAGCCGTCGCCCGCGATGTGGTGGACCGACAGCAGCAGGGTGTGTTCGGCCGGGGCGAGTCGGAACAGTTCGGCGCGGACGGGGACGTCGCGGGTCAGGTCGAAGGAGTGCCGGCCGGCGTGCGTCAGGTCCGCGTCGAGCCGTCCCTCGGTGGTGTCGCGGACGGGCAGTTCGAAGTGGACCGTTTCGGGCGCGAGGACGGTCTGTCGGGCGCCGAGGGCGTCCTCGGTGAAGACGGTGCGCAGGCTTTCGTGGCGGACGATGACGGCCTGGAAGGCGCCGCGCAGCGCCTCGGGGTCGAGGGGGCCGGTCAGTCGCAGCGCGCCGGTGATGTTGTAGGTGGGGGAGGGGCCTTCGAGCCGGTGCAGGAACCACAGCCGCTGCTGGGACGAGGACAGCGGCAGGCGGTCGGGGCGCGGACCGGCGGTCAGCGGGGTGCGGGCACGCTCCGCGTCGTCCAGGGTCGCGGCGACCCCGGCGACGGTCGGCGTCTCGAACAGCTGCCGGACGGACAGTTCCACGCCGAGGGCCGTACGGATCCGGCCGGCGAGCCGGGTCGCGAGCAGGGAGTGGCCGCCGAGGTCGAAGAAGCTGTCGTCGATGGTGATCCGGGGTACGGCCAGGACCTCCGCGAAGAGGGACGCGAGGATCTCCTCGCGGGGGCCGCGCGGGGCCCGTCCGGCCGTGCGCGCCTCGTGGGCGGGCGCGGGCAGGGCCTCGGTGTCGAGCTTGCCGTTGGGGGTCAGCGGGAGGGCGTCGAGGGTGACGAACGCGGAGGGCACCATGTGCTCGGGGAGCTGGGCGGCGGCGTGGTCGTGCAGGGCCCGGGAGGACGGGCCGCCGTCCCGTGTCACCACGTAGGCGGCGAGCCGCAGGTCGCCGGGGACGTCCTCGCGCAGCCGCACGGTGACGTCGGTGACGTCGGGGTGCGCTGCCAGCACGGCCTCGATCTCGCCGAGTTCGATGCGGAAGCCGCGGATCTTCACCTGGTGGTCGGCGCGGCCCAGGTAGTCGAGTCCGCCGTCGGCGCGGCGCCTGGCCAGGTCGCCGGTGCGGTACATCCGGGTGCCCCGCTCGCCGAACAGGGTGGCGTACGGGTCGGCGGGGAAGCGGTCCGAGGTGAGGCCGGGCCGGCCGAGGTAGCCGCGGGCCAGGCCGGCGCCCGCCACGTACATCTCGCCGGTGACGCCGGCCGCGGCGGGCCGCAGTCGTCCGTCGAGGACGTAGACGCGCAGGTCGGGGATGTTGACGCCGATGGTGCTGGCGGTGGCGGCCTCGGCCGTGGCCCGGTCCACCGGGAAGTGGGACACGTGGACGGTGGTCTCGGTGATCCCGTACATGTTGACGAGGGCCGGGGCGTCCTGCGGGTGCCGCTCGTACCAGTCGCGCAGTCGGGACAGGTCCAGGGCCTCGCCGCCGAACACGATCGTGCGCAGCGACAGGTCGGGGGTGTGCTCGCGTTCCGCGGCGGCCAGTTGGTGGAACGCCGACGGGGTCTGGTTGAGCACGGTGACGCGTTCGCGTTCCAGGAGTCCGAGGAACGCGACGGGGTCGCGGGTGACGGAGTGCGGGACGACGACGAGCCGGCCGCCGTGGAGGAGCGCTCCCCACAGTTCCCAGACGGAGAAGTCGAAGGCGTAGGAGTGGAAGAGGGTCCACACCTGTTGCTCGTCGAAGGCGAACCAGTGGTCGGTCGCGGAGAAGAGACGCACGACGTTGTGGTGCGGGACGGCCACGCCCTTGGGGCGGCCGGTGGAGCCCGAGGTGTAGATGACGTACGCGGTGTCGCGCGGGTCCAGCCGTCGGGTCCGTTCCTCCTGGCGGAGGTCGCCGTCGCGGAGGTCGGCGGCTTCGGCCGCGTCGGCCGCGTCCCCGGTGGGGTCCGGACCGGCGACGACGATGCGGGGCACGTCGTGGGCGGGCAGGCGGGTCGCGGTGTCCGGGTCGGTGAGGAGGACGGCGGGGGCGGCGTCGGACAGTACGTAGGCGAGGCGGTCGGCCGGGTAGTCGGGGTCGAGGGGCACGTAGGCGGCGCCGGCCTTGACCACGGCGAGCAGCGCGGTCACCAGCTCTGCGGAGCGGGGCAGTGCCAGCGCGACCAGGGAGTCCGGGCCGATGCCGCGCGCGGTCAGCAGCCGGGCGAGCCGGTTGGCGCGGGCGTTGAGCTCCGCGTACGTGAGGGAGGTGTCCTCGAAGGTGAGGGCGGTGCGGTTCGGGAAGCGGGCGGCCTGCCGCTCGAAGAGTTCGGGCAGGGTGGCGTCCGCGTCCCCGGCGGGCGTCGTCGTCGGGTCGGGCCGGTTGGCGTCGACCAGCAGCCGGTGTTCCTCGCCCGGGGCCAGCACGTCGATGTCCGCGAGGCGCGCCGTCGGGTTCGCGGCGACGGCGGCGAGGAGCCGCAGCAGCCGCTCCGAGAGGGCGCGGGCCGTGTCCGCGTCGAAGAGCTCGGTGCTGTACTCGACGGCCAGGCGCAGTCCGGCGGCCGCACCGTCGGCGTCCCGACCCTCGTCGAAGGCGAACGCCAGGTCGAACTTGGACAGCCCGGTGTGCAGGGGCACCAGCTCGGCCCGCAGCCCCGGCAGCCTGCCCAGCTCGCCGAGGGCGTCCTGCTGGGTGGTGTCGAAGGTCAGCATCACCTGGAACAGCGGGTGGTGGGGTGCCCCGCGGTCCGGGTTGAGGGCCTCGACGAGCCGCTCGAAGGGCACGTCCTGGTGGTCGAAGGCGGCGAGGTCGGTGTCGCGGACCCGGCCGAGCAGTTCGCGGAACGTGGGGTCGCCCGAGGTGTCGGTGCGCAGGACGAGGGTGTTGACGAAGAAGCCGACGAGGTCTTCCACCCCGGCGTCGGTGCGCCCCGCGATCGTCGAGCCGATCGGGACGTCCTCGCCCGCGCCGAGCCGTGTCAGCAGGCCGGCGAGGGCGGCCTGGAGCACCATGAACACGCTGGTGCGGGTCTCGGTGGCGAGGGCGGCCAGCGAGCGGTGAAGGTGGGCCGGGACGGACAGGTCGAGGCGGGCGCCGGCGTTGGTGCGGCGGGCCGGGTGGGGTCGGTCGGTGGGGAGTTCGAGGCGTTCGGGCAGTCCGGCCAGGGTCGTCCGCCAGTGGGCGAGCTGCCGGTTGCCCTCGGCGTCCGCGTCGTCGGCGGCGCCGAGGAGTTCGTGCTGCCACAGTGCGTGGTCGGCGTACTGGACGGGCAGTGGCGCCCGGTCGGGTGCGGTCGTCCCGGCGAGGTGGGCGGCGTAGGCGGTGCCCAGGTCCCGGGCGAGCGGGGCCAGTGACCAGCCGTCGCCGGCGATGTGGTGGAGCACCAGCAGCAGGACGTGTTCCTGCGGGGCGAGCGTGAACAGCGTGGCGCGCAGCGGTGTTTCGCGGGCCAGGTCGAAGGGGTGGCGGGCAGCGACGGCCAGTTCCGCGTCGATGCGTTCGGCGTCGCAGGTGGTGATCTCCAGGCGGGGCGCCGCCCGCTCGGGGGTGAGGACGACCTGGTGGGGGCCGTGCTCGTCCTCGGCGAAGACGGTCCGCAGGCTTTCGTGCCGGGCGACGACGTCCCCGATCGCGGCGGCGAGGGCCGTTTCGTCCACGGGTCCGGTCAGGCGCAGCGCGGCCGGAATGTTGTAGAGCGCGGAGGGGCCCTCGTACTGGTGGAGGAACCAGAGGCGTTGCTGGGCGAAGGACAGCGGAAGCCGTTCGGGCCGCGGCCGGGCGGTGACCGCGGTACGGGCCCGGCCGGCGCCGGTGAGGGCGGCGAGCGCGGCGACGGTCGGGGATTCGAAGACCTGCTGGATCGTCAGCTCGGTGCCGAGCGCCGTGCGGACGCGGCTGATCAGGCGGGTGGCGAGCAGGGAGTGCCCGCCGAGCTCGAAGAAGCTGTCGTCGATGCCGGGTTCGTCGACGCCGAGGACCTCCGCGAACAGGGTGCGGAGGATCTCCTCGCGCGGGGTGCGCGGGGCGCGGCGCCGCGTGCGGCTCGTGTACGAGGGGGCGGGCAGGGCCTTGCGGTCCAGCTTGCCGTTGGGCGTGACGGGCAGGGCGTCCAGGACGACGAAGGCGGCGGGGACCATGTGGTCGGGGAGCCGTTCGCGCAGCGGTCCGGTGAGCGCGTCGGGGTCGGGGCGGCCGCCGGCGGCCGGCACGAGGTAGGCGACGAGGCGTTGGTCGCCCGGCTGGTCCTCGCGCAGGAGCACCGCGGCCCGGCCGATGCCGGGCAGGGCCAGCAGGACGGACTCGATCTCGCCGAGTTCGATGCGGAAGCCGCGGAGTTTGACCTGGTGGTCGGCGCGGCCGAGGTACTCCAGGTGTCCGCGCCGGTTCCATCGGGCGAGGTCGCCGGTGCGGTACATGCGGGTGCCGGTGGGGCCGTACGGGTCGGCGGTGAAGCGTTCGGCGCTGAGGGCGGGTCGGCCCAGGTAGCCGCGGGCGAGCTGGACGCCGGCGATGTACAGCTCGCCGGGCACGCCGGGCGGTACGGGACGCAGCGCGGCGTCCAGGACGTACATCCGGGTGTTCCAGACGGGCAGGCCGATGGGGACCTGGCCGTCGGTGGCGGCGCACGGCCAGTACGTGACGTCGACGGCGGCTTCCGTCGGCCCGTACAGGTTGTGCAGGGGGGTGTCGGTCAGGGCCAGGAAACGGGCGGCGAGTTCGGGGGAGAGGGCCTCGCCGCTGCAGAAGACGCGGCGGACGCCGGTGAGGGACGCGGCGGCGGCCGGCTCGCCCAGGAACACGTCGAGCATCGAGGGCACGAAGTGCAGGGTGGTGATGCCTTCGCGGGCGACGACGTCGGCCAGGTAGGCGGGGTCCATGTGGCCCTCGGGCCGGGCGACGACCAGGGTCGCGCCCTCGATCAGCGGCCAGAAGAACTCCCACACGGACACGTCGAAGCCGGACGGGGTCTTCTGCAGGACGCGGTCGGAGGCGTCGAGGCGGTAGGTGTCCTGCATCCAGGCGAGCCGGTTCACGATGGCTTCGTGCGAGACCACCACGCCCTTGGGGCGGCCGGTGGATCCCGAGGTGTAGATGACGTAGGCGGGGTGCCGGGGGTCGAGGGCCGGGCGGGCGGCCGGGGCGGTGTCCGCGGCCACGGCCCGCACGTCGTCGGCCGCCCCGGGGGCGTCGAGCAGCAGGCGGGGGGTGCCGTCGTCGGGCAGTCGTCCCTCGGTGTCCCGCGAGGTCAGCACCAGCATGGCGCCGGCGTCCCCGAGGATGTGCGCGATGCGGTCGGCCGGGTATCCCGGGTCGACGGGGACGTACGCGGCTCCCGCCTTCAGTACGCCGAGCAGTGCGACGACGAGCTCGGCGGACCGGGGCAGGGCCACGGCGACGAACTTCTCCGGCCCGGCCCCGCGGGCCGTCAGGGCGCGGGCCAGCCGCTCGGCGCGGGCGTCGAGCTCGGCGTAGGTGTGGGTGGTGCCCTCGAAGACGAGGGCCCGCGCCGCCGGCGTGCGGGCGGCCTGCGCGGCCAGCAGGTCCGCCAGGGTGGCCGCGGGGACCTCGTGCGCGGTGTCGTTCCAGTCGGACAGGACGCGCCGGCGCTCCTCGTCGCCGAGCAGGACGGCCCGGCCGACCGCGGCGGCCGGATCCGCCGTCAGGTCCTCCAACAGGCCCACGAAGCGTTCCTGGAGCGAGCGGAGCTCCTCGGCGTCGTAGAGCTGCGGGTTCCCCTCGAAGTCGACGCGGATCCCCGACTCGGGGGTGCCCGTCAGCACGAAGTTGAGGTCGGTGGTCGGTCCCGAGCCGAGGCTGCGCATCACGCCGGGCGAACCGGCGAAGTCCACGGGCCGGGTGTAGGGCAGGACGTTGACGGTCGGGCCGAGCACGCCGGCGCCGCCGGACAGGCCGAGCTCGCGGTTGAGGTCCTCGCCCCGGTAGCGGCTGTGGGCCATCAGGGCGCCCAGGGCGGTGGAGACCTCGGAGATCAGCTCGGTGAAGGTGGTGCCGGGGCGGACGGTGAGCCGCAGCGGCAACTGGTTGGAGACCATGCCGGGCGTGGTGCGGGCGTTGGCGCCGTGGCGGCCGGTCACGGGCACGGACACGACGATGTCCTCGGCGCCCGTCATGCGGTGCAGGAAGGCGGCGACGCCGGCGATGACGACCCGCGCCCAGGAGGAGTCGTTCGCCGCGGCGACCTCGTCGAGGATCCGGGTCCGCTCCGGGGCCAGGCGCAGCCCGACCCGGGTGCCGGCGAGGGCGAGGCGGCTGCTGCGGCCGGTGAGGGAGACCGGGTCGGGACGGTCGGCGAACAGGCCGGTCCAGTGGGCGCGGTCCTTCTCGTACCGGGCTGAGGCGCGGTAGGTCTCCTCGCCGGTGACGAGCCGGTCCATGTCGCCGAAGGAGGCCGGCGGTACGGCGCCGCCGTCCAGCAGGGCCGCGTACACGGCGGCGAGCCGCTCGTAGAAGAGGGACATGCTGGTGCCGTCGAGGACGATGTGGTGGACGCCCAGGTAGTACATGTGCCGGTCCGGGCCGAGCGTGAACAGGGCGTGGCTGCTCAGGCCGGGCCGGTCCAGGGCCACGGGCGTCGCCCGGTCGGCCTCCATCAGGCGCAGCGCCTCGCCCTCGGGGTCCCGGTGTCCGGTGAGGTCGAAGTGGGCCAGCCGCACCGGGGTGAGGGGGCTCCCGTCGGCGGCCGTCGGGGCGTCCTCGTCGGCCCGGTCCGGCGGGGCGATCGGGCAGTGCACCCGGTGGGGGCCGTCCTCGTCGACGAGGAAGCGGGAGCACAACGTCTCCGTCCCGGCCATGGTGTGCCGGAGGGCGGCGCTCAGCACGGCGTGGTCGATCGGCCCGCTGATCTCCAGGCTGGACCCGGTCTTGTAGTGGGTGCTCCGCGGATCCAGTTGCTGGGCGAGCCACACCTCGTGCTGTGCGCTGGTCAGACCGTGCCGAACGGCAGCGAACTCAGACACTGTCCCTCACATTCGTCCGCCGGAGCACCCGGCCATTGCGTGGTGCGATGCAATCTAGGAAATGCCGCTGGAGCATCATTCGATTAATGGGAACTTGGACGCTAACAACCCTCTGACGTGCAGGTCAACCGATTGTTTGGGCTTATCAAGGGGTCTTGAGGATTTGGATATCCGGCGGATAGCAAGGGTATATGGCCGATTTGTAGACTGTTACTCGAATTCACGTCCAATTTTGCTGGCAGAGAATGTCGGAGCCCTTTCCCCCGGGCTCTCCCGGGCATTCACCCGTTCTTGGAGCCGCCATGCCGCCGAGTGCCATCGCCTACGCCGAGCTGTACGTTTCCGACGACCGCGAAGCCGCCGGCTTCCTCATCGACAGCCTCGGCTTCGCGCCGGTGGCCGTGGCCGGTCCGGCCACCGGGACGCGGGACCGAAGGTCCACCGTGCTGCGCGCCGGCTCGGTCACCCTCGTCGTCACCCAGGCCCTGCGGCCGGACGGCCCGGTCGCCGCGTACGTGGAACTGCACGGCGACTCCATCGCCGACCTGGCCTTCACCTGCGCCGACGTGACGGAGACCTTCGACCGTGCCGTGCTCGCCGGCGCGGCCGTCCACCACCGGCCCGAGCCCTCCCGGGTCCGCGGCCAGGGCGGCGAGTACGCCGTGGTCTCCGGCTTCGGGGACCTCCGGCACACCCTGCTGCCCGCGTCCGGGGGCCCCGCCGGGCACCTGCCGCCCGACCGGGACTGGGCCCTGCTGCCGGCCGCCGACGTCACCGACGCCGTCGGCTCCGGGGCCCGGCCCGTCCTCGACCACGTCGCCGTGTGCCTGGAGGCCGGCACCCTGCGCAGGACGGCCGCGTTCTACGAGGCCGCGTTCGGGATGCCGTACTACTCGTCGGAGTACATCCAGGTCGGCGAGCAGGCGATGGACTCCATCGTGGTGCGCAACGCGGACGGCGGGGTGACCTTCACCCTCATCGAGCCCGACGACTCCCGACTGCCCGGCCAGATAGACCGGTTCCTGGCCGCGCACAACGGCGCCGGCGTCCAGCACCTGGCCTTCCTCGTGGACGACATCGTCGATTCGGTCCGCACCCTCGGCGGGCGGGGCGTGGAATTCCTGAAGACCCCGGCCGCCTACTACGACCTGCTCGCCCGCCGGGTCGGCGGCCTCGCGGACCGGATCGCCGAACTGCGCGGGACGAGCGTCCTCGCGGACCGCGACGAATGGGGATACCTGTTGCAGATCTTCACCCGCTCGCCGTATCCGCGCGGCACGCTCTTCTACGAGTACATCCAGCGCAACGGGGCCCGCGGCTTCGGCAGTTCCAACATCAAGGCGCTGTACGAGGCAGTGGAGCGGGAGCGGGAAGTGGCCGGCCGATGACGGCCGCGGCCCACCCCCGCACCCCGCCCGGGCCGGCCGGGCCCGGGCGGGCGGCGCCCCGCCCCCTCCCGCCGACCCGGCCCGGCGCCCAGGCCCTGACCCCGGCGGACTTCGCCGACCGGGCGCGCACCCAACTGCCGCCCGACATATGGGACTTCATCGCCGGTGGGGCGGGTCGGGAGCGCACCCTGGCAGCGAACCAGGCCGTCTTCGACGCCGTGCGCCTGCGCCCCCGGGCCCTGCCCGGCATCGAGGAGCCGGACACCTCGGTGGAGGTGCTCGGCTCCCGCTGGGCCGTTCCCGTCGGGATCGCCCCCGTCGCCTACCACGGGCTCGCCCATCCGGACGGGGAGTGCGGCACCGCCCGCGCCACCGGCCGGCTCGGGGTGCCGCTCGTCGTCAGCACGTTCGCCGGGCAGCTCCTGGAACGGGTCGCCGAGGAGGCCACGGCCCCGCTGTGGCTCCAGCTGTACTGGTTCCGCGAACCCGGCCTCACCCTCGGGCTCGCCCGCCGCGCCGCCGCCGCCGGCTACCGGGCGCTCGTCCTCACCGTCGACACCCCCTTCACCGGCCGCCGGCTGCGCGACCTGCGCAACGGCTTCGAGGTCCCCGCCCACATCCGCCCGGTGAACCTGGACGGTTCCGCCGCCGCGGGCGCGGCCACCCCGGGCGCGCACAGCCGACTGGCCTTCGACCGCTCGCTGGACTGGGGCGCGGTGGCCCGGCTGCGGGACGAGAGCGGCCTGCCCGTCCTCGCGAAGGGCGTCCTCACCGCCTCCGACGCCGAAGCGGCCGTCGCCGCGGGCGTCGCCGGGATCATCGTCTCCAACCACGGCGGCCGCCAGCTCGACGGCGCACCCGCCACCCTCGACGCGCTGCCCGAGGTGGTGGCCGCGGTCCGGGGCCGCTGCCCGGTCCTGCTGGACGGCGGCGTCCGCGGCGGGACCGACGTACTGGCCGCCCTCGCCCTCGGCGCGCGCGCCGTCCTCGTCGGCCGGCCCGCGCTGTACGCGCTCGCCGCCGGGGGGACCGACGGCGTCCACCGGATGCTCACCCTGCTGGCCGAGGAGTTCGCCGACACCATGGTCCTCACCGGCCACGCCACGACCGCCACGATCGACGCGGCCACCGTCGTCCTGCCCGGACCCGGCCGGCCCGCACCGGACAGGAGCCCCGGATGACGACCACCGCGCAGCCCGCGGACCCCGGCCGGGTCCTCGACGGGGACCCCGGACGGGTCCTGCGCCGAACGGCACTGCACGCCAGCCTGTCCGACCCGACGCTCGACACCATGAACTTCCTCAACGAGGTCACCTCCCGCTACCCGGAAGCGATCTCCTTCGCGCCCGGCCGCCCGTACGAGGGGGACTTCGACGTCGCGGGGATCCCCGGCCTCATCGACACCTACCTCGACCACCTGCGGGGCCTCGGCCACTCGGAGGAACGGATCCGCACCGCGCTCTACCAGTACGGGGAGACGGCGGGGCAGATCCGCGACCTGGTCGCCCGCATGCTGGAGGTCGACGAGGACCTGATCGTGGACCCGGCCGCCGTGGTCGTCACCGTCGGCTGCCAGGAAGCCATCGTGCTGGCCCTGCGCACGCTGTTCCGGGACCCCCGCGACGTGCTCCTCGTCGACAGCCCCTGCTACGTCGGGATCACCGGCGCGGCCAGCATGCTCGGGATACCGGTCGTGGCCGTCCCCGGCGGCGACGACGGCGTGAGCCCGGAGGGCCTCGACCGCGCGGTCCGGGAGATCGAGGCCGGCGGCCGCCGGGCCAGGGCCCTGTACGTGGTGCCCGACTGCTCCAACCCCTCGGGCGTCAGCATGAGCCGCGACAAGCGCACGGAACTGCTCGACGCGGCGGCGCGGGCCGACCTCCTCATCCTGGAGGACAACCCGTACGGAGTGTTCAGCACGGTCCGCCACCCCACGCTGAAGTCCCTCGACACCGACCGGCGGGTGCTCTACCTGGGCTCCTTCGCCAAGACCGCCTTCCCCGGCGCCCGCGTCGGGTTCGTCGTCGCCGACCAGCGCGTCGAGAGCGCCGACGGCGGCCCGCCCACGCTGCTGGCCGCCGAACTGGCCAAGATCAAGAGCATGGTGACGGTCAACACCTCCAGCCTGAGCCAGGCCGCCGTCGCCGGCCTGCTGCTGCGCGGCGGGGGCGGGCTGCGGCGCGCCAACGAGGCGACGGCCCGCCACTACCGGCGCACCATGTCCCTGGTGCGGGACACCCTGGCGGAGGAACTTCCGCCGGGCGCGCCGCAGTCGGCGGGCGTCGGCTGGAACGACCCCCGCGGCGGGTTCTTCCTGACCCTCGACGTGCCGTTCCCGGCGGACGAGGCGGCGCTGCGCCGGTCGGCGCAGGAGTACGGGGTGATCTGGACCCCGATGCGCCACTTCCACCTCGACGGGGCCGGGGACCGTCGCATCAGGCTCTCGTGCAGCTACCTGACCACCGCCGAGGCGGTCGAGGGAGCCCGCAGGCTGGCCCGCTTCATCAGGGACACCGCATCCCCGGCCGGTTGAGCCGGCGGGGGCGCGCGGCGGCCTACCGGGGGTCGCCGCCGTCCTCCACCAGGCCCGCCTTGTAGGCGATGATCGCCGCCTGCACCCGGTTGCGCACCCCCAACTGGGCCAGGATCGCGCTCACGTACGTCTTGATGGTGCCCTCGACCAGGTGGAGGCGCTCGGCGATCTGCGCGTTCGACAGACCGGCGCCCAGCATCCCGAGGACCTCGCGCTCGCGCTGCGTCAGCAGCTCGGTGCGACCGCCCTGGTCCTCGCCGCGCTGCGCGGGCGCCCGGCGCAGGTCGGTCATCAGCCGGCGGGCCACGAGCGGCGACAGGCAGGAGCCGCCGCCCGCGACGGCCCGGACCCCGGCGATCAGGTCCCGCGGGTCGGAGGCCTTCAGCAGGAACCCGGCCACCCCCGCGTCGAGCGCCCGCTCGATGTACTTGTCCTCCCCGAAGGTGGTCAGCATGATCACCCCGGTCTCCGGGTTGGTGGCGCGGAGCTCCCCGGCGGCGGTCAGCCCGTCCATCTCGGGCATCCGGATGTCGAGCAGGGCGACGTCGGGCCGGTGCTTGCGGGCAAGTTCGACGGCCTCGCGGCCGTCGGAGGCCTCGGCCACCACCTCGATGTCCGGGTCGGTGGTCAGGATGGAACGGACCCCCGCCCGGATGATCATTTCGTCGTCGGCGAGAAGTACGCGCATCGTCCGCTCCTCGGGCTTCGTTGTCACAGACTGTCCTTGGCCACCAGCAGATCATCCTTGAAGCACAACCGGTACATGCGGTTGGTGAGTTGGAGGACGTTCCCGCCCGTCCGGTAGTACTCGCAGGACGTCCCCGCCGGCACCGGCGGTTCGAGGACGACCGGGGGCGGTTTGCTGATCCGGCGCTCCGGCAGGACCGCCGCCAGCTCGGCGCGCGGCTGGCCCGGCCGGATCCGCGCGTAGTCCCCGGGGTCGAGCGAGGTGAGCGCCGACGTGAAGACGTAGAGCCCGGCCAACAGGGCGACCAGGCCCGCACCGATCAGCACGGGGATCCGCCCGGCCCGTCGCACGTCGCGCCGCAGCCGGGTCCGGGCCCGGCCGAGCGCCGCCCCCGAGTGGCTGCGGCCCGGCGGCGCCGCCTCCGGGTGCGGGTAGGGCTCGGTCTCCTCGAACCCGCCCGCGCCCCGGGGCGTCCCGGCCGGTCGGCCCCCGCCCGCCCCGTCGTCCTCGTCCGGCGCCGCCGACGGGTTCCGGGGCAGCCGCGCCAGCACCTCGAAGCCGCCCGATCCGGGGCCGGTCCGCAGCGAGCCACCGGCCAGCCGGACCCGTTCGTCCAGCCCGATCAGCCCCGAGCCGCTGCCCACGGCAGGGGCGTCGGCCGGCCCGTCCGCCAGCTTGTTGAATACCCACACGACGCTCTCGCGGGGGCGGTGGGTGACCCGTACGGTGATGGCCGCGCCCGGCGCGTGCTTCGTCGCGTTCGTCAGGGCCTCCTGCACCACCCGGTACGCCGCCCGGTCGGCGAGCAGCGCGAGCGGCGGGGCGTCCTCGCCCTCCTCGACGAACCGCACCGCCATCCCGGACCGTTCGAAGCGGCGCACCAGATCGGCGACCGACTCGTCGGACGGGCTCAGCGGGGAGGGGCTGCCCTCGTCGCGGAGCAGCCCGATCACCTCGTGCAGCTGCTCGGAGGCGCGCGTGCACCGCTCGCGCAACTGCGTGATCGTCGCCCGGTGCTCCTCGGGGACCCCCCGGGCCAGTTCGAGGGCCCCGGACAGCAGGGCCATGACGCTCAGTTCGTGGCCGAGAGAATCATGGATGTCCTCGGCGATCCGCGAGCGTTCCTTGAGCCGGGCCTGCTCGGCGATCCAGCGCTGCTTCCATTCCAGTCGCTCCGCCCGCTCCCAGCCGGCGTGCATGAGCGCGGCGCGCCGGCTCCACCAGTAACCCACCCACCACGGCAGGACGGAGGTGGCGAAGCCCACCATCAACAGGCTCAGCCAGTCCTTCATCTCCGCGAACCCGGCCGTCACGGCCAGCCCGGTGAGGGCCACCAGGGCGAACACGGCGTGCGCCCGGGCGGGCGCGGTCAGCCTGCTCCCGGCGAGGAAACTGAGGACGAGGGCCGCCACGGCGGTCCACACGCTGCTGCCCAGCCAGGGGTAGAGCCCGCACAGCGAGGCCGCGAGCAGCAGGGACAGCAGCGGGACGGTGCGTTCCACCGCGACCGCGGCGGTGATCATCAGCAGGGCCGCGAGCCAGGGCCCCGGGGCGGACGTGAGCCGGCCGGCCTCCAGCACCGCGGGCGCCAAGAGCACGGCGAGCAGCACCAGGGTGCCGCGCCCGCCGAACGGGCGGGCTCCGGGGCTCCCGGACAACCGCGCCACCAACCGCTCCGTACGCCGCCGAACGGCACGCCATCGCTGCATGCCAGCAAGCTACAAGAGGGTCGGCGCCGCCAAGACCTGTCGAAAGTCGAGTGTGTTCGTTGCCGATCGCCAGATGTCCGGGGTCCGCGGAATTCCTAGTGTCTGGGTATGCCCTCGGAAGGAGCCAGCAGGCCATGATCACTTTGGACCGACTCACGAAGCGGTACGGCGACAAGACGGCCGTGTCCGACCTTTCCTTCGAGATCAACCCGGGCAAGGTGACCGGGTTCCTCGGCCCGAACGGCGCGGGCAAGTCGACGACCATGCGGATGATCGTCGGCCTGGACGCGCCGACGACGGGCCGGGCGCTGATCGACGGCAAGCCGTACGGGTCCCTGCGCCACCCCCTGCGGGAGGTCGGCGCCCTGCTCGACGCCCGCGCCGGACACCCCGGCCGCTCCGCCTACCACCACCTGCTCGGCATGGCCCGGAGCAACGGGATCCCGGCCTCGCGGGTGAACCAGGTGCTGGAGACCGTCGGACTCACCGAGGTCGCCAAGAAGCGGATCGGCTCCTTCTCGCTCGGCATGGGCCAGCGGCTCGGCATCGCGGCGGCGCTGCTGGGCGATCCGAAGGTGCTGCTGTTCGACGAGCCGGTCAACGGCCTCGACCCCGACGGGGTGCGCTGGGTCCGGGAGTTGATGCGTTCGCTGGCCGCGGAGGGCCGCACGGTCTTCGTCTCCAGCCACCTGATGAGCGAGATGCAGGAGACCGCCGACCACCTCGTGGTCATCGGCCGGGGCAAGGTCATCGCCGACGCCCCCATCGAGGAGGTCATCGCGGGCAGTTCGCTGAACGCGGTGAAGGTCCGCACCACACAGCCCGACGTGCTGCGACGCGAACTGGTCCGCTTCGGGATGAGCGTCGAGCCGGAGGACGGCGCGCGGTACGGCGAGTTGATCGTCGTCGGCGGCAGCCTGGAGCAGATCGGCGACCTCGCCTTCGCGAACCAGGTGCCGGTGCACGAACTGAGCCCGCGCAAGGCCAGCCTGGAGCAGGCCTACATGGAACTCACCGCTTCGAGCGTGGAGTACACCACCCCTTCCGTTTCCCTCGCCGCCGACGCCCAGAAGGTGTGATCGACATGACGACAGCAACCGCACCCGCGCCCCGGCTGGTCGGACCCGTCAAGGGCGGTGGTCTGCGCGGCGCCCTCGCCTTCGAGTGGACCAAGCTCTCCAGCGTCCGGGCGACCTGGTGGAACCTCGCCGTCGGCCTGATCCTGACCGTGGGCTTCGCGGCGATGGTCGGGATGTCGGCCTCGGCCAGCGCTGCCAAGGGCGTCGACGTGGCCTCCCCGGCCCCGCACGCCGCCGCGCAGGCCTTCCTGATCTCCCAGCTCACCGTGGTCGTGCTGGCGACGCTGGCGCTGACCAGCGAGTACGCCAGCGGTTCGATCCGCACCACGCTGCAGAGCGTGCCGGCCCGCGGCCGGATGCTGCTCGCCAAGACGGGTGTCGTCGTCGCGGTCGTGGCGGTCGCCGGGTTCGTGTTCAGCGTGCTGGCGTCGCTGACCACCGCCGCCCTCATGGGTGAGGACGGCGCCTACACCGGCGGCGACCTGTTCGCGACGGCCCTCGGGGCGTCCGTCTACCTGGGTGCGCTCGCGGTGATGTCCATCGGCATCGGGACGGTCCTGCGCAGCGCGGCCGGCACGATCACCACGCTCATCATGGTCCTGCTGGCCCTGCCGCAGCTGATGACCGTCGTCGGCGCGAAGTGGCTGGAGACGGCCAGCGAGTACATGCCGAGCGTCGCCGGCACCGTCCTGATGACGCAGGACACCCGGCCGTACGGGAGCGGGACGGCCGTCCTGGTCCTGCTCGTGTGGGCCCTCGCCGCGGCCGTCGCCGGCCACGCGGTGCTCCGTAGGCGCGACGCCTGAGGCGCCGGGAGCGGGACCACGGCCCTGCGGGGGCCGCACGCCAAGGGGCGTGCGGCCCCTTTCCCGTGCGCCCGGCCCGGGCCGGCCGGCGGCGGGGGCCTCGGGGACCGTCGGGTCGCTGTCGATAGCGGGGCGATACGAGCCCCATATCCGGCTCCGGGACAGTGGTCGACGGTCAGAACCGACGGATGGGAGGACGCCCGCATGCGCACCGTGGCGATCGTGGGCACCGGCCTCATCGGAGCCTCGGTCGGCCTCGCCCTGCGCAAGCAGGGCGTGACCACGTACCTGATCGACGAGGACCCGGCGGCGGCGCGCGCCGCGGAGGCGTTGGGCGCGGGGCTGGCGCAGCCGCTCCGGGAGCCCGCGGACCTCGCGGTCATCGCGGTGCCGCCCACCCGGATCGCGGCCGCCTTGGCGGAGCACCAACGGCGGGGCACGGCTCGCTTCTACACGGACGTCTCCGGCGTCAAGGTGCGGCTGCACCGGGAGATCGAGGACCTCGGCTGTGACCTGCCGGCCGTCGTCGGCGGCCACCCCATGGTCGGTGGCGGATGGGCGGGGCCCTGGGCGGCCCGCGCCGACCTCTTCGAGGGGCGCCGCTGGGTGCTCACCCCGAACGAACTCACCGACAACCTCGCGCTCAACCACGCGCTGGAACTGGTGGCCCTGTGCGGGGCGGTGTCCGTCCTGCTCGACCCCGAGACCCACGACCGGGTCCTCGCGCTCGTCTCCCACGCCCCGCACCTCATCGCCAGCCTGGCCGCGGCCAGGCTGCTCGACGTGGACGAGGCGGCCATCCGGCTGGCCGGCCAGGACCTGCGGGACATCACCCGCGGCACGGGCGGCAATCCGGAGACCTGGACGGACATCCTCACCGCCAACGCCGGCCCCGTTGCGGACCAGTTGGACGTCTGGGCCGCCGAGGTGCGGTTGCTGGCGCAGGAGCTGCGGGCGGTGGAACGGTCCACCGACGGCCTGCGGCCCGTACGGATTCCCGAGCTCCTCCGCTTCGGAGCGGCCGGCCGCGCGCGCATACCCGAGGACCTCGGGGTCCGCGAGGAGGGGAATGCCCCGGAGGGGCCCCTCGTGCGGACGGCCGGCGGAACGTGAACGCATTCCGTTTTATCCGGGTGTGACCGCTCCGACCCTGCCGAACGTAGAGGGGGAACGCCGGAGAACCAGTGGCGAAAGGCTCGGCGGTCGACAGGAGGGAAAGCTGTCCGATTTCCCCTCGCCCGGAATGATGAAATGCCGGAGCGGAGCTTCCGTTTCCTTTTTCGGCTCATAGCCTGACGGTGTTCGGATATCTCAAGGAGATGAACGCCGATGCCGTCGACCGGGTTCGTGCATTCCCCGCGCTCCTATGCCCTCGCCACGCTGTGCGCCGCCGTACTGGCCCTCGCGCCGGCCGCCGACACCGCCCGGGCGGGCGCCGCCGCCGGGCCGCCGGGACCCACCCGTACCGTCGGACCGCGCCTGCCGGCCCCGACCGGCGGCCTGCCCGTGGGGCTGCGGACCCTGGCACTGCGCGACACCTCCCGCGAGGACCCCTGGGAGCCGGGCCGGGCCCGGGAGCTGATGCTCTCCGTGTGGTACCCGGCGCTGCCCTCCGAGGCGCCGCGCGCGGCCTACGTCACGGCGCGGGAGTCCGCGATGATCCTGCGGCAGCACCGGGTCACGGGGGTCCCCGAGGACCTGCTGAGCCGGACCCGGACGCACGCCCGTACCGGGCCGCCGGCGCTGCCCGTGGCCGGGAGCGGGCTGCCCCTGGTCCTGCTGTCGCCCGGCTTCTCGTTGCCCCGCACCTCGCTGACGGCGCTCGCCGAGGACCTGGCGAGCCGGGGCTACGCGGTGGCCGCGGTGGACCACGCGTACGAGTCGGCGGCCATCACCTACCCCGACGGCCGGGTGACGGGCTGCTCGGCCTGCCGGCCCGCCGTGCGGGGGGCCGAGGTCGCCGCGACCCGGGCGGCGGACCTCTCGTACGTCCGGCGGCGGCTCACCGGAGCGGGCGGCGGGGTCGAGGCGGGCGGCGGGGTCGATGTGGGCCGCGGGGGCGAGGCGGGCCTGCCGCGGCTGGATCCCGCGCGGGTCGCGGTCGTGGGGCACTCCATCGGCGGCGCCGCCGCCTTCGAGGCGATGCGCCGGGACCCGGCCTTCGTCGCCGGGGTGAACATGGACGGCACCTTCCAACCGTCGGACGCGGGCCCGCTGGAGCGACCGTTCCTGCTGCTGGGAGCGGACCGGCACGGCCTGCCGGGGGCCGATCCCAGCTGGGACGCGGCCTGGCGCCGGCTCACCGGGCCCCGCGCGTGGTTCTCGGCCGCCGGGGCGGTGCACACGTCGTTCACCGACTACGCGGCGCTGACCGGGGCGACGGTCCCGGCTGCCGCCGGGGGCGGGCCGGCGGCCCCCGCGCTGCCCGCGGCGCGGGCCGTCCGCCTCACCCGTGAGCTGGTCGCGGCCTTCCTCGACGGGCACCTGCGCGACGGGTCCCGCCCCCGCGCCGACGCCCTGCTCGACGCCGTGCGGGCCCGGCACCCGCAACTGCGCGGGCACGGCCGGTGAGTGCGAAGCCGGACGGATAACCGACGGAAACGCTGACTGCCTAGGGTCGTGACGCTGGCCATCTGGCCACCCGGCCGTCCGGCCAGGGTGGTGCCGGCGCAACCGCCATCCGACGTTCCCGGAAGGAATCCGACGTGACCAATCCGTTCGAAGACGCCGACGGCCGCTACCTGGTGCTGGTCAACGACGAGGGACAGCACTCTCTGTGGCCGTCGTTCGTCGACGTGCCGGCCGGATGGACGGCCGCCTTCGGTGAGTCCGACCGGCAGTCCTGCCTGGACTACGTGGAGAAGAACTGGACCGACATGCGTCCCAAGAGCCTCGTCGACGCGATGAGCGCGGAGGGCTGACCGGGTCGGCCCGCGCGGCCGGCGACACCCGGGTGCGGCCCCTCCGTCAGGGAGGGGCCGCACCCGTACGGTGCCGGGGGCGCCCCCGCCCGTCGGCCGGGCGGGGGGTCAGAACACCAGGTCCGCGGTCCGCGGGGCCGCGGCGCGGGAGTGGACCGCGTGCAGCCGGATCAACTCCTGCCAGCGGTAGGACATCCCGCCCCAGGGGGTGCGCCCCACCGGCTCCAGGAGCTGTGCGTCCACCAGGATCTCGATCAGGTCCTCGGCGTCCGCCGGTCCAGTGGACAGCACCGACGCGGCCTGCGGCACGGTGAACTCGCCGCCGTCCAGACCGCTCAGCCGCTGGTAGGCGCACGCCGCCTCGGGCTGGAGCTCCGCCACGCTGTCGTCGAGCCGGGCCCGCAGGGAGTCCTCCCCGATGCTCAGCTCGTCCAGGCAGTCCGCGGACTTCTCCAGGCGCCGTACGAGGTCGCTGACGTGCCAGTGCTGCTTGGTCAGCAGTTTGGCCGCGGCCGCGCGCAGCGCGAGCGGCATGTGGCCGCAGAGTTCGCCCAGTCGCCCCGCGGCCTCCGGGGACTCCTCGGCCCGACGGTCGCGCAGCACCGCGGAGAGCAGTTGCCGGGACTCCCCGGGCGACAGCGGCCCGATCCGCAGCACCAGGGCGCTGTGCGCCTGCAACAGCTCGTCCAGGCTCGCGCGCCCCGTGATCAGCGTGCAGCTCCCGCCGACGCCGGGCAGCAGGGGACGCACCTGCGCGTAGGAGGTGGCGTGGTCGAGGAGCACGAGCACCCGCTTGCCGTCCAGCCGGGCCCGGTACAGCCGGGCCGCCTCCTCGACGTCCGACGGCAGCGGGCCCGTCGCGCCCAACTGCCGCAGGAAGCCGTGCAGCACGGCCGGGGTGCCCTGGCGCAGGTCCGCGAAGAGGAGGCCGTCGGGGAACCGGTCGGCGGACCGGCGCGCCCAGTGGACGGCGAGGCCGGACTTGCCGATGCCGGGGCTTCCGGTGAGGTGGGCGATCGGCGCGCCGCCGCGGGCCGCGGCGGTCAGCAGCACGTCGTCCATGACGGAACGCTCGCGCTCGTGCCCGGTGAAGAGCGGGTCCTCCCCGGGCAGTCGGGAGGCCGGCGGTTGTTCCGGCTTCGCGGGAGCGGCCGGGAAACCGGGGACGGCGGGCCGGGGCAGTTCGTCGCGCAGGATGGAGTCGTGGAGCATCTGCAGCTCCACGCTCAGTTCCAGGCCGATCTCCTCGATGGAATGACGGGTGCCCTCGCGGAAGGTGTTCAGGGCCTCGGCGCGGCGTCCCGCCCGGTATTGGGCGAGCATCAGGTAGAAACGCAGGCGGTCGCGCAGCGGATTCGTACTCACCAGTACGCGGAGTTCTCCCAGTAAGGCGTGGTGTTCGCCCAACTGGAGGCGCAGCGCCATGTGCTGCTCCACGGCCAGCAGGCGTTGCTCGTCGAGCCGGGTCGCCTCGCTCTCGACGAATTGCGCGTACACCCCGCCGAGGGCCGGCCCGCGCCAGAGGGACAGGGCCTCCCGCAGCGCCCCCTCCGCCTCGGTGTGCCGCGATTCGGCCGCCCAACCGGCGGACCGGTGGACGAGTTGCTCGAACCGCAGGGAGTCGAGCGTGTGCCCGCTCAGGCTCAGCATGTATCCGGGCGGGGCGGTGACGATGGTCTCCCGTTCGCAGCCCGCGGCCCGGAAGGCCTTGCGCAGAGCGGCGATGCAGATGGCGACCTGGGTGCGGGCGGTGCTGGGAGGCCGTCCGTCCCAGACCTTCTCGATCAGCGAGTCGAAGGACACGACCCGGTTGGGCGAGAGCAGGAGCACCGAGAGCACGGCCCGCTGTCGCGGTCCGCCGAGCGGGAGGCTCCGTCCGTCCAGCCGCACTTCGAGGGGACCGAGGGTCCTGAACTCCAGTACGGCATCGGGTACCGGCCCGGAGGCGTTTCGGGCCGGCCGTCTACTTTGCTCGAAATCTGCTATTTCCTGCTCTGCTGCCATGGTGTCGTGACCCCCGTCATTGATGACACGCGTGTGAATCTTGTTCCTGGGAAATCGCTGCGGCGGAATATGCCCGGATGATCGATGTTCCGCTTCGGCGGTGGCGAGGTTGTGGGGTGTCACCCCTACCTTCGGTAAGGATACGGAACTGTCGTGCCCTCACCGCTTGACTCTCGATGGGGCCGGAGTTGTTTTCCGATCGCGCGGTGGAATTATCCCGCGTTGTCGGCGCTTTATTCCGGTTGTCGAGATGAAAAGGGCGAAAGGGACGCCCGGCGGGTGCCGGACGTCCCTTTCGCGTGGGCGGAACGGGGGATTGCCGCCCGGTGGGCTCAACCGTCGATAAGACGGCGACGACTACGAGCCCACACGAATTCGAGCACCAGGCCGGCGACCGCGGCCGCGGCCACCGCCGCTCCCGGTGCGGAGGTGCCGATCAGCTCCAGTTGGAAGAACTCCTGGAGGTACGGGACCACCAGCACGACCGCGAACGACGTCGCCATGGTCAGCACCAGCAGGACGCGCCACCAGGTGTACGGACGGGCCACGATGGCCAGCGCCCACAGGGCCGTCAGGAACAGCGTCAGCGTCGCCGCCGAGGTCTCCGCGTCCAGGTCGTCCGCGTACACCGACCGCGCGTACATGTAGGACACGGACGTCGCGAGGGCCGCCAACGCCCCCGCCGGCACGGCGAACCACAGGACCCGGCCCACGAAGTGCGGTCGTGCCCGCTCGGAGTTGGGGGCCAGCGCCAGGAAGAAGGCCGGGATCCCGATGGTCAGCGACCCGATGAGGGTGATGTGCCGGGGCAGGAACGGGTACGGCACCTGGGCGATGACGACGACCAGGGCCATCAGCACCGAGTACATCGTCTTGGTGAGGAACAGGTTGGTGACGCGCTCGATGTTGCCGATGACCCGACGTCCCTCCGCGACCACCGAGGGCAGCGACGCGAAGCTGTTGTCGAGCAGCACGATCTGGGCCACGGCCCGGGTCGCGGGACTGCCGGCGCCCATGGCCACGCCGATGTCGGCGTCCTTGAGCGCGAGCACGTCGTTGACGCCGTCGCCGGTCATCGCCACGGTGTGGCCGCGCGACTGGAGGGCCAGCACCATGTCCCGCTTCTGCTGCGGGCCGACCCGGCCGAAGACCGAGTGCTTCTCGACGGCGTCGGCGAGGGCCTTCGGGTCGTCGGGGAGGTCGCGGGCGTCCACCGGGTCGTCGGCGCCGGGCAGGTTCAGGCTCCGGGCTACGGCCCCGACGGACAGCGCGTTGTCACCCGAGATCACCTTGACCGCGACGCCCTGCTCGGCGAAGTACCGCAGCGTGGCGGGCGCCTCCTCGCGGATGCGCTGCCTGATCACCACGAGCGCGCAGGGCACAGCGCTCCCGGGGACCGCCGACGGATCGTCCTGCAGCGCGCCGAGCGGGCGCGAGGACCGGGCCAGCAGGAGCACGCGCAGGCCCAGCGAGCCGTGGGAGTCGGCCGTGGCGAGCACCGGGTGCCCGGCGGGAAGCATCGTGTCGGGGGCTCCGAGGAGCCAGGAGTCCTCCTCGCCCGAAGGTCGGAGGAAGGTCGCGCCGCTCCAGCGGCGGGCCGAGGAGAACGGGGCGTTCGCGCGCCGCTCCCAGCCCTCGGGCGCCGGGTGCGAGTCGACGATGGCCTGCATGCTGGCGTTCGGCCGCTCGTCGGCCGCGCCCAGCGCGCCCAGCACCTCCTCGACGGGCAGGCCCGGCTCCAGCCGGATCACCCGGTCGACGTCCATGGCCGTCTCGGTGAGCGTCCCGGTCTTGTCCAGGCACACCACGTCCACCCGGGCGAGCCCCTCGATGGCGGGCAGCTCCTGGACCAGCGCCTTGCGCTTGCCCAGTCGTACGACGCCCACCGCGAAGGCCAGCGAGGTCAGCAGGACCAGGCCCTCCGGCACCATGGGCACCAGACCGCCCACCATGCGACGGATCGCCTCGGGCACGTCGTCGTCGTTCACCATCAGCTGGGTGATGATCAGTGCGATGCCCGCGGGGACGATCGCGAAGGTGACGAACTTCAGGATCCGGTCGATCCCGTTGCGCAGTTCCGAGTTGACCAGGGTGAACCGCCTCGCCTCGTCGGCGAGTTGCGAGGCGTAGGCCTCACGTCCGACCCGGGTGGCGGTGAAGGCGCCGGTGCCGGCGACGACGAAGCTGCCGGACATCACCGTGTCGCCGGGCAGCTTGAGGACCGGGTCGGCCTCGCCCGTCAGGAGCGACTCGTCGATCTCCAGGCCGTCGGCCGCGATGACCGTGCCGTCGACGACGACCTTGTCGCCCTGCCCCAGCTCGATCGTGTCGTCGATGACGACCTCGGAGGAGCCGATCGTGACGCGTTTGCCGTCCCGCCGGACCCGTGGGCGGCTCTCGCCGACGATGGCGAGCTGGTCCAGGGTCCGCTTGGCGCGCACCTCCTGGATGATGCCGATCATCGTGTTGGCGAGGATGACCCCGCCGAACAGGCCGTCCTGGACCGGGCCGACGACCATGACGATGCCGAACAGCACCCCGATGATCGCGTTGATCCGGGTGAACAGGTTGGCCCGCACGATCTCGCCGATGCTGCGGCTCGACTGGGCCGGCACGTCGTTGACCCGGCCGTCGGCGACCCGCTCGGCCACCTCGGCCGTCGTCAGCCCGACGATCTCCCCGGTGCGCGGCACGCCCTGGGCGGGAACGGCGGCACCGACGGCGCCGCCGACACCGGTGGCTTCGGAGCCGGCTCCTTCGAGCCCTTCCAACCGTCTCTTCATCCTCCGGTGCCCTCCGTGCTCGTCACTCCGCGGTGCCGTTCGCCGTGCACCCCGACGGTAGGAGGTCCTCCCCGGTGGTCACCAGGCACGAAGGACGTCCTTCTGAATTGACTTTCGACAGGGTCGGACGCCGCTCGTGGCAGGGTCCGGCGGGGCCGCGACGGCCGGCTTGCCGGTGCCGTACACCAGCAAGGGCCGATTGTGGGCCTGCCCGGCCTGTGCGCGACCGGAGTCCGGCTGGAGCGGCACCCGATGCGGCGCCGGACGCCGGAGCGAACCCGGCCGGAGGCCCCGCGCGGCCGCGGGCCGCGGAAAACGGATGGATACCCGAGGGAAAGAGCCCGCTCCTAGCGTCGTCGGCGGATCCCACCCGACCATCCCATGCACCGCGACGCGGAGGAGCCCCACCCCATGCAGACCACGACGAGCGGGTACCTCGTGCGCGGGAACGACCTCCGCGGTCAGGTCGACGAACTGGACCGGCTGCACCCGGACCTGCACGCCGTGACCGACCCCGGGCGGCTCGCCGCCTTCGAGGCCGAGCTGCGCGAAGGGCCCGTCCGGCACGACGACTTCGGGGCCGACACGGAGAAGAGCCGGGGCACCGAGTACGTCCAGGCCCAGACGCTGAACCCGCGGGCCCGCGCCACGGGCATCCGCAACCTGCTGGCGCTGGCGGGCCCCACGCGGCCCGCGCCCGGCACGGAGCGTCCGGTGCTCGTCGACCTCCTCGGTGGCGACGGCCTCGTCCGGAAGGTGTGCGAGGAACTGGGCATCGGCGACTTCAACATCCTGACCTGCGACGCCTCCGAGCACATGGTGGAGTCGGCCTGGGCCGCCGGAATGCCCGCGCTGCTCCAGCGCGCCGAGCGTCCGTTGCTGCGGGACGCGTCGGTCGACGCGGTGCTCCTGGCGTACGGCTCGCACCACGTGGACCCCTCGGCCCGCCAGGAGTTGACCTCCGAGGCCTTCCGCGTGCTGCGGCCCGGCGGGACGTTCATCCTGCACGACTTCCTCGTCGGCTCGCCCGTCGACGTCTGGTTCGAGCAGGTCACCGACCCGTACTCGGCGACCGGGCACAAGTTCGCCCACTTCACCCGCGACGAGATCGAGGGCTACCTGGAGCAGGCGGGCTTCGACACGTACGAGGTGGTGGAGATCGACGACCCGTACACCGCGGTCGGTGCCACCCCGGAGGCCGCAGAGATCGAGATCGGCCGCTACCTGCTGAACATGTACGGGCTGGTGAAGGTCTTCGAGGGGCGCACCGAGGAGGAGGCCTACCGGTGGGTGACCGACACCGCGAAGGCGATCTTCCGGTACCCGGCTGGCCCCGACGGTTCGTCGGGCGGGAGCGAGCTGGTCCGGGAGGAGGCCACCGGCCTGTGGCGCCTGACCATTCCGCGCCGCGCGGTCGTCGGCGTCGGACGCGCCGCCCCCGCCGCGGGCTGAGCCCGGGAGCCGCCCCGGCCGCTACGCCCGCCCGCCTCCGGTCGCACCGTGCCGGGGGCCGGGGCTAGCGTGGAGGGACCGGGGGGCCTGGCGTTGTGCGGGCAGGAGGCCGGCCATGAGGACACGACGGTGGCGCAGGACCGCGGTGGGAGCGTCCGCGGCGGCTCTGATGGTGGTGCCCCTGGGCGCCGGAGCCGGCGTGGGTCACGCCTCGGACGGCGCCGCGCCGCCGGTCGTCGCCGCCGCACCGGCCGTCGACGACTTCCCGCAGCTCACGCCCGCCCTGGCGGCGCGGTTGGACGCGGCGGTGAAGAAGGTCCTCGCGGAGGCCGCGGTGCCCGGGGTGATGGTGGCGCTGTCGGCGCCGGGCAAGGGCGAGTACGTACGGTCCTTCGGGATCGCGGACAAGGCGACCGGGGCGCCCATGACCACCGACCTGAACATGCGGATCGGCAGCGAGACGAAGACGTTCACGGTGACGGCCCTGCTGCAACTGGTCGACCAGGGCCTGGTGAAGCTCGACGACCCGATCGGCAAGTACGTCGCCGGGGTTCCCAATGGCGACCGGATCACCCTGCGCGAGCTCGCCGGGATGCGCAGCGGGCTGTTCAACTACTCGGAGGACGAGGCCTTCTTCAAGGCCCTGACCAGCGACCCCCGGCGCGAGTTCACCCCGCAGGAGCTGCTCGGGTACTCGTTCCGGCATCCGGTGGTGTTCCAGCCCGGCGCGCGGTTCCAGTACTGCAACACCAACCTGATCCTGCTCGGGCTGGTGATCGAGAAGGTGACCGGGCGCCCGCTCGCGGAGTACGTCAACAAGGGCGTCGTGGCCGAGGCCGGGCTGAAGCGGACGCTCTTCCCGGTCGGCGCGGAGTTCCCGGAGCCGCACGCCCACGGCTACACCGACCAGACGGCCTCGGGGAAGACGGCCGACGCCACCGACTGGAACCCCTCGTGGGGGTGGGCGGCCGGCGCGATGATCTCCGACCTGGGTGACCTGAGGAGTTGGGCGAAGACCTTGGCCACCGGCACCCTGCTCACCCCAGCCACCCAGGCCCAGCGGCTGAAGGTGACGCCGGCGGGCAACCTCCCCGACACGGGCTACGGCCTGGGCATCTTCAACGTCGACGGCTGGATCGGGCACAACGGCTCGCTGCCCGGCTACGAATCGCTGACCGTGTACCTGCCGCAGTCGCAGGCCACCTTGGTGGTGCTGCTCAACACGGACATCCCGTACCGGGGCAGCGAGCCCAGTTCGCTGTTCGGCGAGGCGATCACGAGGATCGTGACCCCGGAGCACCTCTTCAGGCTGCCCGCCCAGCCCGTCACCGCGCACTGACGGCCCGGGGCCGGTGCGCGGCCCCGGGGGCCCGCCCCCGCACAATGGGGCCTCGGCACGTGCGGACCAGGGAGTTTTCATGCGGGAGCAGGCAGCGGCGGGACCCGGCGGCGGGCAGGGCGCGGACGGCGCGGCGGTGGTGCTGCGCGTCGCGGGGGAGGCGGACCTCGACGTGGCCGCGGAACTCTTCCGCGGCTACCTCGACTTCTACGAGGTGAAGGTGGAGGACCCCGCCGGCCCGCGGGCGTTCCTCGCGGAGCGGATCGCGAAGGACGAGTCCCTCGTGCTGCTGGCCGAGGTCCCCGGGGTCGGCACGGTCGGCTTCGCACAGGTCTACCGGGCCTTCTCCTCGCTCACCCTGAGCACCGCGTGGATCCTCAACGACCTGTACGTGGCCCCCGCCGGTCGCCGCACCGGCGCGGGTCGGGCGCTGCTGCGCGACGTGGTGCGCCGGGCGCGGGAGGCCGGGGTGGCCGGGGTGCAGTTGGAGACGGCGTACGACAACCTCGTCGCGCAAGGGCTGTACGAGTCCGAGGGGTTCGTCCGCGAGGAGTTCCACGTCTACTTCCACGATCTGGGCTGACCGGTGAAACATTCCTCCGACGCCGTCGCGTCAATGGGGTGAGACGGACGCGAGGGGGAGTGCATGCGGCAGGGTCGAAGAGACGGGTTCCGTGAGTTCGCGGCGGGCCGGTCGGGGCATCTGTACCGATCGGCCTGTCTGCTGGCGAGCGGGGACACCCATCTCGCCGAGGACCTGGTGCAGGAGACCCTGGGGCGGATGTACCTGCTGTGGGGGCGGATCTCCCGCATCGACAACCCGGCGGCCTACGCCCAGACGGTGCTGGTCCGGGCCTTCCTCACCCATCAGCGGCGCCGCTCGGCGGGGGAGCGTCCCGTCGGTGACTTCCCCGAGCCGGGCGGACACCAGGCCGGCGGCGCCGGTGATCCGGTGCTCCGCCTGACGTTGCTGGAGGCGCTCGGTCGGCTCGCGCCCAAGGACCGGGCGGTGTTGGTGCTGCGGTACTGGGAGGACCGGAGCGTCGAGGAGACCGCCGACGCGATGAGCGTCAGCTCGGCGGCCGTGCGGACCCGCTCGTCCCGGGCGCTCGCCCGACTGCGGGACCAACTGGGCGGCAGCCTCGCGGAATTCGCGAGTCACTGACCGCGGTCCCCCGTCCCCGTCGCCCTGTCCGTACCGTCGCCCACCCCCACCCAAGAGCGGAAGGTTTCATTCCCCATGCCCTTCGAAGATGAGCTCGGCGAAGCCCTCCGCAGCGCGGGCGCCGGATTCACCCCGGACTCCCGAGCCCTGGTGGACGCCGGTGAGCGGCGCGGCCGGCGCCTGGTGGCCCGCCGCCGGGCCGCCGTCGTCGGCGGATCGACGCTGGCCCTGGCCCTCGTCGGGACGGCAGGCGCCTGGACCACCGGCCTCTTCGACCTCGGCACCGGCGGCGAGGTGGCCGCGGCCCCGCGGTTGCCGACGACCGCACCCGTCGGCGGCGCACCGTCGCGGATCGGCACCGGGGCCGTCAGCGCCGACCAACTGATCGCGGTCCTGCGGGAGCTCACGGCACCGGCCGTCCTGACGGACGGCGTGGCCCGCGGTACCGGGGACGAGCCCGGCCCGCACGTCGGGGGCGTGCTGGACGACGGCAAGGGCAAGGGCGGCATCGGCGTGACCCTGACCCGTATCGACCCGGTCGGCGGGATGGCCACCGAGATGACGACCTGCCCCGACCGCAAGGCCGTCAAGTACGTCGACTCCTGCGTGGAGGAGAAACTCGCCGACGGCTCCCGGCTGCTGCTCATCCAGTCGTACGTCTACGACGACGAGCGCAAGGACGCCAAGGACTGGCGGGCCACCCTGGCCACCCCCGAGGGGTTCCTCGTCGACGCGACCGAGGTCAACGCGCCCACCGAGAAGGACTCCGCGGTCACCCGGCCCGACCCGGTGCTGACGATGGCCCGGATGAAGGCCCTCGTGCTCTCCGAGAAGTGGCGGCCGGCCCTGAACGACCTTCCGGCGGCTCCCCCGGAGCACAAGCCCGGGGACTCGAAGCCGGCCGAGGTGGTCGCCAAGGACGCCCTGGGCCTGCTCCTGCGCAAGCACGGGATCCCCGTCGTCGACCGGGGCGGCGAGGGCGGCTACGGCTTCGCGGTCCTCGACGACGGCAAGGGCAGGTCGATGGTGGAGCTCGTCATCGAGCAGATGAAGGACAGCGGGAGCTTCCCCGAGGACGCCGTCACCCAGCCGGGCGGAATCCGGATGAAGGTGACGCAGCAGCCCGCCGAGAAGAACGGCTCGGGGGTGGTCCGCTGGACGGTGGACACCCTGCGCCCCGACGGGAAGCGCCTGACGGTCTCCGGGTACAACGCGCCCAAGCAGACCGGGACCCCGAGCCGCCCGACGCCCGCGCTCACCCTGGCCCAGCTCAAGGAGATCGTCCTGGACGACGCGTGGAAGGCCGCCTGGAAGCGCTGACGGGCCCGCCGGCCGGGATCCCCTCGCACACCCCTACTTCGCGTCGGCGTAGCACTCCACGACGGCCGTGGTGAACGGGAACCGGACCGGGGTGTCGCCGAAGGCGATCCGGCCCGCCCGGTCACCGGCGGCGCGGATCGCCTCCGCGACCGCCCCGGCCTCCTCGGCGGGGCAGTGCACGATCACCTCGTCGTGCTGGAAGAACACCAGCTCGGCCCGCATCCCGACGGTGGCCTGGCGCAGCGCCGCGAGCAGCAGCAGCGCCCAGTCGGCGGCGCTGCCCTGCACCACGAAGTTACGGGTGAACCGGCCGCGGGCCCGGGTGTTGGTGGAGGCGTAGCTCGGGGTCCAGCCGTCCTCGCGGTCCTGCGGCACCCCGGCCTCGCCGTCGTCCTCGGCGGGCGCGAAGGGCGGCGGGCAGGTGCGGCCCAGCCAGGTCCGTACGAGCCGCCCCTCCTCCCCGGCGCGGGCGGCGTCGTCGACGTAGGCCACGGCGCGGGGGAAGCGGCGGCGCAGCGCGGCCAGGTTCTTCAGGCCGTCGCCGGAGGTCTGGCCGTAGACGGCGCCGAGCACGGCCAGCTTGGCCATGTCCCGGTCGCCGGAGAAGCCCTGGCGGGAGATGGCCGTGTAGAGGTCCTCGGGGCGCCCGGCCACCTCCATGAAGGCGGGGTCGCGGGAGATCGCGGCGAGGACCCGCGGCTCCATCTGGTCGGCGTCGGCGACGACGAGCCGCCAGCCGGGGTCGGCGACGACGGCCCGACGGATCACCTTGGGGATCTGCAGCGCCCCGCCGCCGTTGGTCACCCAGCGGCCGGTGAGGGTGCCGCCGGGCACGAACTCGGGTCGGAACCGGCCGTCGTGGACCCAGTCGGCGAGCCAGGACCAGCCGTGCGCGGTGTAGATCCGGTACAGCTTCTTGTACGCGATCAGGGGCTCCACGGCCGGGTGGTCCAGCTCCTGGATCTCCCAGCGGCGGGTGGACTTCAGCTTGATCCCGGCCTCGGCGAACGCCTTGATCACGTCGGCGGGGAGGTCCGGGCGCACCCGGCGCCCGAACGCGGAAGACACCTCGTCGGCGAGTTCGGCCAGCCTGCGGGGCTCGCCGCGCCCGGCGTAGCGCTCGCCGAGCAACTCGGTCAGCAGGGCGCGGTGCACGTCGGTCCGCCAGGGCAGGCCCGCGCGGTGCATCTCGGCGGCGATGAGGAAGGCGGCGGACTCGGCCGCGACGAGCAGCCGCATCCGGTCGGGGTGGGCGGTGGCGGCGAGGCGCCGCTCCTGGTCGGCGTGGACCGCGAGCAGGGCGTCGAGGGGCACCGGGACGGCGGGCCGCGGCTCGAAGAGGGAGTCCTGGGTGCCCGGCTCCGCGGCCCGCTGCGGCGGATCGGGCGGTACGGGGCCGCCGGTGAGGCGGGCCAGGGCGGCGGCCGCCGAACGGGGTTCGCCGGACCGGCCCTCGTGCCCGAGGAGCAGCAGCTCGGCGTCCTCGATGTCGTAGCACCGCTCGACGCGTACGCCGGCGGCGAGCAGGCGGGGGTACACGGCGGCCGTGGAACGCCACACCCAGCGGGTGCCCGCGGGCGCGGCCCGGATCGCCTCCGCGGGGTCGCGGACGCTGATCCGGTCCCCGACCGCGGGGGGCACGGGCGCGGCGTGCCACCAGCCGTCACCGTGCTCGGACTCGGCGAGGGCCCACCGGCCGGCTTGGTCGCTCACGGGTGCGAGTCTCCCACCGGGGTCCGACACCCCGCCCCCGCCACGACCACGGACCCGGAACCACGGCCCCCGGAACCACGACCCCCGGAACCACCGCCCCCGCCACCCCGGCCACCGTCCCACCGCCGCCGCGATCACCTGTCGTACGCGCTCGCGCACCGCCACCGCGACGGCCGCCGACCGGCCGGGCCCCGTCAGCGCGCCCGGCCGACGGCCGCCGCGTACACCGCCAGGGCGGAGCGGGGCGGCCCGGGCAGGAGGGCGCGCAGGGTGCCGGTGTCCGGCGCGTCCAGGAAGCCCGCCGCGGCGGCGGAGTACGTACCGACGACCATCGGCACCTGGAAGTCGGCCGCGCCGGACCCCGCGAGGGCGGTCCGGGCCTCCTCCAGGGTGCCCGGGGCGTACCGCGCCCCCACCGCCGCCGCCAGATCGGCTCCGCCGAGCGGCCGTTCGCCGACCAGCTCGTACGTCCGGCCCGCGTGCGCGTCGGGGGCGAGCGCCACCCGGACCGCGACGTCCGCGAGGTCCTCCCGGGCGACGGCCGTGACCCGGCCCGTGCCCAGCGGCGCGGTGACCAGCCCGTGCGGGTCGGGGGCCGCGAGGGCGGCGAGCAGCTCGGCGTACAGCCCGTTGCGCAGGACGGTCGGCGCCAGCGGGGACTCCCGCAGACGGCGTTCGGTCCAGCGGTGCGCGAGCGCGTACGGCAGGTGGTCGCCGGCGCCGGTGAGGCTGGTGTACACGAGGTGGCGGACCCCGGCCCGCTCGGCCGCGCCGATCGCCGCTTCGTGCCGGGCGATGACCCGGTCGTCCTCCCCGTACCCGGCGGAGACGAGCAGCAGCGTCGAGACCCCGGAGAAGTCGAGGGTCGTCGGGTCGTCGAAGTCCACGCGGACCCGGCCCGGTCCGGCCGGGACGCGGGTGCCGAGGCGGACGTCCGGCCGGCCCGCGAGGCGGCTCGCGATCAGGGAGCCGAGTCCGCCGGAGGCGCCGGTGACCAAGAGCATGGGGAAGTCCTTCGTCCGTGGGGTGGTTGGTTGGACCGACATCGTGTGCGGAAGGCCGCACGGAGCGTAAGGAGGCACATTCATGTCACCAGGGCACACCGCGATAACCACCCCGGCCGCCGACGGACCCGTCGTGAGCTGCGACGACGACTGCGGCATCCGGGACGTCCTCGACCGGCTCGGCGACAAGTGGTCGGTCCTCGTCGTGGTCCGGTTGGCTTCCGGGACGCACCGGTTCAAGGAGCTCCAGCGCGCGGTGGACGGGGTGTCCCAGCGGATGCTCACCCTCACCCTGCGGCGGCTGGAGCGGGACGGGCTGCTGACGCGCACCGTCCATCCGACGGTGCCCCCGCAGGTCGAGTACGAGCTGACCGCCCTCGGGCACAGCCTCACCCACCTGGTGAAGGGGCTCGCGGACTGGTCGCTCGCGCACCGTCCGGACATCGAGGCCGCCCGCCGGGAGTGGGACGCCACGGCGGACATGCCAAGCTGAGGGGGTGAGTGAGTTCGCCGAGACCGTCGACCGTGCCTTTGCCGCCGCCCTCCACGCCCAGGACGACGCGGGCCTGGACACGGGGGCCTCGCTGCTCGCCGCCGCCCCCGGTGGCTGGGGCGGGACCGGGCGGGAACTGCTGGCGCGCGGGGAGGCGTACGTACGACGGGCCTGGGAGCGGGGCTGGCGGCCGGCGGACGTGCTGCGGTTGGTGCGGCGCGACCTGGAGGACCTCCACCTGGGGATCACCTCCGACCTGATCGCCGCCGAGGCACGCCGCTACGCGCGGCTCCCGGAGCGCTGGACCGACGCCGAGGTGTGGTGGGCGCGGCCCGGCGCCGGCCCGGAGGGCGACCGCGACGGCGACGCCGGGTACGCCGAACAGCTCGCGCGGCGCGCGAAGGCGGACCGGTTCACGCTGGCCACGGCCTTCCTGGAGGTCTTCCGGCTGCTGATCCGGCTGCCCTCGATCGAACCGGTGGGCCCGCTGCCGGGCGATCCGGTCGACGCGCTCGCGGCGCACGCGCACATCGAGCCGCGCATGCTGGGCCGGATCCGGGCCCTGCTCGCGAAGGCCGAGGCGACGACCTACCCCGAGGAGGCGGAGGCGCTCAGCGCCAAGGCCCAGGAACTGATGGCCCGCCACACGGTGGACGAGGCGCTGCTGGCCGTGCGCGGCGGGGCCCCGTCGCAGGTCCCGGGTGCCTGCCGGATCGGGGTCGAGCCGCCGTACGAGGAGGCCAAGGCGGTGCTGCTCGACGCGGTGGCCGGCGCCAACCGCTGCCGGGCGGTGTGGAACAGTGCCTTCGAGTTCTCCACGGTGGTCGGCTTCGAGAGCGACCTGGAGGCCGTGGAACTGCTCCACACCTCGCTGTTGGTGCAGGGCACGGCGGCGATGACCCGGGCCGAGGCCGCGCAGCGCGCCGGCGGCCGCAAGCGGACCAAGACCTTCCGGCAGTCGTTCCTGCTCGCCTACGCCAGCCGGCTCGGTCGCCGGCTCGCCGAGAGCGCCGAGCACGCGACCGCCGAGGCGGCCGGTGAACACGCGGCCGGGGAGGCCCCGGCGTACCTGCCCGCGCTGGTGGCCCGCGACGTCGCCGTCACCTCACGGGCCGACGAGATGTTCCCCCGGACCACGACGACCCGGCTGCGCGGCGCCACCGACCACGCGGGCTGGGAGGACGGCACGGCGGCGGCCGACGCCGCGCACGTGGGCGGCCGCCGGCGCCCCCTGCCCAGGCGCTGACGAACCCCGGTCACCCGCCCCCGCCGGTACCGGGGGTGTCCTGCGACCGCAGCTCGCGCGTCTCCGCCTTCAGGATGCGGACCGACCGGCCCAGCGACCGGGCCATGTCGGGAAGCTTCTTCGAGCCGAACACCAGCAGGCACACCACCAGGACGACGATGAGGTGCCAGGGCTCGACGGCGTTGCGGAGCATGGGCGTTCCACCTTTCGGATGATCCGGAAGCCTTTCGGATGATCCGGAAGTCCTTCCGGACATCGGCCCCATGGAACCGGCCCGGCCGGCCCCTGACAAATCTGAAGAAGTCCTGAAAACCGGCGAAACGTCGATCGGGGTTCGATCGAGGTTAATGTCGGTGCCATGAGCTGGCTCCGGGCCCTGAAGGACACCGCGCGCTCGGGCATGACGGTCACCCGGACCCCGCTGGAGCCCCTCGTCGCGCTGCGGGCGGCCGTGGGACTCGCGATCGTCATCGGCGCGGGCCTCACCCTCCTCGGGCCCGGCGCCGCCGCCAGTTCCGCGTTCGGCGCCTTCATGGCCGCCATCGCCACCTTCCAGCAGAGCTGGCGCCCCCGCCCGGCCCTGGCCCTCGCCTCGGGGCTGACCCTGGCCGTCTCCACGTTCGTCGGCTATCTGGTCGGCGCCTCGCAGACCGGCCTGTTCCTCCTGCTGCTCGCGCTCTGGGCCTTCGTGGCGGGCCTGCTGTGGGCCGCCGGGCCCACCGCGGGGATCATCGCCTCCGGCAACGTCGCGATCATGCTGGTCACCGTCACCCTGCCCACCTCGGTCCCGCAGGCGGCCGGGCACGCGGCGATGATCGCAGCGGGCGGGGTGGTCCAGGCGCTGCTGATCGTGCTCTTCCCGGTGCGCCGCTGGGGCGCCCACCGAGACGCGCTGGCCGACGCGCTCGCCGCCGAGGCCGACTACGCCCGCCGACTGCGCCACGACCCGGTGGCCCCCTTCGACCCGCAGCCCCTGATGAAGGCGCGGGCCGCGGCCACCGTCACCGTCCGCCAGGCCCGCCGGCGCCCCGCCGAGCTGCACGGGGCGCGCGGGCTCGCCGAGCGGATCCGCCCCGTACTGGCCTCGCTGGCCGATCCGGCCGTCGGGGCGCCCGCCGAGGGCCCGGCCCGGGACCGGGTGCGGGAGCTGCTCGCCGCCGCCGCGGTCGTACTGGACCGCGCCGCGCGGGCCATCAGGCAGGGCGAGCCCGTACGGCCGCCCGCGCCCGAACTGGCCGTGCTCAAGGCCCCCGACCTGCCGGAACTGCTCGAAGGGGCGCCGCTGCGGGCCGCCCGCAGGCTCGCCGCGCTGCTGGACGACGTACTGGAGACGGCCGAACCGGGTTCCGGGCGCACCGCCGACCCCGGCGAGGCGATGCTCCGGCCCACGCTGCCGCGGATGGTGCCCCACGTGCTGAAGGCCGTACGGGCCGAGCTGCGCCCGGGATCGCCCGTGCTGCGGCACGCCGTGCGGGTGACGGTCGTGGCCTGCGCCGGGTACCTCATCGGGGGCGCGCTGCCGTTCGGGCACGGCTACTGGGCGCCGATGGCCTCGGTGATGGTGATGCGGCCGGACTTCTCCCAGACCTGGTCCCGGGCCGTGGCCCGGTTCGGCGGCACCCTGGTCGGGGTCGGCGTGGCCACCGCGATCGTGCAGGTGGCGCAGCCGGGGATGTACCTGTCGGGTTTCCTCGCGGTGGTCAGCGCGGGCCTGATGTACGTCCTGATGCGCACCGGGTACGCCGTCGCCCAGACCTTCGTCTCCGCCTACGTCGTCTTCCTGCTGGGGATGGGCGGCGTCCGCTGGGACCAGACCGTGCCCGACCGGATCGCCCTGACCCTGGTGGGCGGGATCCTCGCCATGGTCGGGTACGCCCTCTACCCGGCCTGGGAGACGCCGCGGCTGCGGACCCGGCTCGCCGACTGGCTCGCGGCCGTCGGGCGGTACGCGGCCGCCGTGCTCGGGCAGTACGCGGACCCGGCCGGGGCCCGGCGCGCCGACGTCCGGGAGGCCCTGCTGGAAACCCGCGACGCCCGGATCGCCTGGCAGGAGGCGCTCGACCGGGCCGAGGGGGAGCCGGTGCGCCACCGGGGGCTGTCCCGGGCGGCCGCCGACGGGGCGGGGGACGCGGTGGCCGCCCTCGGACGCAACGCCATGCTGCTGGAGGCGCACCTCCCGGACCGCGCCCACGCCCCCGTTCCCGGCGCCGCCGAGCTCGCCGAGGCGCTGCGCGCGGCGACCGAGGCCGGGGCGCGGGCGGTCCGGGAGCGGCGGGTCCCCGAGTGGGACGGCGTCCGGATCCTGTTGGCCGACTGGAATGCCCCGGAATCGGGTGTTCTGCGGGGGGCCGCCGAGCAGTTGCTGGACTCGCTGGACGAGGTCGCGGAGGCTCTTCGCCCCTGACAGTGATCGATTCGGCACCGCGCGTGCACGTGCATCTGCCCATGCATGCGCTTATGAACACAGCTATGATCCGGTGGAGTTGACATCTGCACTATCGGGGGCTTCCTGTGGACCACGCGTACAACGGGATGGCAGCTGCAGAACTCGCTTCCATGTATGAGCTGACCTGGCAGAAGAGCCGACACAGCAACTCGCAGGGTTCTTGCGTGGAGTTCGCCAGACTGCCCGGCGGCGACGTCGCCATGCGCAATTCGCGCTTCCCGGACGGGCCGGCGCTCGTGTACACGCCTGCCGAGATAGAGGCCCTGCTCCTGGGCGTCAAGGACGGCGAGTTCGATCATTTGATCGGCTGACGGAACAGCGCATCGATTCACGCCATGCACGTGCACTGGCCGGGACTGATCCAAACGATCAACCCCGGCCAGTGGCCCCGTGAGTGTCCCGATTCCGCACCCCGTGCGCGCGGGTTCCGCCGAACCGCGCGCGTCAGTCCTGGAGCAGGAACAGCGCCCAGACGACCTTGCCGGTCAGCCGGCCCGCGAGCGGGTGCCAGCCCCAGCTGTCGCTGTACGCGTCCACCAGGAAAAGCCCCCGCCCCGACTCCAGGTCGCAGTTCTCGTCGGTCCGCTCCGGCACGAACGACCCGCCGGGCCGGTCCTCGCTGGGATCGCGCACCGCGCACACCAGGCGGGTGCTCCACCGCATCAGGTGCAGCCGTACCGCGGGCTCCGGCTCGCCGGAAGGCCGTGCGTCGTCGGGCAGCGCGTGCCGCAGTGCGTTGGTGACGAGTTCGGAGACGACGAGGGAGACGTCGTCGAAGCGGTCGTCGAGGCCCCATTGGGACAGCGTGGACCGGGTGAACGAACGCGCGCCGCGCACCGCGTCGAAGCGGGCGGGCAGACCGCATGACGCGGATCCGGAGACAGCCGTGGGGTCGACCGGGGGCAGCCCCTGCCGTAACGGCTCGAGCATGGTCGATCCATTCGTCCCCATGCGAGGCACTCCCGGGATTCGCGGACGAAGCGGCGGCTCTGTCCATGGAGAACTGCGGGGTGGGTCCAGCGCGCCGGCGCGAAGTGCACGCAGGTGCGCGGCACCATCGTTCCGAATGCCGAAGCCGGATGCAAGGGCAGATGCACGTGCACGCGCCCGCTCCGTCCCTTCCCGTGACGGTTCTTGCTCATTTCTTCCTACGCATACTTACGGACTTCTTTTCCGGGACGCCGGATTCCGTTACAGAACGAGTACGGGCCGATGCGTTTTGGTGGCAGACTGCGGCACCGGGGTACGGGGGCCCCGCCGAGCACGCGCACGCCAGGCGCACACCATCGCGATGGGGAGGGCAGGACCAGTGACCGCAGAAGCCAGCGGTTCTGTGGTGCGACGCATCCTCCTGGGCTCTCAGCTCAGGCGACTCCGAGAATCCCGCGGCATCACCCGTGAGGCGGCCGGCTACTCGATCCGCGCATCCGAATCGAAGATCAGCCGCTTGGAGTTGGGAAGGGTGAGCTTCAAGGCCAGGGACGTCGAAGACCTCCTCACGCTCTACGGAGTGACGGACGACGCCGAGCGCGAGTCCCTGCTGGGGTTGGTCCGCGAGGCCAACGCCACCGGCTGGTGGCACAGCTACGGCGACGTGCTCCCCGGGTGGTTCCAGACGTACATCGGCCTGGAGGGCGCCGCCTCGCTCATCCGCATCTACGAAGTCCAGTTCGTCCACGGTCTCTTGCAGACCGAGGCGTACGCCCATGCCGTCGTCAGTCGGGGCATGCCCGGCGCGAGCGCCGCCGAGATCGACCGCCGCGTCGCGCTGCGCCTGGAGCGGCAGAAGGTCCTGGTCTCCGAGAACGCCCCGATCTTCCACGCCGTGCTCGACGAGGCCGCGCTGCGCCGCCCGTACGGCGACCGCGACGTGATGCGCGGCCAATTGGAACACCTGATCGAAATCAGTCAGCGGCCGAACGTGCAGCTCCAGGTGATGCCGTTCTCCTTCGGCGGCCACGCGGGCGAGAGCGGGGCCTTCACCCTGCTGCGCTTCCCCGAGTCGGACCTCCAGGACATCGTCTATCTGGAACAGCTCACCAGTGCCCTCTACCTGGACAAAGAAGAGGAAGTGGCACAGTACGCGAGGGCGATGCGGCGGCTCCAGGCCGACTGCCCCGATCCCGACAGGACCCGCGATCTCCTGCGAGGACTGCTCCAACTGTCTTGATCCGCACGTACTATGACGTCTGATCAGTGTATGACGACCGACCGGTCTCCGGTGCAGCGCAAGGGTGCGCGCTCGCAGTAAGGGATGGCATGTCCATATTCACCGACCTTGCTCACCAGTACATAGACGGCGAATGGCTGGCCGGCACCGGTTCGTGGGACATCATCGACGTCAACCCGTACAACGGGGAGAAGCTCGCCGCCATCACGGTGGCCACGGTCGAGCAGGTCGACCGGGCCTACCGCGCGGCCGAGCGGGCGCAGAAGGAATGGGCGGCCACCAGCCCGTACGCGAGACGCGCGGTCCTGGAACGCGCGCTGCGCATCACGGAGGAGCGCCAGAAGGAATTCGTCGAGGCGATGATCGACGAGCTCGGCGGGACCCGTCCCAAGGCCGAGTACGAGGTCCACCTCGCGATGGAGTTCCTGCGCGAGGCGGTCCAACTCGCCGTCCGCCCCGAGGCCCGCGTGCTGCCCTCGCTGGTGCAGGGCAAGGAGAACCGGGTCCAGCGCCTGCCCGTCGGGGTCGTCGCCGTGATCAGCCCGTTCAACTTCCCGCTCCTGGTGACCCTCAAGTCGGTCGCCCCGGCGCTGGCCCTGGGCAACGCGGTGGTCATCAAGCCCAACCAGAACGCCCCGGTGTCCGGCGGCGGGATCATCGCCAAGATCTTCGAGGAGGCGGGCCTGCCCGCCGGCCTGCTGAACGTCCTGGTCACGGACATCGCCGAAATAGGCGACGCGATCCTCACCCACCCCGTCCCCAAGGTGATCTCCTTCGCCGGGTCCGACCGCACCGGCCGGCACGTCGGAGCCGTCGCCGCCCGGCACTTCAAGCGGACGGTCCTCGAACTCAGCGGCAACAGCGCCCTGGTCGTCCTCGACGACGCCGACCTCGACTACGCGGTGGACGCGGCCGTCTTCAGTCGCTTCGTCTTCCAGGGCCAGGTCTGCATGGCCGCCAACCGGATCCTCGTCGACGCCTCCGTGGCCGAGGAGTTCACCGAGAAGTTCACCGCCCGGGTGCGCGCCCTGAAGACCGGCGACCCGCGCGAGGCCGACACCCACATCGGTCCGCTCATCAACTCCTTCCAGGCCGACGCCCTGACCGCGCTCGTGGACCGGGCCGTGGAATCCGGTGCGCGGGCACTCGTACGGGGGTCTACGCGCGGCAACCTGGTCGAGCCGACCGTACTGGCCGGGCTCCCGGAGGATTCCCCGCTGCTCACCCAGGAGATCTTCGGCCCCGTCGCGCTGCTGGTCGTCTTCGACGGCGAGGACGAGGCGGTCCGCCTGGCCAACGCCACGCCGTACGGGCTCAGCGGGGCCGTGCACACCCGGAACGTGGAGCGCGGGGTCCGGTTCGCCGGCCGCATCGAGACCGGGATGATCCACGTCAACGACTCGACGATCGGCGACGAGCCCCTCACCGCGTTCGGCGGGGAGAAGGACTCGGGCTTGGGCCGACTGGGCGGGGAGGCCACCGTGGAGGCCTTCACGACCCAGAAGTGGATCTCGGTCCAGCACGGTCGTACCCGGTTCCCGTTCTAGGTCGCCGGTCGCGGCCCCCTAGACTCGGCCGGGCGTACGGCTCGCGTCCGGGGGAGATCAGGGTTGAGCAACATTCCGGAGACCGGCCGGACCCCTCGGGTCCAGAACCGGCTCGTCGTCATCCAGGTGGTCGTCTTCTCGCTGCTCCTCACGCTCGGTGGACGGCTCTGGTACCTACAGGTGCGCAACGGCCAGGAGTACACGGACGAGGCCAAGAACAACCACGTCCAGCAGGTCATCCAGCCCGCCGTGCGCGGGTCGATCCTGGACTCGCGCGGTGTTCCGCTCGCCGACAACGCCACGCACCTCGTGGTCTCGGCCGGTCGCACCGAGCTGCTGGCCATGAAGGACAAGGGCAAGGGCGTCCTGACCCGTCTCGCGGGGATCCTGGGCATGGACCCGCAGGAGGTCCTCGACAAGGTCCGGCTCTGCGACTCCAAGACGAAGCAGCCCTGCTGGAACGGGTCCCCGTACCAGCCGATCCCGATCAGTGACGAGGCCACCACCGAGCAGGCCCTCCAGATCCGCGAGCACCCCGAGGACTTCCCGGGCATCACCGCCGAGGCCACGGCCCTGCGCCGCTACGCGGCTCCCGACCAGGCCAACACCTCTCAGGTGCTGGGCTACCTGTCGCCGGTGACCGACGAGGAGATCGTCAAGGCGAAGAAGTCGGACTCGCCGTACCTGCGCTCCGACCAGGTGGGGCGCTCCGGCCTGGAGCGCACCTACGACAAGGAGCTGCGCGGCAAGGCCGGCGTAACCCGCTACGAGGTGGACAACCTGGGCCGGATCCTCGGACAGGGCGAGACCGACCCCGCGCAGCCCGGCTCGAACATCGTGACCTCCATCGACTCCCGCGTGCAGGCGGTCGCCGAGCGGGAGCTGAACGCCGCGATGATCGAGGCGCGCAAGGGGTACGACAGGAACACCCACCGCAACTACGAGGCCGACTCGGGTGCCGTCGTGGTGATGGAGACCAGGACCGGACGGGTCGTGGCGATGGCCTCGAACCCGACGTACGACCCCAACGCCTGGGTGGGCGGAATCTCCGCGAAGGACTACGCGGGGCTCACCGCGAAGGAGTCCAACTACCCGCTGCTGAACCGGGCCATCCAGGCGCAGGCGGCGCCCGGCTCCATCTTCAAGGTGGTCACCTCGGCCGCCGCGGTCAACGCGGGGTACCCCTTCAACCGGCGCTACCCCTGCCCCAGCGCGTACACGGTCGGCAACCAGACCTTCACGAACTTCGAGTCGCAGGGCCACGGCGACATCACCATCGGGCGGGCCCTGGAAGTCTCCTGCGACACCGTCTACTACGCCATCGCCGACCAGGAGTGGAAGAAGGACGGCGGCATCAGGCCGAAGAAGGACCCGAACGACTGGTTCCTCAAGACCGCCCACGAGTTCGGCCTGGGCAAGCGCACCGGCATCGACCTGCCCAACGAGGTGCCCGGCCGGATCCCCGACCGCAAGTGGAAGCAGGACTTCTTCGAGGCGAACAAGGACGCCTGGTGCCGGGACGGCAAGAAGAACGGCACCTTCGCCGAGAAGATCGCCTACGAGAACTGCCGCCAGGGCAACCAACTGCGCGAGGGCGACGCCATCAACTACTCGATCGGGCAGGGCGACACGCTCGTCACCCCGGTCCAGATGGCCTCGGTCTACGCGGCCATCGCCAACGGCGGCACGATCCACCAGCCGAGCGTCGGCAAGGCGGTCATCAGTGCCGACGGCCGGTCGGTGCGGGAGATCGCGCCGAAGGAGCAGGGCAAGCTCCCGATGGACGCCCGGACCCGCAACGACATCGACGAGGCCCTCGCCGGGGTGGCCACCAACGGCAGCGCCGCCTGGCGCTTCGGCGGCTGGCCGCAGAAGCAGATCCCGATGCACGCCAAGACGGGTACCGCGGAGGTCCAGGGCAAGCAGACCACCTCGTGGTTCGCCTCGTACACGGCGGACTACTCGATCGTCATGACGATCTCCCAGGGCGGCACCGGCTCCGGCGCCTCGGGCCCGGCGGTCCGCAAGATCTACGAGGCCATGTACGGGCTCGACCCGACGGGCAAGCAGGACCTCTCCAAGGCCCTGCTCCCGCAGCCCGCCACCGCCCTGCCCGTGATCCGGCAGGACGAGCAGGGGCAGTGACGCGCGAACGCGACCGGCCGCGAGTCACCGGCCGCGAGTTGAGGACAGAAGCTGACCGCAAGGCTCCGTAGCGTGGTTCTCGTCAGCAGGAGAAGAACCCACGGAAGTAGGCGGTCGGCCATGGCTCAGGTGTCCACAGAGGTCCCCGGTGACGAGCGCGGGACGCTCCTCGCGTTCGTCGAGGCCCAGCGCGAGGGGCTCCGCGAGACGGCGCGGGGCCTGACCGAGGAGCAGGCGGCGAGCCGCCCGACCGTCAGTGAGCTCTCGCTGTCCGGGTTGCTCAAGCACGTCGCCGTGTGCGAGCTCGGCTGGCTGAGGATGGCGCAGCGGCGCCAGGCCGAGGAGGCGTCCGACGAGCAGTCCTGGAGCGACGGCTTCCGTCTGGTCGAGGGCGAATCGATGCCGCAGGTGCTGGCCTTCTGGGACGGCGTCCGGCAGGAGACGGAGGCCTTCATCGCGACCGTGCCGAGCCTGGACGACACGTTCCCGCTGCCGCCGGCCCCGTGGTTCCCGGAGAACGGCAAGGTCTCGATGCGGTGGATGCTGCTGCACCTGGTCGAGGAGTTCGCCCGGCACGCCGGCCACGCGGACATCATCCGCGAGTCCCTGGACGGGACCAAGGCCATGGGCTGAGGCGGCGCGCGCCCGGGGGATGAGTAGCCTGGCCCGATGTCAGCGATTCGGCTCCTCGTCCTCGGTGCGGTCCGCCAGCACGGCCGGGCGCACGGCTACCAGGTGCGCAACGACCTGGAGTACTGGGGCGCCCACGAGTGGTCCAACACCAAGCCCGGCTCGATCTACCACGCGCTCAAGCAGATGGCGAAGCAGGGCGTCCTGCTCGCGCACGAGGTGGCGCCGAGCGCGGCCGGTGGGCCGCCGCGGACCGAGTACGAGGTGACGGACGCGGGCCGCGAGGAGTACTTCCGGCTGCTGCGCGAGGCCCTGGCGGCCCACGACCAGAAGACGGACGTGCTGTCGGCGGCGATCGGCTTCATGGTCGACCTGCCGCGGGACGAGGTGCTGGCGCTGTTGCGCGAGCGGCTGGCGAAGCTGGCGGGCTGGCGGTCGGCGGTGACCGACTACTACACGCCGGAGGGCGGGCCAGGCCAACTCGGGCACATCGGCGAGATCATGCACATGTGGGTCCACTCGTCCGACGCCGAGGCGGAGTGGACCCGGGGGCTGATCGCCCGGATCGAGGAGGGGGCGTACTCCTTCGCGGGCGAGGGCGGCGACCCGTTCGTGGGCGTCCTGGCGGACGGCCAGGAGAACCCCTATGCGGAGCAGAAGACTCCGGAACAACAGGGCTAATCAAGTTTGACTAATCCGCGTGACGGGCATAGCTTTGCCGATCCAGCTAATCAAATTTGACTAATGAGGAGTGGTCTTGGCGATCTCCGTCGAAGGAGCGCACAAGCGGTACGGGGAGAAGCGGGCCCTCGACGGGCTCGACCTGGAGGTGCCGGCCGGGACGGTCCACGCCGTCCTCGGCCCCAACGGCGCCGGCAAGACCACGGCGGTCCGGGTCATGAGCACCCTGCTGCGCCACGACGAGGGCGTCGTGCGGGTGGCGGGACACGACGTCCGCGAGGACGCGGCGGCCGTCCGCGCCCGCATCGGGCTGCTCGGCCAGCACGCCGCGCTCGACGAGCAGTTGGACGGCCGGCAGAACCTGGAGATGTTCGGCCGGCTCCACCACCTGGGCTCCCGACGGGCCGGCGTGCGGGCCGACGAACTGCTCGCCCGCTTCGACCTCGCCGACACCGGCCGCAAGCCGGTCGCGCAGTACAGCGGCGGCATGCGCCGCCGCCTGGACCTCGCCGCGTCCCTGATCACCGACCCGCAGGTGCTGTTCCTGGACGAGCCGACCACCGGACTCGACCCGCGCGGCCGCGCCGAGGTGTGGGAGGCGGTCCGCTCCCTGGTCGGCGGCGGTACGACCGTCCTGCTGACCACCCAGTACCTGGAGGAGGCCGACCGGCTGGCCGACCGCATCTCGCTCGTCGACGCGGGGCGGGTGGCCGCCGAGGGCACCGCCGACGAGCTGAAGGCCCGCGTCGGGGCGGACCGGATCGTCGTCGTCCTGCGGGATGCGGCCGACCTGGCCCGCGCGGCGCAGCGCGTACCGCACCCGGATCCGTCCGTGGACCGGGACGCCCTGACCCTGAGCTTCCCCGTGCGGGACCGGATGGCCGGACTCACCCGGACCCTGCGCGCCCTGGAGGAGGCGGGCATCGAGGCGGCGGACCTCTCGGTGCGCCGCCCCACCCTGGACGAGGTCTTCCTCCGACTGACGGGCGCCGCGGGCGTCACGGGGGGCGCACGGGCCGGCGCCGACGACGCCGCCGGAACCGACGAGAAGGCGGAGGCGACCGTATGAGCACGCCATGGGTGGTCACGGACTCCTGGACGATGACCCGCCGCGAACTCGCCCACTGGGCGCGACAGCCGGTGCAGGTGATCGTCGGGCTGGCCTTCCCGGTGATGATGCTGCTGATGTTCGGCTTCCTCGTCGGCGGCGGGCGCGGCATCGACGGCGAGTACGTCGAGTTCCTGGTGCCCGGCATGTTCGCCCTCACCATGGCCTTCGGCCTGGAGGCGACGATGACGGCCGTCACCCAGGACCTCGGCAAGGGGGTCATCGACCGGTTCCGCGCGATGCCGATGTCCTCGTCGGCGGTGCTCGTGGGCCGCAGCGCCGCCGACATGCTCCAGTCGGCGCTGGGGCTGGCCGTCCTGGCGGGCGTCGGCCTGCTGCTCGGTTGGCGTTGGCACGGCTCGGCGGCGGCCGCGCTGACCGCCTTCGCGCTGCTCCTGCTGCTGCGCTTCGCGATGCTGTGGATCGGGATCTTCCTGGGCATGGTGGCGGGCCGGCCGGAGCTGGTGCAGGCCGTGCAGATCCTGGTGTGGCCGGTGGGCTTCCTGTCCAACGCGTTCGCCACCCCGGCGTCGATGCCCGGCTGGTTGGGCGCGGTGGTGGAATGGAACCCGATGTCGGCGACGGCCACCGCGGTGCGCGACCTGTTCGGGAACCCGGCGGGCGCGGCGTCCTCCGCGTCGTGGGCCGCCGAGCACGCCGCGCTGCTCGCCGTCTGCTGGCCGCTGCTGCTGCTCGCGGTGTTCTTCCCCCTGGCGGTGGCGCGCTTCCGGGGGCTCAGCAAGTAGGCCCGCGCGGCGGACTTGCACCTCACGCGGCGTGAGGTCCCACAGTGAAGGGCGTACCCAACCGATCGGAAGGAGCGGGAAGCGATGGGCTGGTCAGTGGGTCAGGTCGCCGGGTTCGCCGGAGTGACGGTGCGCACGCTGCACCACTACGACGAGGTCGGGCTGCTCTCCCCGAGCAGCCGCAGCGGGGCGGGGCACCGGCGGTACGACGACGCCGACCTCGACCGGCTGCAGCGGATCCTGTTCTACCGGGAGCTCGGTTTCCCGCTCGACGAGGTCGCGGTCCTGCTGGACGACCCGGATTCGGACCCGGAGGAGCACCTGCGCCGGCAGCACTCCCTGCTGTCCGACCGGATCGCCCGGCTCCAGCAGATGGCCAAGGCCGTTGAGCACGCCATGGAGGCGAAGAAGATGGGCATCAACCTCACGCCCGAGGAGAAGTTCGAGGTCTTCGGGGACTTCGACCCCGACGAGCACGCCGAGGAGGCGGAGCGCCGTTGGGGCGGCACCGACGCCTACCGGGAGTCGACCCGCCGCACCGCGTCCTACACGAAGGAGGACTGGCAGCGGATCCAGGCGGCGGCCGCCGACATCAACGACCGGTTCGCCGCCCTGCTCGACTCCGGCGCGGACGCCGGGTCCGAGCCGGCCATGGACCTCGCCGAGGACCACCGGAGCTGGATCAACGGCGCCTACTACTTCTGCACGTACGAGATCCACACCTGCCTCGGTGAGATGTACGTCGCGGACGAGAGGTTCACCGCGTACTACGAAGCCGTCCGTCCGGGTCTGGCCGTTTTCGTCCGGGACGCGATCCTCGCGAACGCGATCCGGAAGGCGTAGCCGGGAGCGCGCCGGGAGTTCACCGGAAGGCTCCCGCACAGTGCGCGCACGGCCCCCGCAGGTACCTGGAACCTGGCGGGGGCGGTGTGCGTTCATAATTGGAACCACCCGTCATGCCCCGCATCCCCGCTGATTCCCCTCGATCCAGGAGAGCCCGGAACTCGTGTACACGCTTGCGCTCGGCCCTGAGTGGCTGTCCCCGGACTATCTGATCGGGGAGTTCGGCCTGATCGGAATCCTGATCATCGTCTTCGCCGAATCGGGACTGTTCGCGTTCCTGCCCGGCGACTCCCTGCTCTTCACGGCGGGCCTGTTCGTGGCGAGCGGCAACATCAGCCAGCCGCTGTGGATGGTCTGCACCCTGATCGTGCTCGCCGCCGTCATCGGTGACCAGGTGGGCTACCTGATCGGCAAGCACTTCGGGCCGAAGCTCTTCAACCGGCCGAACTCCAGGCTCTTCAAGCGCGAGAACCTCGACGCCGCGCACGACTTCATGGAGAAGCACGGCCCCAAGGCCATCGTGCTCGCCCGCTTCGTGCCGATCATCCGCACCTTCGCGCCGATGGTCGCGGGCGCCGGTGCCATGAAGTACCGCACCTTCCTGACCTACAACATCATCGGCGGCGTGCTGTGGGGCGCGGGCGTCACCTGCCTCGGCTACAAGCTCGGCCAGTTCGAGGTCATCAAGACGAACATCGAGCCGATCTTCATCGGCATCGTGCTCGTCTCGATCATCCCGGTGATCTTCGAGGTGCTGAAGGCCCGGAAGAACAAGGCGAAGTCGGCCGCGGCCGGCCCCGCCCAGGGCCTCGGCGCCCCCGAGGACCCGCAGCCGCGCGGCCGGCACGCCAAGCGCTGACCGCCCGTACGGACGCCCGTACGACGCCCCGGGGACCAGGAGTCCCCGGGGCGTTCGCGTGCCCGCAGGGGCCCGCCCAGCCTCCTCCCGGCGTCCCGGGGCGGCGGGCCGGCCGTCAGAAGCCGCGCGTGCGCTTGGCCGCCCGGCGCTTCGCGGCGCTCTCCGCCCCCGGGATCCGCATGAACAGGCGGGAGGTCTCCGACCCCAGGTTGACCCCGACCGCGATGGCGAGGGCGATGGCGGCGGCGTTGGTGAGCGAGGCCAGTCCCGCGTCGAGCCGGTTCTCGGCGATCGACAGCAGTCCGAAGTACGTCGCGGAGCCCGGCAGCAGCGGCCCGATGGCGGCGGTGACGTACGGCAGGGCCGAGGCGAACCGGTAGCGGGAGAAGAGCTGCCCGAAGAGGCCGACCAGGCCGGCCGCGATGGCCGTGGACGGCACCGGGGGCAGCTCGGCCGCCTGCAGCGCCCCGTAGGTCACCCAGGCGACCCCGCCGTTCAGCGTCACGATCAGCACGGTGGAGCGTTCCTGCTGGAGCAGGATGGCGAAGGTGAACACCAGGACCATCGAGGCCAGGATCTGGACGATCGGCCGGGAGGGGATCTGGAGCACCTCGTCCGGGTTCGGCTCGGCGCCGAACTGCAGGCCGACGTAGAGGACGACGAGCACGCCCACGATGATCCCGATGAAGAGGTACATGACCTCCAGCAGCCGGGCCGAGGCGGTGATGTAGAAGCCGGTCAGGCCGTCCTGCACCGCCGCCACCAGGGCCCGCCCCGGCAGCAGCGCGAACAGCCCACCGGTGATCACCGCGGACGCGCGGACGTCGATCTCGGCGATCTTCAGCGCCACCCCGATCGCGGCCGGGGGCATGGCCGCGACCACGAACTGGTAGAACTCCGGCAGCCCGCGCCCGGCGCAGAACCAGGCCAGCCGGTCACCGAGGACGGCGCCGAGCACGGCGCAGAAGAACACCGTGACCCCACCGCCGACCAGCGTCGAGGCGGCCCCGGCGAGCAGTCCGGCAGCTGCCGTGAGCACCCAGCCCGGGTACGGGTGGCGGTTGCGGCGGATCTCGGCGAGCCGGCGGTAGGCCTCCTCAAGGGAGACCTCCACCTCGTGCGCGCTGATGTCGTCCACCAGCCGGAAGACCGCCGCGAGCCGCGTGTAGTCCGTGCCGCGCCGGCGCACCGTGCGGTTCGCCGAGACGGGGTCGTCGACCAGGGACGGCTGGTGGGTGATGGACAGCAGGGTGAAGGTGACCGTGGGCTCGCAGCGGTCGAGGCCGTAGGAGCGGGCGACGGCGAACATGGCCGCCTCGACGTCCTCGGCGCCCTCACCGCCCGCCAGGAGCAGTTCGCCGATGCGCAGCGTGAGGTCGAGCACGCGGCCCACCGCGGGCCCGCTGTCGCTCTTCTGCACCGGTTCGGCCACCGGCCGGACGTCCACCGGCATGCGCAGCATGACGCGCATGCGGTCCTGCCAGGGCGATTCCTTCATCCGCGAGCCGGGGAAACCGGCGGCCATGCCGGGCGTGTACGCGGGCGGGGAGTGCTGGGCGCTGTAGGTGGCCGGGGCGGCGAAGGCGGAACCCTCGGGCTCCACGGGCAGCGCGGCCAGACCGTCGGGGACGGTGAACTCCGACGTCGGTTGGTCGTCCTCCGGGGACTCCGCCGCGATGCCGCGCGGCGGGGTGAAGGCGCTGCGCGCCTCGTCCGACTTCGGCTTCCGGTCCTCGACCCCGGATCCTTCGGCCTCCGCCACGCGTCCTCCCGTCCTGTCGGCTCGGACACAAGTATGCGGAATCGTTTCCTCCCCGGCGAAAGCGGACGGCCATCCGCCGATCGCTCGCCGGGAGCGGCCTTCGGCCGCCGCCCGATCCCCCGCCCGTACCCGCCCGTTCCCGGCTCATCCTCCGTCGCCCGCCCGTCGCCCCTCCGTCGCCCCTCCGGCCGCCTCTTCGCGATCCTCCGCCGTGTCCCCGGTACGGCTCCGGCGGTCGTCCGGTGGCGCCGCGACGGCCCGGCGCGGGCACGCCCCCCGCCCCGATCCGCCGAACGGGGACGTGGCCCCCGCCCCGGACACGACGAACGGGCGGCACCCCCACGAGGGGTACCGCCCGCGGTCGAGTCAGCCGGTCGGCGCAAGGCGCCGACACGGATCACCGAGCGGAGCTCAGTGGTGGCCGCCCTGCGCCTCCAGGCGCTTGTACGAGGCCTCGATCTCGGCCTCGGCCTCGGTGCGGCCGACCCAGTTCGCGCCCTCGACGGACTTGCCGGGCTCCAGGTCCTTGTAGACCTCGAAGAAGTGCTGGATCTCCAGGCGGTCGAACTCGGAGACGTGGTGGATGTCGCGCAGGTGCTCGACACGCGGGTCCGAGGCCGGCACGCACAGCAGCTTGTCGTCGCCGCCCGCCTCGTCCGTCATGCGGAACATGCCGATCGCGCGGCACTTGATCAGGCAGCCCGGGAAGGTCGGCTCGTCCAGGATGACCAGGGCGTCCAGCGGGTCGCCGTCCTCGCCGAGGGTGTTCTCGACGAAGCCGTAGTCGGCCGGGTAGCTGGTCGAGGTGAAGAGGCGACGGTCCAGACGGATCCGGCCGGTCTCGTGGTCCACCTCGTACTTGTTCCGCGAACCCTTGGGGATCTCGATGGTGACGTCGAACTCCACGTCCTGCTCCTCCATGATCAGCTTCATTGCTACGGGACTGCATTTGATTCAACCGCGCGCGCGTCCCGCCCAGCCCTACGGGGTGGGGTGCCATGCTCGCGGCAAGACGCAGTGGTTAAGTGTCCCTCACGCATATGTGTGATCGCGAAAGGGGCTGGTCCGAGGTGCCATTGGTCAAGACGTGGCAGCTCATCGCGGGGTCGGCCGTGGCCGGCCTCGCCCTCTCGGCGGTGACGGTGGCAAGCGCCGGGCCGTGGGACTCCGGTCAGCGTAAGGCCGAGCGGGACAGGGCCGCCTCCTGGAGCCGCGCGGGTGGCGCAGATCACGTCACGGGGGCGGCCCTGCCCGAGCCCGCGGCCAGCGCCCCCGGCGTGCTCCCCGGCATCGGCCCGTCCGCCCCGGCCGGCGACCGGCCGGCAGCCGCCCCCGGCGGCTCCGAGGCGCTCGCCGGGGTGCTCGGACCGCTGCTCGCCGATCGCGCGCTCGGCACCGTGCGCAGCGCCTCGGTGATCGACACCGCGACGGGCCGGGTCCTCTACGAATCCGCGCCGGGCGAGGCCATGACCCCGGCCTCCACCGTCAAGATCGCCACCGCGGTGGCCGCGCTGGCCGCCCTCGGCCCCGAGCACCGGATCCGGACCGCGGTGACCCCCGGAGCCGGACCCGGGCAGATCGTCCTCGTCGGCGGCGGGGACCCCTCGCTCACCGCGAAGAAGAAGAGCCCCGCCGGATCCGGCGGCAGCCTCGTCGCCCTCGCCGCGGACACCGCGCAGGCCCTCAAGGCCGCCGGCACCGACACCGTCACCCTCGGCTACGACGACTTCCTCTACCCCGGCGCCGTCCGCCACCCGATCGGCCGCAACGACAACATCGCCCCCGTCACCGCCCTCACCGCCGACGAGGGCCGCCCCGACGACTCGGTCTCCGGCCCCGTCGAACGCGCCGACGACCCCTCCGGGGACACCGCCCGCGCCTTCGCCGGCCTGCTGCGCGAACGCGGCATCAAGGTCACCGGCGAACCTGCCCGGGCCAACGCCCCCGCCGGCGCCCAACCGTTGGCCGCCACCCACTCCACCCCGGTCGCCGGCCTCGTCGAGCGGATGCTGACCCACAGCGACAACGACATCGCCGAAGCCCTCGCCCGCCAGACCGCCGTCGCCGCCGGCGCGCCCGCGAGCTTCGAGGGCGCCGAGAAGGCCGTCACCGACAAGCTGGCCTCCCTCGGCCTCGACGTGAACGGCTACCGCTTCGCGGACGGCAGCGGCCTCAACCGCGCCGACAAGGTCAGCACCCGCCTCCTGACGGGACTCCTCGCCAAGGCCGCCGACCCCCGACACCCCGAACTCAGACCGGCCCTCACCGGCCTGCCCGTCGCCGGATTCACCGGCACCCTGCGCTCCCGCAACGCCGGAACCTCCCCGGCCGCCGGCCTGCTGCGGGCCAAGACCGGCACCCTGACCGGCGTGAACTCCCTCGCCGGGACCGCCGTCGACCCCTCCGGGCGACTGCTGGCCTTCGCCTTCCTCACCGCGGGCGCCCCGGACGGACCCGCCGCCGAGAAGGGCCTCGACAAGCTCGCCGCAGCGGTGGCCACCACACCGTAGGGGGTCCGCTCCGGCGCAGGTCCACGTACGGTTTACGCATGACGAGCATCGGTGGTGCGGAGATGGTCGACTGGAACCTCGCGGTGGCGACCGCGACCCGGCTCGTGCGGCCGGGTCCCGAGGTCAGCCGCGAGGAGGCCCGGGCCGTGGTGGCGGAGCTGCGCCGGCACGCCAGGACCTCGGAACAGCACGTGCGCGACTTCACCCGGATGATGGCCGCCCTGCCCGACGGCGGGGCCTCCGTCCCCGACACGCCCGTCCTGGTCGTCGACCGGGCCGGATGGATCAAGGCCAACGTCGCCGGCTTCCGGGAACTGCTCGGCCCCCTGCTCGGCAAGATGCAGGAACGCCGCGGCGCCGCCCCCGGCGGCGCGGTCCTCGGAGCCGTCGGCGGCAAGGTCACCGGCGTCGAGCTCGGCATGCTGCTGAGCTTCCTGGCCTCCCGGGTCCTCGGTCAGTACGAGACCTTCGCGCCCGCCGGCCTCGACCTGCCGGGCTCCGCCGCGACGGGCGGGCGGCTGCTCCTCGTCGCCCCCAACATCGTGCACGTCGAGCGCGAGCTGGAGGTGAACCCGCACGACTTCCGACTGTGGGTCTGCCTGCACGAGGAGACGCACCGTACCCAGTTCACGGCCGTCCCGTGGCTGCGGGCCCATCTGGAGGGCGAAATCCAGACGTTCCTCGGCGCCACCGAAATGGACCCCTCCACCGTCCTGGAACGGCTCCGCGAAGCCGTCCAGTCCTTCGCCGGAGCCCGCCCCGAAGCCGAACGCGGCGAAGAGGGCCGCTCGCTCGTCGAGCTCGTCCAGACCCCCGAACAGCGCGAGGTGCTGGGCCGGCTCACCGCCGTCATGTCCCTGCTGGAGGGCCACGCCGACTTCGTCATGGACGGCGTCGGACCCGAGGTCGTCCCCTCCGTCGCCGAGATCCGCGAGAAGTTCCAGCAGCGCAGGGCCAGCGGCGCGGGCCGCCTCGACGCCGCCCTGCGCAAGATCCTCGGGCTCGACGCCAAGCTGCGCCAGTACCGCGACGGCGAACGGTTCGTCCGCGCCGTCGTCGGCCAGGTCGGCATGGACGGCTTCAACCGCGTGTGGACCTCACCGAACACGCTGCCCACCAAGACGGAGATCGCCAAGCCCGCCGACTGGGTGGCCCGGGTGCACGGCAGGGGGAGCGAAGGGAGCGAAGGAAGGTGACGCACGGGGCGTAAACATGTCTCACTGGGGGAAGCAGCGTCACCCGTCCGAGGGACCGTGGGCCGTGGAAGGGCGTGCGATGCTCGGGGAACGGCTCGGTTCTGTCACCATCGACGCACTCTGAGTGACAACCCGCAACTTCCGGGGGTTCCTCCGCGGCCATCCCGCCGCGGACACCGGACGCGCGGACCGGTCACCACCGAGCAGCACCCCTCGCACCACCCCCAACGCCTCCGAGCATCCGAACTCCACGAAGGGCACCGGACATGGGTCCCCATCCTGCGGTCGCGGCGATACGCCTGGCGGTCCGCCGCGTACTCCACGACGTCCTCACCGACCTCACCGACCGTCCCGCCGACCGTCGCACCCCGGACGGCACCCCGCCACTCGTCCTCGTCGCCTGCTCCGGTGGCGCCGACTCCATGGCGCTCGCCTCCGCCCTCGCCTTCGAAGCCCCCAAGCTCGGCATCCGGGCCGGCGGCATCACCGTCGACCACGGCCTCCAGCCCGGCTCCGACCTGCGCGCCGCCGAGGTCATCACCCGCATGACCGCGCTCCGCCTCGACCCGGTGGAGTCCGTCGCCGTGCGCGTCGGCCGCGACGGCGGACCCGAGGCCGCCGCCCGCGACGCCCGCTACTCGGCGCTCGACGAGGCCGCCGACCGGCTCGGCGCCGCCGCCGTGCTGCTCGGCCACACCCGCGACGACCAAGCCGAAACCGTCCTGCTCGGCCTCGCCCGCGGCTCCGGCATCCGCTCCCTGTCCGGCATGGCCGAGGTCTCGGGAGGACCGGGCCGCACCAAGCGCTACCGCCGCCCGTTCCTCCAGATCGACCGGCAGACCGCCCGCAAGGCCTGCATGGTCCAGTCCCTCCCCGTCTGGGACGACCCGCACAACATCGACCCCGCCTACACCCGCTCCCGGCTGCGCCACGAGGGACTGCCCGCCCTCGAAAAGGCGCTCGGCAAGGGAGTCGTCGAGGCGCTCGCCCGCACCGCGCAGCTCTCCCGGGACGACGCCGACGCCCTGGACGCCTGGGCCGCCGACGCCGAGACCGGCGTACGCGACGCCGACGGCCGCCTGGAGTGCGCGAAGCTGTACGCCCTGCCCCCGGCCGTCAGGCGCCGCGTGCTGCGCAGGGCCGTCGTCGCGGCCGGGTCCCCCGCGGGTTCACTGTTCGCCCGGCACATCGAGGAAGTCGACCGCCTCATCACCGGATGGCGCGGTCAGGGCGCCATCAACCTGCCCGGCCGCGTCGAGGCCCAGCGGCAGGGTGGCAGACTTGTCATTCGGCAGGGCTGATTGGTGCTGAAACACGGCTGAGTCCTCCGGGGGCACCCCCGGAGCCCCGGCCGACAACGAAAGTGATGCGGGTGGACGAGAAGGACATGGGCAGCGACCTCCAGTCGGTGCTCATCACCAAGGAAGAGATCGACGCGAAGCTGGCCGAGCTGGCCGCGAAGATCGACGCGGAGTACGCGGGCAAGGACCTGCTCATCGTCGGTGTGCTCAAGGGCGCCGTGATGGTGATGGCGGACCTGGCGCGCGCCTTGTCCACCCCGCTCACCATGGACTGGATGGCGGTGTCGTCCTACGGCGCCGGAACCCAGTCCTCCGGCGTGGTGCGGATCCTCAAGGACCTGGACACCGACATCAAGGACAAGCACGTCCTGATCGTCGAGGACATCATCGACTCCGGTCTGACGCTGTCCTGGCTGCTGTCGAACCTGGGCTCGCGCCAGCCGGCCTCCCTGGAGGTCGTCACGCTGCTGCGCAAGCCCGACGCCGCGAAGGTCGCGATCGACGTGAAGTGGGTCGGCTTCGACATCCCGAACGAGTTCGTCGTCGGCTACGGCCTGGACTACGCGGAGAAGTACCGCAACCTGCCGTTCGTCGGCACGCTCGCACCGCACGTCTACGGCGGCTGACGCGCCTCCCCCGGTCGCGTTCGCCGCGGAACCCGCGTGCGACGCGTCCCCGCGGCCACCGGCCGCGGGACCCGCTCCCGACAAGACCACAGGGAAACCTGGGGAACCTCGGGGCGATTCCCGCCGTTGGAGCATGGGAAGGCGGGTCTGTCAGCCGTCCCACGAGGCCGCGGGTGACAATACAGGGGTACATTCCGAAGAACAGTCTTTACTCAGAGCAGCATTTACCTACGGGCAGGAGGGACGGGGTGCCTAGCGCCCCGTATGGATGGACGTGAAGCGATACTTCCGTGGGCCGGTCATGTGGATCGTGCTGGCCGTCCTCGCCGTGGTCGTGTTGATGAACGTCGTCGGCTCCGGCGGCGGCTACAAGTCGGTGGAGACCAGCGAGGTCATCAAGGCGATCAACAGTGGCCAGGTGGACAGCGCCAAGCTGACCACCGGCGACAGCCAGATGATCAAGATCGAGCTCAAGAAGGACCAGAAGCTCGGCAACAACGACGGCACCAAGTTCCAGGCCAACTACATCGGGGATCAGGGCGTTCAGCTCGCCCAGAACCTCCAGACCAAGTACGAAGCCGGTCAGATCCCGGACGGATACTCCGTCACCCCGGACAAGACCAGCCCGTTCCTGAGCGTGCTGCTCTCGCTCCTGCCCTTCGTCCTCATCGTCGTGGTCTTCCTGTTCCTGATGAACCAGATGCAGGGCGGCGGCTCCCGGGTCATGAACTTCGGGAAGTCCAAGGCCAAGCTCATCACCAAGGACACCCCGAAGACGACGTTCGCCGATGTCGCGGGTTCGGACGAGGCCGTCGAGGAACTCCACGAGATCAAGGAGTTCCTCCAGGAGCCGGCGAAGTTCCAGGCCGTCGGCGCCAAGATCCCCAAGGGCGTGCTGCTCTACGGCCCGCCCGGCACCGGTAAGACCCTGCTGGCGCGCGCCGTCGCGGGCGAAGCCGGTGTGCCCTTCTACTCGATCTCCGGTTCCGACTTCGTCGAGATGTTCGTCGGTGTCGGTGCCTCGCGTGTCCGTGACCTGTTCGAGCAGGCCAAGGCCAACGCGCCGGCGATCGTCTTCGTCGATGAGATCGACGCCGTCGGCCGGCACCGCGGTGCGGGCCTCGGCGGCGGCCACGACGAACGCGAGCAGACGCTCAACCAGCTGCTCGTCGAAATGGACGGCTTCGACGTGAAGGGCGGCGTCATCCTGATCGCCGCCACGAACCGTCCCGACATCCTCGACCCGGCGCTGCTGCGCCCGGGCCGCTTCGACCGGCAGATCGCGGTCGACCGCCCGGACATGCAGGGCCGTCTGGAGATCCTCAAGGTCCACCAGAAGGGCAAGCCGGTCGCTCCGGACGTCGACCTGGGCGCGGTTGCCCGGCGCACGCCCGGCTTCACCGGTGCCGATCTGTCCAACGTCCTGAACGAGGCGGCCCTGCTGACCGCCCGCTCGGACAAGAAGCTGATCGACAACCACGCCCTGGACGAGGCGATCGACCGCGTCGTGGCGGGCCCGCAGAAGCGGACCCGGATCATGTCGGACCGGGAAAAGAAGATCACCGCGTACCACGAGGGCGGACACGCCCTGGTCGCGGCGGCTTCCCCGAACTCCGACCCGGTCCACAAGATCACGATCCTGTCCCGCGGTCGGGCCCTGGGTTACACCATGGTCCTGCCCGACGAGGACAAGTACTCGACCACGCGCAACGAGATGCTCGACCAGCTGGCGTACATGCTGGGCGGGCGCGCGGCCGAGGAGCTGGTCTTCCACGACCCGACGACGGGCGCGGCGAACGACATCGAGAAGGCCACCGCCACGGCGCGGGCCATGGTCACGCAGTACGGCATGACCGAGCGTCTCGGTGCGATCAAGTTCGGTGGCGACAACACCGAGCCGTTCCTGGGCCGCGAGATGTCGCACCCGCGGGACTACTCGGAGGAGGTCGCGGCGCTGGTCGACGAAGAGGTCAAGAAGCTCATCGAGACCGCGCACAACGAGGCCTGGGAGATCCTGGTCGAGAACCGGGACGTCCTGGACAACCTGGTCCTCGCGCTGCTGGAGAAGGAGACGCTGAACAAGGAGCAGATCGCCGAGGTCTTCTCGACGATCGTGAAGCGTCCGGCCCGTCCCGCGTGGACCGGCTCCTCCCGTCGCACCCCATCCACCCGTCCGCCGGTGCTCTCTCCCAAGGAGCTCCAGCTGACGAACGCCGCCAACGGCATCTCGGCGGCAACGCCGGCCGTGTCGGTGGAGAAGGCCCCGGAGCCCTCCCCGGAGGAGCGTCCGGAGGCCTGATCAGGCCCGGAATGGATGCCGCGCCCCCCAGGTTCTAGCCTGGGGGGCGCGGCACTTTCACGTGGCCGTGTGCGCACACAGGAACGAGGATGAGATGACCGACCCAGTGACCCTGACCGGTGGCGAGGGCACGATCGGCGAGTTCGACGAGAAGCGCGCCGAGGCGGCCGTCCGCGAGCTCCTGATAGCCGTCGGCGAGGACCCCGACCGCGAGGGCCTGCTGGAGACCCCGGCACGCGTGGCGCGGGCGTACCGGGAGATCCTGGCGGGCCTGCGGCAGTCGCCCGAGGAAGTGCTGACGACGACCTTCGACCTCGGCCACGACGAGATGGTCCTGGTCAAGGACATCGAGATCGTTTCGCTGTGCGAGCATCATTTGCTGCCGTTCCACGGCGTGGCCCACGTCGGCTACATCCCGGCGGAGTCCGGCAAGATCACGGGCCTGTCCAAGCTGGCCCGATTGGTCGACGTCTTCGCCCGCCGCCCGCAGGTGCAGGAACGACTCACCACTCAGATAGCCGACTCGCTGATGCAGATCCTCGACGCCCGCGGCGCCATCGTCGTCATCGAGGCCGAGCACATGTGCATGTCGGTGCGGGGCATCCGCAAGCCGGGCGCCAAGACCCTCACCTCGGCCGTGCGCGGCCAGCTCCGTGACCCCGCGACCCGCAGCGAGGCGATGAGCCTCATCGTGGCGCGCTGAGCGTTCCCACGGGGCCCCGCTCCTCGACGCCGTGGGCCGCCACGACGGTCCGCTGACGCTGCCGCACGCCCGCGGGGGCCCGGGAGCCGGGCGGGCGCCGGTGGTGGCCGTGGGGTGGCGTGCGGGCGGCTGGGGGCCTCAGGCCGTGGCCGGGGCCTTCCCCGGGTCCTCGTCCTCCGGGAGCTTCAGGACGCGCTCCAGGAAGAGGGCGGCGGCGATGACGGCGGCGCCCGCGAGGACGGAGCCGCCCGCGTACCAGGCCTGGTCGCGGCGCGCGGGCACGTCGAGGGCGTCGGTCAGCAGGAAGACCCCGACCCCGCCGTACATCCCGGCGACCAGCGCCGCCACGAGCGCGCTGGCCTGCCCGAAGACCACGGCGCGGGCCGCCATCAGCGGCTCCACGCCCTTGGCCCCCGGGCGGCGCTCGCGCTGGGCCTTGAGCCGCGAGCGCATCGACAGGGCCGTGGCGAACAGGACGGCCGCGATGACGGCCAGCACGACCGGGGCGGCCAGCGGCACGCCCGGCAGGCTCCCGTACGCGTTCCACAGCCGGGCGCCCGCCCAGGACAGGACCCCGGCGATCAGGAAGATGCCCGCCAGGACCGCCGGCCTCAGTTGCTTCACTTGCCCGTTCCCCACTCTCAGCCAGTCGCAGTGAACAGGCTAACGATTACTCCGGCAGGCGGAGTTCCAGGTCGGGGCGTGCCGTGACGCCGGTCAGGCCGATTTCGGCCAGCAGGGCCGTGACCGCGCCGATTCCGGGGAGCTGGGCCTCGGGGTCGATGTCGTGCCACGGGGCGAGCACGAAGGCGCGCTGGTGGGCCCGGGGGTGCGGGAGGGTGAGGACGGGGTCGTCGGAGACGACGTCGGCGTAGGAGACGATGTCGACGTCGATGGTGCGGGGCCCCCAGCGCTCCTCGCGGACGCGGTCGAAGGCCTCCTCGATGGCCTGGCCGCGTTCCAGCAGCGAGGACGGCGGCAGGGTGGTCTTCACCGCGATGACCGCGTTGAAGTACGAGGGCTGCGAGCCGGGCTCGACGCCCCACGGCTCGGTCTCGTAGACGGGGGAGACGGCCTTGACCCGCAGGCCGGGGGTGTCGCCGAGGGCGTCGATGGCGCCCTGGAGGGTCTCCAGCCGGTTGCCGAGGTTCGCCCCGAGCGCGACGACGGCCCATTTGGGGTTGGACAGCGTCACGTCCGCCGCGTCGACGGCCTCGACGACGGATGCGGGTACGGGCTGGACGGTGGGGTCGCTCTGGGCGGTCAGTCCGTTGTTCATGCGCGGCTCCGGGTGATCGTGATGGTCACGTCGTCGAAGGGGACGGTGATGGGTGCGTCCGGCTTGTGGACGACGACCTCCACCTGTGCCACCGCTTCGTGCTTGAGGCACTGCTGTGCGATCCGCTCGGCGAGGGTTTCGATCAGGTCGACGGGCTCGCCCTGCACCACGTCGACGACCTCCTCGGCGACGACGCCGTAGTGCACGGTCTTCGCCAGGTCGTCCCCGGCCGCGGCCGGGCGGGTGTCGAGGTGCAGTACGAGGTCGACGATGAAGGTCTGGCCCTCTTCGCGCTCCCGGGGGAAGACGCCGTGGTGCCCGCGAGCCTTGAGGCCGCGCAGCGCGACACGATCCACGCGAATCACTCCTGCTTTCGTAGGTGCTTCCGGTCCCGGGACTCCCCGGGGCCATGGGCCTACGCCGAGTGCGGTCGGCGTCGTCCGCCTTCGAATTTACCTGCGACGGAGCTCGGCCCCCGCCCTTGGGGTCAGTCGGTGCCCTCTTCTTCCTCGTCATCGGAGTCCGTGAGCACCGGAGAACCGTGGTGGGACCAGAGGAGCCACCCCTGCGGTGTGCGTCGGAACACATTGGTGGCGACGACCAGCTGACCCACCAGGGGGCCCAGCTCGCCGCCGTCCTCGGCGGGTCCGCCGCTCAGGATGTTCTCGGTGCACGTGACGAGGGCGGTGTCGCCTATCAGCGCCACTTTGGTGTCGGTGAGGAAGAACTGGATGTACTCGGTGTGGGACATGATCAGCGCGTACGAGCGCAGTACCTCGCCCCGCCCCGAGAGCACCGGCCAGCCCGGGTGGACGCAGGAGATCTCGTCGTCGAGCCAGAGCGCCGACAGCGCGTCGAAGTCCCCCTGCTCCATGGCCTCGTAGAAGGCCGCATTGGCCTCTTCGACGGCTTCGATGTCGGTACGGCTCACCGTGCCCCTTCCCTGTACGGCCGGCGGAGGTCCGTCCGGCGGATCACAGTGCCCCTTCCACGGCGCGGGCCACCCGAACCGCGTCCGCGGTCGCCCGTACCTCGTGCACCCGCACGGCCCAGGCGCCCTGGTGCGCGGCGATGGCCGAGACGGCGGCCGTGGCGGCGTCCCGTTCGCGGGCCGGCGGCGGGGCGGTGTCGGCGGCGCCGGCCAGGACCCGTCCGAGGAAACGCTTCCGCGAGGCGGCGACGAGCAGCGGGAAGCCGAGCGCGCGCAGCTCCGGCAGGTGCGCGACGAGGGCCAGGTCGTGCTCGGCGTTCTTCGCGAAGCCGAGGCCGGGGTCGACGACGATCCGCTCGGGGGCGATGCCGCCGGAGACGACGGCGTCGATGCGGGCGCGGAGTTCGGCGGTGACCTCGCCGAGGACGTCCTCGTAGACGGCGAGGCTGTTCATGCCCTCGCTGAAGCCGCGCCAGTGCATGACGACGAAGGGGACCTCGGCGGCGGCGACGGCCGGGATCATGCCGGGGTCGGCGAGCCCGCCGCTGACGTCGTTGACCAGGGCGGCGCCGGCCTCGACCGCGCGGGCGGCGACGGCCGCGCGCATGGTGTCGACGGAGACGACGACGCCTTCGGAGGCGAGGCCGCGCACCACGGGGACGACCCGGCGCAGCTCCTCCTCCTCGTCGACGCGGGAGGCGCCGGGGCGGGTGGACTCGCCGCCGACGTCCACGAGGTCGGCGCCCTGCGCGACGAGGTCCAGGCCGCGCTTGACGGCCGCGGTGGTGTCGAACCAGCGGCCGCCGTCGGAGAAGGAGTCCGGAGTGACGTTGACGACGCCCATGACCCCGCAGCGGTCCCAGTCGGGCAGGCCTGTCACCCGGCCCCTGGCAGCGGCTCCGCGGTTGTTGTTCATGGGTCCCAGGGTAGAGCCCGTGCCCGGGGCGGTCCTTCCGCGGGAGCCGGTGGCCGTTCCCCGCCCGGAGCGGGCGCCGGGGCCCGCCCCGGCCGGGAACGGGGAAGGGCCCGGCGGGGGTGCCGCCGGGCCCTTCGGTGCGTACCGCGCCCGGTCGTGCGTCAGGCGGGCTGGACCTCGCGCTCCGCCTGGGCCGGAACCTTGGTGGAGGGCTGCTCGTGCGCGCAGGTGCGGACGGGCTTGGGGCGGCGGCGGGCCGCGAACAGCCGGGGCAGGGCCAGCGTCACGAAGCCCTCGGCCTGCATCGCGGCGAAGCCGATGCGGGGCAGGTCGCGGGTCTGCCGGAAGACGACGAAGCGGGGCTCCCAGCGCGGGCGGAACTTGGCGTTGAACTTGTAGAGCGACTCGATCTGGAACCAGCGCGAGAGGAAGACGAGCAGTCCGCGCCACATGCGCAGGACCGGGCCGGCGCCGATCTTCTCGCCGCGGGCCAGGGCCGAGCGGAACATCGCGAAGTTCAGGGAGACCTTCTCGATCCTCAGCGCGGGAGCGGCCTCCAGGGAGGCCACGATCAGCAGCTCGTTCATGCCGGGGTCGGCGGCGCGGTCGCGGCGCATCAGCTCCAGCGACATGCCGTCCTTGCCCCACGGGACGAAGTGCAGGACGGCCTTCAGGTCGCCGAAGGGGCTGGTGTCGCCCTCCTCGACGCGGTGGGCGGTGGCGATGAAGCAGTCGCCGTCGCCCGGGTCGCCGACCCGGCCCAGCGCCATGGAGAAGCCGCGCTCGGTGTCGGTGCCGCGCCACGCCTCGGCGGCGCCGCGGACCTGCTCCAGCTCGATCTCGGTCAGTTCGCTGACCCGGCGGACCTTGGTGGTGTAGCCGTTGCGTTCGATGCGCTTCACCATTTGGCGGACGTTGCGCATGGCTCGGCCCGAGAGGGAGAAGTCTTTGACATCGACGATCGCCTCATCACCCAGCTCCAGGGCGTCCAGCCCCGTCTCGCGGGTCCAGACCTCGCCGCCGGTCTCGCTGCAGCCCATGACGGCGGGGGTCCACGAGTGGGCCTTGGCCTCCTCCATGAACCGCTCGATGGCGCCGGGCCAGGCCTCGACGTCGCCGATGGGGTCGCCGGAGGCGAGCATCACGCCGGAGACGACCCGGTAGGTGACGGCGGCCTTGCCGCTGGGGGAGAAGACGACGGCCTTGTCGCGGCGGAGCGCGAAGTGGCCGAGGGAGTCGCGGCCGCCGTGCTTGGCGAGCAGCTCGCGCAGCTGCGTCTCGTCGTCGGCGGTGAGGCGTGCGGCCGGGTGCTCGGGGCGGAAGGCCAGGTAGATGGTGGTGAGGGCGGTCAGCATGCCGAGGGCGCCGAGCGAGTAGCCGACGGTCCAGGACACCCGACCGGCGTAGTCGACGGGGCCCTCGAAGCCGAAGAGCCCGTAGACGACGTGGGTGATCTGCTCGTACAGGCTCGGGCGGCCGACGACCTTGCCCGGGTGCACGTTGACGATGACCAGGCCGAGTCCGATGGAGCCGGCGCTCATGAGGACGAAGTTCGCGAGCGCCTTCCAGCGGCTGCGGGGGTCCGGCAGCGCCTTGAACTCACCCTGATGGCGCAGCAGCAGTGCGAGGAGCACCGCGGCGATGACCACGCCGATGATCGAGTGCCGGTACGTGAACTGCGCGACCGCGCCCGCGGGCAGCAGGACGACGGAGGCCCGCCAGGCCCGTCGCTTGTGCCGCTTGAGGCCGTGGGCGAGCAGCAGCAGCAGCACGCCCGCGCTGATGGACATGGCCGCGGCGAAGGGGCCCAGCGAACCGGGCAGCACTTCGGTGACCGCGTGGATCCGGCTGTGCCGGAAGCGGGGGAAGACCCCCGCCGCGATGTCCAGAAGGCCGACGATCATGACGGCCGTACCTACGAGACCGGGCACCGACTCCGGCCGTGGACCACGGAGGATTCGGCGGACCCTGCTCGGAACCTGTCCCGACTTATCGCCATCTATCCTGCTAGACATCGCTTCCCGTTGCTCCGCGAGAGATCATGTGGCCGAAGGCCGCGACAGCCTCCGGTGTGTGGTGCGTCCATTAGGACGACGTCGACGAGGAGCGGGTTCACTCTTCCGTCGGAAATTTCCAGTCCTGCCATCAGAAAGTCGACTGACTGCTCATGGGTCTCACCAGTAATACGGTTCTGGCGTTGGCCATCGTCGCCGGAGTGCTGCTGTTCGCGGCCACGGTGTGGTTCTGGCCGAAGCTCTCGAACCGCAGCTGGCGTTCGGTCGCCGGCCGGATCGGTCTCCTCCTCGCGACCCAGTTGGCGCTGTTCTCGGCGATCGGGCTCGCGGCCAACAAGTCGTTCCTGTTCTACGGGACCTGGGCCGACCTGTTCGGCCAGGAGACGTCCATCGGCAAGGTCGTCGACCACTCGATGAGCAGCAAGGACATCAAGGTCGTCGACAAGCAGAAGTTGGACGTGCCGGGCGGTGCCAAGCCCCAGGTCGGTGGTCAGATCCTGAAGATTGCCATAACCGGGCAGAAGTCGAAGATAACGAGTCCCGGCTACGTGTGGCTCCCGCCCGAGTACTTCCAGCCACAGCACAAGGACCAGAACTTTCCCGCGTCGATCGTGCTGACCGGTTACCCGGGCACCGCCGAGAACCTGATCAAGGGGCTCGACTACCCGATGAAGGCCTTCAGCCTGTCGAAGGCGGGCAAGATGAAGCCGATGATCCTGGTCATGCTGCGGCCGACCGTGGCGCCGCCGCGCGACACCGAGTGCGTGGACATACCCGGTGGCCCGCAGACCGAGACGTTCTTCGCGCAGGACCTGCCCAAGGCCATCCAGGCGACCTTCCGGGTCGGTGACAAGCCGCAGAACATGGGCTTCATCGGCAACTCGACGGGTGGCTACTGCGCCCTGAAGATCGCCGCGCACTACCCGCAGACCTTCGGCGCGGCCGCGGGTCTGTCCGCCTACTACGACGCCCCGAACGACCCCACCACCGGTGACCTGTTCCACGGCGACGAGAAGCTGAAGAAGCGCGCGGACGTGCTGCACACGATGGCCGGCAAGAAGCCGTCGGGCACCTCGTTCCTCGTCACCAGCAGCGAGAAGGGCGAGCCGAACCTCGGTGACACCCGCAAGTTCATCAAGCTGGTCAAGGGCCCGGACCGGGTCTCCTCGATCATCCTCGACAGCGGCGGCCACAACTTCAACACGTGGCGCCGCGAGATCCCGCCGATGCTCACGTGGATGAGCGGACGCATCCAGGCCTGAGGCCCGGTGCGCGGACATGACGCAGGGGCCCGGCCGGGGGACGGCCGGGCCCCTGCGTCATGTCCGGGCCGCGTTGCCGTCCGTCACGGCGCGTCGTGGGGCCGGGACTCGCGCAGGGC